>CACWZI010000026.1 GCA_902765305.1 uncultured Eubacteriales bacterium
AATATCGAAATGTTCGCGGCAGCCGCCATTCCTGTTCCCTGTTCCCTGTTCCCTGTTCCCTGTTCCCTGTTCCCTCGTCTCCCCGACAAATCAGTATTTGCCTCCCCGTCCCCACACAAAACCCGCGAGCATTGTCGCGGGTTTTTGTCGTTGTCTGTTTACGCTTTCACCGGATCAGAATTCGACGAACTCCTCTTCTTCTGCATCGTCAAACTCCAATTCCTCGTCGCCGGCTTCTTCACCGATCTCCTCGAACTCGCCCTCGCCCACGTCGTCGGAGAATTCTTCTTCCTCGAAGGACTCTTCGGACGCATTCTCAGGCTTGGGCAGGTACGGAGTGGGATCCCAATCCGGGGGAACGATGGCAACGTACAGGCCGTCCTCAACGGGCTCGACATCCACCTTCATCGGCGTCTCCGCTTCGTCGAACATCGCCGGGGTCAGCGAAGCCTGGTCCTTCTCGATAGCGTTGGCCAGGGCCGGATTGTTCGCAATCATCGCCTCGCCAACGTCCGCTTCCAATCCATCGGCGTCCGCCGTCAATGTCTCGCCGTCCTCCGCAGGCGCTTCGAAGTCCTCCGTCAATGTCCCGTCATCCCCTGCAGGCGCTTCGAGGTCCCCCGCGAGCGCCTGGGCATCCGCTTCCAGCGCTTCGGTTTCCTCTGCCGTGGCCAGCTCGATGGCCGCGTACAGTACCTGCGCCTCGTCGGGCGCCAGGTCATAGCGGTCGTTGGGCACCAGCTGCAGCACCACCCCTGGCAGGGTGTAGTTCTCGGGCAGCGTCTCGGTGACCGGCACGGTCACGGGCTCGCCGTTCTCGTCCACCTCGCCGGTGGGCGACTGTTGGGCGTCCTCGGGGATGATATGCACCCGCACGCGGTAGGCGGGCATCAGGGTCTGGTTGTCGCCGATGAGCGCCTGCTCGCGCGCGCTCAGTCCGTTGGCGTCCGCCTGCTCGATGACGATGTCATAGCCGTCCACCGGCAGGGTCTTGCCCGCGGTATTGGCGTTCACGGGGATGTCCGCGTCGTTGGCGACGATGTCATCGACCGACTCCGTCCCGTCCATCTCAACGCCGTCCTCGATCTCGATCTCATCCTCCACGTCGAGGCCTTCGTCGTCCAGCACCTCGCCGTCTTCATCCGCCTCAGCGCCTTCGGCGGGCAGCACGATGGTGCTGCCCAGTGCGGACAGCGGAATGCGCAACCGGGCCTGCTCCAGTTCATACACGATCTCGCCCACGCCGTTGTTGATCAGGCCCTGGACGGTGGAATCGGTCAACCGCAGGTGCAGCTCTTCATAGCGCTTGCGATCGGTGCCCTCCAGCAGGATGTCCTCCTCCTGTCCGTCATCGGTGGTCGACTTCATCGAATCTGCCTTGATCACGACACGCTTCAACGTGGGGCCTTCCACAGCATCATCCTCGATGTCGATGGCTTCGTCGTCGGCGCCTTCGTCAACCAATTCGATCGACTCGTCACTTCCAGCCGCTTCAAAGTCGATTTCGCCGTCGCCTTCATCCTCGAAGCCGTCGAATTCCTCAGTATCGGAAGTTTCGAGTACGTAATCCTCGGTGTAGATGGAGAACGACCTGGCCAGGCCGTCCGTGCCGAACAGCACCGTGCCGTAATCCATTTCATTCACCCGAATGTTGCCGTCGGGCGCGGGGATCCAGACAATGCCGTTCCCGTTGTCGCCCGTTTCCGCTTCTTCCGCTTCCTCTTCAAAATCGTCGTCGTCAAAGCCGCTGAAGCTGCTGCTGGAGCTGCCGCCGCGGTAGCCGCTGCTGCCGCCGCCGGAGGAGGGCGTCGCGGTGGGAGAGGCCGTCTTGATGATGCTGAAGGTCACTTCCCTGGTGCCGGTATAGTTGCCCTTGCCGGTCAGCGTCACCGTCGCCTTTTTGGTGTCGGTGCTCGCCTCGGTGTTGTTCTTGTACTCGGTGGTGAAGTCCTTGCCCTCCTCCAGCGTAAACGAGCCATAGGTCACCACCAGCTTCTCCTTGTCCAGCGTGATGGGCTTGCCGGTATACTGCTGGTTGGAGATGGTCTTCACGACGACGTTGGCGTCGGCCAGGTTCTTCTGTGTGACAGTGAAGACCTCGTCCTTCAGCTTCACGGTGAAGTTATCGCCAAAGCTCATGCCACCGATCAGGATCTTGTACTTGCCAGCGTCCTCGCCCTCCTCACGGACGAGCCAGGGATTTTCGCCGGGGAAGAACTTGGTGCCCTTCAGCCGGGCCTCCTGCATCAGGTAGGCCGCCTCGGTCACGCTCAGCTGCAGCTTGCCGTCCTGCATGTTCACCGGCACGCCGTAGCCCGCCACGCCGGAGAGGTCCTGGTGCAGGGGGCTGGTCTCGTCGTTGGACAGCCAGGAGCCGTCGGAATACTTCGGATCAGAGGTGCCGTAGGTCTTGGAAAGGCCCGCGCGGGGGGTGACGACCACCTCGCGGGGGGTAATGGTGGCGGGAACCTTGACAACCGCCGCAGGATCTTTGCCTTCTTCCTTTACTGCGTTCTTCAGCGCATAATACGCCGCGTCGTCCCCGGTCAACGTGACCTTGAACTCGAATTGGTACTTGTTGCCCACGTCCGCGCTGTCGTACTGCTTGGATAGGGACAGCTTGAAGCCCACAGCCTTGTGGCCTTCGATCCACTTGCCCTTCTTGTCGGCGAGATCAAGCTTGAACTTCTCCTTGATGGTCTTCAGGGCCTCGATGACGTAAACCACCTGGCCGTCCTTCACATACGCGCCGTACTTGTTGCAATCGTAGACCTTGGTCAGCGCATCGCCGGTGTACGTCGCCACCAGCTCGACAGGCGTTCCCGCCGTAAACTGCGCCTTGTAGGTCACAGAGGCGGTCGCGTTGGGCAGCTGGTCGTTGGCGTAAACCGTCGGCTTCTTCTTGGTGTCCTTCGTGTCCACCCAGCCCGTGAATTCATAGTAATGGGTGGCGTCCGGGGCCTTGGTGGGCAGGGTGCCGCCGTACACGACCTTGTCGTTGTACTTGTAGTCCTGCTTCTTCCAAAGCTCGGTATTACCGTCCTCGCTCACGAAGGTGATGGTGTACAGCGCCTCAAACTCCGCCTTGTAGGTCGCCGGGCCGGTCACCTCGGCCAGCGCTGGCGTCCAGGCCTTGAAGGTATAAGCCGTGCCGTCCTCGGCATTTGCCTTCTTGGGGTCATCGTGCTTGGGCATTTCCCCATAGGCGACCTCGGTCCTGTCGATTTCCTTGTCGGTATCGTCGACCCAGATGATCTCCGCCTTCAGCTTCCCTTTGGGAGTGACCAAAGACGTGTCGGCCACCTCGTGGCCCGCCTTCACGACAAAGTCCGCATTCAAGGTCAGCTTGCCCGGTTTGGCAACCGCGATGTCCGTCGGGAAGCCCTCGGGCAGGGTCACCGTCTGCGACATCTCCGGGTTGTCCTTATCCTTCTTACTGACCACATGCTTGATGGTATAGCAGCCGTTGGCATCCTTGTCCATCGTCGTTTCCTTTCCGACGGACAGCTTCATGGTCGTCAGCTTGTCGCTGCCATCGGTGAGGTTCATGCCGATGCTGGTCAGGGAATCCGGCAGGGTCAGCGTGGCCAGGTTGGGGCAGTCGGCGAAGGCGCTCCTGCCGATGGCGGTCACGCCCGCGGGAACGGTGATATCCGACAGCTTCTTGCCCTGGAACACCTCGTCCTCGATGGCGGTCACGGACATGCCGTCGATGACGGAGGCGATGGCCAGCGCCTGGGGCTTCTTCTTGACGACATCCTTGCCCTTCCATGCTGTGATGATCGCGTTGGCCTTCTTCGCGTCCGCCACGATGCTGTCCCAGCGATATTCGTAATACTTGTTTTCCTTCTCGTTATCGCCCGAGCCCACCGTCTCCGACTGCTTCGGGCCAACAATAACCGTGCATTCAATTACCAGCTTGGTATTGGCGGCTTTCGGATCATCGATGGACAGCGTATAGGTATAATAGCCGTCATTCTTGACGCCATCCTCGGAATCCTTGTACTTCAGGGTAGCTTTGCTCCAGTCCAGCTCCTTAATGGTGCTGCCGTCGTCCAGCTTCACCTTGGATGCGGGCAGCAGCTCCTTCAACGCTTCCCTGTCGCTCTTTTTCTTGATATAGGCGTAACAGGGCACGTCGCCGAGCTTTACTTCCCGCGTCATCGGAGAAAAATGAGCCGTATAGGTTGCATTCCCCGTCGCCACCGGCAAATCGGCGACAGCGACGGGCTCAGTGCCGCCCTCTGGCAGCCAACCATCGAAGAAATAACCTTCCTTCACCGGGTCGTCGTGGGTCGGCTGTTCGTTCTGCAGCACCTCGGTGGTATCGATCAAGCTGCCATCCTCATTGTTCCAGGTGATGGTATACTTGACAATGGAAATCTCCTTGAAGACGGCATAGTAAACCGTCTCGGCGGGGGAATCCACGGTGATTTCCGGCAGAAGCGGTTTATCCTCTTCTTTACCACTATTTGTGGATTTACCATATTGAGGTTTTTCTTCTTCCTTTAGTACCGTATTATTCTTGCCGTCCTCGTCCGTCCAGCCAATCCATTCATACGCTGTAGTGTCGGTGGCCGCCTTGACGGGCTTCGTGCCCTCATAATAGACCTGCTGAGCGTCTGTTTGTTCTATATATTCCTGCGGGAAATCAATCAGGCTTTCAGTCTTGGTGTCCTCGTCCCAGTACTTGAACAGGACCTTCACCGAATTGCCCTCCGCCATGTCCGCGTCCTCGGTCTCCGGGTCGGTTTCGCCGGCGACGGTCTCGGTGAAGGTGGCGGTGTCGATCACGTCGCCCTCGTCGTCCAGCCAGGTGACGGTGTAGGTCGCAGGCTGCTCGTCCTCTTTGGGGGCTTCGGTTGCCTTGGGCGCCTTCGGAACCTCTTCGAACACCGCCGTATAGGTGGCGTCGCCGGTCACCTTGACCAGCTCGGGGTCCCAGCCCTTGAACACATAGGTAGAGGTTTCCGTCTCCCCCAGGGTCGGATCGTCGTGGGTCGGCAGCTTGCCGTAGGCCACCTTGGTCTCGTCGATCAGGTTGCCCTCGTCGTCCAGCCAGGTGATGGTATACTTGCGGGTCTTTTTCTTGAAGGTGGCGGTATAGGTGGCGTCCGCCTTCGCCTTGACCACCTTGGGCTCCCAGCCAGTGAAGGTATAGGTATATTTTTCAGTAGGTTCCTTGGTGGGATCGTCATGGGTGGGCTTCTTGCCGGGTTCCACCTTTGTGGTATCGATGACGTTGCCCTCGTCGTCCTTCCATGTAATGGTGAACTGATCGTCCTTCTTGAAGGTGGCGGTATAGGTAACGTCCCCGGTCACCTTGGCCAGCTCCGGCTTCCAGCCGGTGAAGATGTAAGTCGCCTTGCTCGACTTCTTGACCGGATCCTCGTGGGTGGGCATCTTGCCATAAGCGACCTTGGTCTGGTCTATGACATTGCCCTTGTCGTCCACCCATGTAACCTTGTACTTGCGCGCTTCCTTCTTGAAGGTCGCGGTGTAGGTGGCGTCCGCCTTGGCCTTGGCCAGCTTGGGTTCCCACCCGTCAAAGGTATAGGTATACTTCTCGGAGGCCTTTTTCTTCGGGTCCTCGTGGGTGGGCAGCTTGCCGTACTTGACCTCGGTGAAGTCGATCAGCTTGCCCTTGTCGTCCAGCCAGGTGATCATGAAGGTGCGCTCGGTCTTCTTGAACTTGGCCTTGTAGGTCATGTCCTTCGTGGCCTTGGCGACCTTGGGGGCCCAGCCGGAAAAGACATAGGTATACTTCCCATCGGTATAATCGGCGGGATCCTGGGGCTTTTCGGGTTTTTCGCCCTTCTTCACCTTGTCCTTCTTGACGGTTTCCCCGTTGACCTTCCACTTGATGGTATAGTAGGTCTCCTTCTTGTCCTTGCTCTTGCTCTTCGCATAGGCCGGCGCGAATGGCATGCCGGTCATCAGCAGCGCCATGCAAAGCACGACGGCAAGCCACGAAAAGCCGATACGATGATTCCTGTTCATGTCAACCTCCTGTAAACTGCGACCCAACGCAGGATTTCCCTTGCCCATATCAGGCGACAATGCGCCTGCATATCCGGAATTTTATTCGATGCAAGCCCCCATAATTCCTGCTTTTTCAGTGCCGTGAGATGAAAATTACAACAATATTCAGGATTCATTCACATTCGTGCCTCAATCCGACCGGAGTCCGGAATTGAAAGCGTAAAAATGGGTTATGCTACCGCTGAAACCTATTTTTTTCAGGAGGGAAACACCATGACCATCGGCTTCATACTTCTGACCGTCACCGGCCTGCTGGTACTGTTCGGCGTGGGCCAGCGGGTGCTGGACCGGCTGTGCCTGACGGACATGCAGGCCATCGTATTCATCGTTCTGATCATCGCCGGCGGGTTCGTGCCGGACATCCCGGTGACGGATCGCTTCGCCTTCAACATCGGCGGCGCGCTGATCCCGCTGGCGCTGTGCGCCTGGGTGTGGATCAAAGCCGGATCGGCCCGGGAGCGCGCCCGCTGCCTGGTGGCGTCGGTCATCACCGGCATCGCCGTATTCCTGCTGGGGCGCTACCTGCCCGCCGACCCCCAGGCCCTGCCCATCGAGCCCGGCTACGCCTACGGCATCGCGGCAGGTCTGATCGCCTGGGTGTTGGGTCGCTCCCGCCGGGGGGCCTTCATCGCCGGCACGCTGGGCGTGATGCTGGCCAACGTGGGCAGCTGGCTGTATGCCCGCAGCCTTGGGGCCGACCAGCGTCTGGTTCTGGGCGGTGCGGGCGGCTACGACGTGATCGTGATCGCCGGGCTGCTGGCCGTGCTGATGAGCGAGCTGGTGGGCGAGCTGGTCGAGCGCCTCACCCGTGGGCGCAGCAAGCCCGCCCGGGAATACGTCAACGGCAGCTTCGTCGGGAGGCCGCAGCGATGAGGCGGCCCTGGAGACAGCCGGCCGTCGCGCTGGCAATTGTGACCGTATTATTGCAAACCTCAGTCTGTTTTGGCGAAAATACGACCATTGTCGATATTTTGTCGCAAGCACAGACCGATGTCGAAATATCGCCATATACACTGATCGACGAAAGCGGCGCGGTGCTGACCATGCGGGGCGGGCAGATCTGGCCCGGGGACGAGTATATCTCCGGGGACGATCGCTGGTATCGCGTGGTGTCCGTAGACGATGCGAAACGCACCGCCACCGCCGAATACCTGGGTTCGGCCGTGGACGACGCCCGCACGGCCTTTGCCACAAAGAAGGCGGCGAAGGACACAGGCAAGCTGATCGCCATGTACAGCACCCACAGCGACGAGAGCTATGTGCCGGACGACGGTGCCGCCTCCAAGTGGCAAAACGCCGGCATCTACGACGTGGGCGACAGCCTGAAGGACGCGCTGGAAAAGCGGGGCATCGAGACGATCTATTCGAAGGAGACCTTCCTGCCCCACGACGCCGACGCCTACACCCGTTCCCGCCGCACGGCGGAGGAGCTGTTGAAGAAGGGCCCCGACGCGCTGCTGGACATCCACCGCGACGCCGTGCCCGCCGAGCAGTACGAGACCGAGGTAAACGGCGAGAACATCAGCAAGGTGCGCCTGTTCGTGGGGCGCACCAACCAGAACGCCGCCGAAAACAAGGCCTTCGCCCAGCAGATCAAGGCGGAGGCCGACAGGGAATACCCGGGGCTGATCAAGGACATCTTCATCGGAAAGGGCAACTACAACCAGGACCTGAGCCCGAACAGCCTATTGCTGGAATTCGGCACCCATGAGATCGACAAGGAGAAGGCCCAGGAGGCCACCGGCTACATCGCCGAGGTGCTGGACAGCGTGCTGTTCGGCCCCGCCGCCCGGGCCGAAGGGGCCAGAAGCCAACGCTCCGGCGCCGTGGCCAGGGGCATCGGCTGGGCCGTCGCCCTCGCCGCGATCGCGGCAATCGCCTACGCCCTCCTCGCCACCGGCTCCATCAAGGGCGCCTGGGAAAAGCTCAGCCGCAGGGCCAGCGAAATGACGGGTGGAGTGATTGGGAGGAAGGATAAATACTGATTTGTCGGGGAGATAAACGGGTCCCCCAAAGCCTTCCCCAGGCAGCGAAGCTGCCGGTTCAGGGTGTGCGAAGCCATGCCCTTGGGCGGAAGGTGGATTGCCGCGCAGCGGCAAGACGGATGAGGTCGTTCTCCTGGAAGGAAGTGCGCAAGCCAACGTTACCGCGGGGGGAACGACCTCATCCGACCCGGCCTTGCGGCCGGCCCACCTTCCCCTGAAACGCTCCCTTCGGTCGCTGGGGAAGGCATTTGGATGCACCGCTGATTCCCTAACCCCTAAAACCTAACCACTAACCACTAACCACTCAAATACTGATTTGTCGCAGCGCGACAAATCAGTATTTCTCTCTTGCGCCCCATCGTCATTTCTGCTAAAATGCAAGGTATCATCAACCAAACAGGAGACAGAGACACACATGAAGAACATCGCGATCATCGGCATGGGGGCGCTGGGGCTGCTGTACGGGGACATGCTGCAAACGGCATACGACGTCGGCTTCATCGTGGACGCGGGGCGCAGGGCGGCCTATGCCTGCCAGCCCATCACCGTCAACGGCATGAAAAAGGCCTTTCCCCTGCTGGACGCCGGCGGGAAGGGACCGGTCGACCTGGTGATCTTCGCCGTGAAGGGCACCGTGCTGGACCAGGCCATCGAGGACGCCGCGGGCTACGTCGGGCCGGACACCCTACTGCTCTCGCTGCTCAACGGCATCACCAGCGAGGCCATACTCGCCCGGCGCTTCGGCCCGGGCCACATCGTCTACTGCACCGCCCAGGGCATGGACGCGGTGCGGGTGGACCGGACGCTCAACTACACCCGGCGGGGCACGCTGTGCGTGGGCAATCCCGGCGGCGGTACGTCGCCGGACCTTGAGGCCCTCTGCGCCGCCCTCGACGCCGCGGGCGTGCCCTATGCCGTGGAGCCGGACATACTGCGCCGGCAGTGGAGCAAGTTCATGCTCAACGTGGGCGTCAACCAGGTGGTGATGGTCCACGAGGGCAACTACGGCACCATCCAGCGCCCCGGCCCGGCCCGGGACCAGATGATCGCCGCCATGCGGGAGGTCATCCCCCTGTCCCGGCTGGAGGGCGTGCCGGTCACTGAGCGGGACCTTCAGGACTACCTGGACCTGCTGGACACCCTGTCCCCCGAGGGCATGCCCTCGATGCGCCAGGATGGGCTCGCCCACCGCAAGAGCGAGGTCGAGCTGTTCTCCGGCACGGTGATCCGACTGGCGGAGAAGCACGGCCTGGACGTGCCGGTGAACCGTGCGCTGTACGACACCATACGGGCGATGGAGGCAAGATACTGAGATTTACGAGAGGGCATGAAGGTTCGATCATCTGTGCTGTCGGCCTGATGGATGATGAAGGCAGGATGAGGGAGCTATTTTTATCATCAAATTTCGTGATCGCGCCGCCTTTGATCCGTGTTTAATGAAGGAGCTGTATGTGGAAGAAGGTGTCTGGCAGAAGATCGAAGTGGAGAACGTAAACGTGGGGCCGGAGAATGGCGAGAAATGGATGTAAGGAACAGCCAAATCAATTGAAGCTGATACATGTTATCACCAATGCAAAGACAGAAGCCTTTTTTCGTGGACTGGAGAGCTGATCATGAGGCTTTTCAAGCACGACTAATCGGTTATCCCGAAAGGGAGTGTAGGGATTATCACTACTATTTCCCAGACTGTCTGGCTATGTCCTCCTCCCCGATTTGGGATGTTGCAATCCCAGCTCGTTTATGGTAAAATAGAGAAAGAGGTGATGCTTCATGGAACCGAGACCAAGCCGTCAGGCAAAGGATCATGTCTTTGCCGATATGTTCAACCAGCCGAAGTATCGCCTGGAGCTGTTCAAAGCACTGCATCCCGAAGCTACGGACATCACCGAAGTGGAATCCAGAGCATCACCATCAGCCATGTGATTGTCGATAAAACTTATAACTGCCTGTTTTTACGGTGAAAGATAAGCTGCTGGTGCTGGTAGAGGCGCAGTCCACTTGGTCATACAATATTCTGCTCCGGCTACTGATGTATTTTGTCAATTCTCTCCTGGGTCTCATCAAGGAGCATGAAGACTGGGATGTCCACAGTACGGCAAGAATCCCGTTGCCGATTCCTGAGTTCTATGTGATTTACACGGAGGATTAAAAACGTTCCGCCGTTAATCAGTATTCGGAAGGACTTCTTCAAAGATGAAACCATAGCAATCGATCTCGAAGCCCGTGTGATCTCTCTGTCTGTATAATTCATTTCTTACAGAGATAGGTCTGATACAGCAGGGAAACAGATAAGCCACAAATATTACAGAACAGAGTAGGAGATGGAGAAATGAAAGCGGACAGGATCATCAAAAACGCAATAATCTTTACTGCGGATAAGGAAAAACCGTTGGCCAGCGCACTTGTTGTGAAGGACGGAAAGTTCATCTATGTTGGCGATGAGGACGGTCTTTCGGCGTATGACGGAGAGGTGGAAGATTTCAACGGGAAATTCGTTATGCCCGGCATTATCGACAGCCATGTCCATATAACCATGGGGGCCGGATACGAGCTGGTGGGTGACATTGGAAAGATGCTTCATTGCAGCAGCAAACAGGAAGCTCTGGATATCATCGCCGAGGATATCCGGAAGAATCCCGGGATGCGGCGCTATTGCTATATCCTCCACAAAAAATATCTGAACGACGAAGACCTCACGAAGGAAGACCTGGACGCGGTTTGCCCGGATGGAGAATTGCAGATTCAGGAAGCGCAGATGCACAGCATCTGGGTGAATTCCAATATCTTAAAGAAGCACGGTATTACGGACGAGGCCAAGGATCCGGTTCCGGGCTTAAGCTTTTATGTGCGTAAGGACGGACACGTGACCGGAGAAATGAGCGAGGGCGCGACGGAGCTGCCGATCATTCTGGACAGCGCCATGGATAAGCCGGATTCGGAGATTGACGCCGCGATTCAACGCTGGATTGATTTTTGCTTAAGCGTCGGCGTGACAGGGGTTTTCGACGCCGGTATTCCGGGATACCCTGAATTTCATGAGCGTGTCTATAAACGCCTTCGGAGCCTGGATCAGCAAGGGAAGCTGCCCATCTATGTGGACGGCTGCTATGTCATCTCCGCGGCCTGGGAGGTGGAGAACGGCATCAAGGAGCTTAAGCGCTATCAAAAGGAATATAATACGGAGCACATGAAGGTTCATACCCTGAAGCTTTTTATGGATGGAACCCTGAAGCTGCATTCCGGAGCCATGGTTACGCCCTATGCGGACACGGGTGAAAAGGGATGCAACGCCATGAATCTGGAAGAGCTCGTGGCGCTCCTGAAAGAGCTGAACAGGGAAGGGCTGGATTTTCACGCGCATACCGTCGGTGAGGCTTCCTCCCGACTGGTGTTGGATGCCGTGGAGCAGGTTAAAAAGGAGCTGGGAGACGATTTCCGCATTAAAGTCGTCAGCGCCCATCTCCAGATCCAGGATCCCGCGGACCTGAATCGCTTTGCGCCCCTGGGCGTGATTGCGAATTTTACGCCCTGGTGGCACTGCGATGATACCGAGGTGTATACGAAGCTCTTTGGTGAGGAACGGGGCAGAAAACTGTATCGCTGCAAATCCGTCTGGGACAGCGGGGCCCTGGTTACCTGGTCCAGCGATACGATTGCCTACGCGAATTTTGAAGGCTGGAATCCCTATCTTGGCATGGAAATCGGAATGACGCGCCTTGTGACCAAAAAGACAAAGCTCTCCGAAGCGGCTTATTACGATGATATATTCCCGCCTGCGGATGAGAGAATGGGCATTGAAGAAATGCTTCTGGGGTATACGATCAACGGCGCAATCCAGCTCGGTATCGAAAAGACAAAGGGTTCCATCGAGGCGGGGAAGGATGCGGATTACCTGGTGTTCGATCAGAACCTCCTCACGGCGGAACACGACGGCTTCAGCAATAACCTGCCGGCGGAAGTATATTATGCCGGACGGAAGATGAATCATCAGCCCTCCGACCAGGATAAGCTATCTCCTGAGGAAAAGAGCTGGCTGTGCGGCATGAACTTCCCCTATTTTGCCGCGGAGGCAATCTGGGTGGAGTTCCTGGAGGCATTGGGGAATGCTCTCGATGTCTCCGATGAATAACAATAAGGATGGTTCCAGCGGTATTTCCTTAAGGAAATACCGCATAATTTAGGTCCATGACAACCCGGCTCAGGTGAAAAAAACGATTGCCGAGCCTGTTCTGTTGTGATATAATGTTTATACAATATTGGTGTTAGTTGGAAGCTGGGGTGATAAATCCCTCGGTCACGTTTCGCGTGCCAGCCCCTCAGGGGCCGAAAGGAGTCCGTCGCCCCATTTCCCGACTATCACCACAATATTATAAGGGAGGGAAATCCATGTACCGCAAACTGACAGCCCTTATCCTGTGCCTGCTGATGCTCACCACGAGCATTACGGCATTGGCCACCAAGGAACTCATTGACAACGCGACGGTCATGATCAAGACCAGCCAGCTGGATTTCAGCGGCAAGACGGTCATCATTCATTCCAACGACGTGCATGGCGCCATCGACGGCTATGCCTACATGGCCAAATGCGCACAGTATGTGAGGGATCTCGGCGGCGAGGTCATACTGGCCGACGCTGGCGATTTCTCCCAGGGCGCGCCCTACGTGAGCCTGAGCCAGGGACACACCGCCATCGAGATGATGAACGCTGTGGGATACGACATCGCCACCCTTGGCAATCACGAGTTCGACTTTGGCTATGACAAGCTGATGGAGAACCTGAAGGACGCCAACTTCCCGGTCATCAGCGCCAACGTCTACAAGGACGGCAAGCTGATCCTGCCCGCCACCGCCATTCTCGAGCGGGGCGGTCTGAAGATCGGCTTCTTCGGTATGGAGACACCCGAGACGGCCACCAAGGTCAATCCGTCCTTGATCAGCGGCATCAGCTTTTCTCCCTTTGAGCAGCTGTATGAGGCCGCCCAATCAGCGGTAGACAGCCTGAAGGCGGAGGGCGTCGATCTCATCATCGGCCTGTGGCACCTGGGCATTGACGATGAATCCGCGTCCAACGGTTATCGGTCCTCCGACGTGTATGAGAAGGTCGAAGGCATCGATTTCGTCATCGACGCCCACTCCCACACCGTCATGACCGAGGATGGCGACAATAACCCCATCCAGTCCACCGGCACCCGGTTTGCCACCATCGGCGCGGTTATCATCGATAACGCCACCGGGAAGATCGTGGACCATTACCTGCTTCCCACGCAGTACCTCAAGAAGGACGATGATGTGGACGCTACTGCCCAGGAGATCATCTCCGCGGTGGATGAGGAATACGGCGCACCCTTCGCCACCACCGAAGTGCTGCTCAACGGCGAACGCGACCCCGGCAACCGCACCATGGAGACCAACCTGGGTGACCTGATCAGCGACGCCATGGTCTGGAGCGTGACCCGCGAGGGCGGTCCGGAGCAGGATGAGGTTGCCGGCGTCGTGGGCATCACCAACGGCGGCGGTATCCGCGCCTCCATCGAGATCGGCGAGGTCTCCATGAAGGATGTCAACACCGTGCTGCCCTTCGGCAACACCGTGGCCGTGGTCTACGTCAAGGGCTCGGAGCTGCTGGAGGCGCTGGAAGCCTCCACCTTCTGCACGCCCAGCGCCATCGGCGGCTATCCGCAGACCAGCGGCATCGAGTGGACCTTGGACACCACGGTCGAATACGACCAGGGCGAGCTGTATCACAACGCCGATGGCAGCGACACCAGCTACTATGCCCCCGCCTCCATCAAGCGCGTGACCATCACCGCCGTCAACGGCGAGGCTTTCGATCCGGATGCCACCTATGCCGTAGTAACCAACAACTTCTGCGCCGCCGGCGGCGACACCTACAACGCCTTCATGCGCGCCTTCCAGGACGGCGCCGGCTTCGACACCGGAATACCCATGGACGAAGCTGTGACGAATTACGTCACGGATGTACTCGATGGTAAGATCACGGCAGAAGCCTATGGCGAGCCCCGCGGCAGTGAAACTCAGATTCTGGCCGAATAATCAGTTGTCACATTTTGCCCTCCATGTCGCAAAAGCGCATGGAGGGTATCTTTGACTCTTTTTACAGTTGCCCACGGCCTTTATCTATGGAACCACCGCACAATATGGACGGCATTTCCTTAAGGAGATACCGCATAATCAAAGCAGTGTGATGGTTTTGTGACGCTTCTCATGTTATGATGTTCACGCAAACAAGATAAAAGCCGTCACGCGCTGACGGCAGAAAGAAGGTATGAATATGAAAAAGGCCATCGCATTGTTCATGATCGCTGTTTTGATGCTCACCGGCGCAGCCCTTGCAAAGGGAACCTGGCTGGGAACTATGACCGTCGTCAACTGCGACAGCTGGGTCACTTTGCGTGAAAGCCCCAGCACACATGCTGACACAGTAGCACGGGTGCCCCTCGGAGAAAACGTCGATGCCTACTACTACAACAGCCGGTTTACCGAATGTTATTACAACGGCCTCCATGGCTACATCCTTTCGGATTATCTCTCTTCCGGGAAGTATCGCGACTACCAGAAGTACGAGTATGGGGACTCTACAGAGCAGAACACCGATTACGATAACTATCTCGGTATGATGCAGATCGTCAAATGCGACAGCTGGGTGACACTGCGGTCAAACCCGAGCACCAGCGCGTCAACCGTCACTCGCATCCCCAAGGGGGCCTATGTCGAGGCTTACAAGTACGACGAGCGGTTCGCGGAGTGCTACTATAATGGGATGCACGGATATGTGCTGAATGACTATCTGGGTTAAGCGCCCGCTAACGTCCCTCTGCGTTTATCAGAATTTGCGCCGCCTATGCGGCGCATTTTCTTTTGTAACACTTCTTGATCTGGGCAGAATACCAGGCGCTGGCGAAGCAAGTAAAGCAGTGACGCTTCTGTGACAATCCTTCTGTTATACTGTTCCCATCGAAAGTAACCGCGGCGAACACACCGCACCGAAGGAGGTCTTGGTCATGCAGAATACGATAAACAACCGCTTTGATATTCCCTGCTACAGTTTCATTGCCATCAATCCTGGCAAGGTTGCCGCTTTCTTCCGCCGCATGGCCATCTTCTTCAAAGCGACATTGGCGATCAAGAAGGCCAATGAACACGGCCTCTCCAACGCAATCTCAACCTTTCCCCCTGCCCGGACTTAATATTCATCTGCCATAATAAACAACAGAATACATGTGGCACGATACATGCGATCCACCTTCGCAGATACGATACGGCGGTGTATCGCATTTTATCGTTTTGGAGGTCGTGTCCCATGTCTGAAAATCGTTCCAATGCCTTTCTCATCGAGGAAACGCCGGGCCGGCTGATGCGCAGGTACGCCGTGCCCTGCATCATATCGCTGCTGGTGGCGGCGCTATATAACATCGTCGACCAGATCTTCATCGCCAACGCGACCTATCTCGGCAGCTACGGCAACGCGGCCAATACCGTGGTGTTCCCGCTGACCGTGGTGGCGCTGGCCATCGCCGTGATGATCGGCGACGGCGCCTGTGCTTTCGTGTCCATCAGCCTCGGGGCCAACCATAAGGACAACGCCCACCGGAGCATCGGCAGCGCCGTGATCGCCTGCGTGGCGTCCAGCGCGGTGCTGACGGCGCTGTACCTGGTCTTCATGGACCCGATACTGACGCTGTTCGGCGGCAGGATCAACGAAGAGACCTTCCGCCACGCCCGGGAATACTTCTTCTGGATCGCCCTGGGCGTGCCCTTTTACATGTTCGGGCAGGCCATGAACCCCATCATACGCTCCGACGGCAGCCCGAAATTCGCGATGGTGACCACGGTGCTGGGCGCGGTGGCCAACCTGATCCTCGACCCCATATTCATCTACGGCTTCCACTGGGGCATGATGGGCGCGGCGGTGGCCACGGTGGCCGGCCAGGTGCTCACCGCGGCGCTGGCGATCTGGTACCTGTGCCACATGAAGGCGGTAAAGCTGTCCCGGGACAGCTTCCAAGTCCATCCCCGGCTGATGAAGCGCTACATCTCCCTGGGCATCTGCTCCTTCCTGGCCCAGATCTCGCTGGTGGCGGCCATGGCGGCCATCAACAACATGATCCAGAGGTACGGCGCGCTGGACCCCGTGTTCGGCCAGGCGCAGTACGCCCAGATCCCGATGGCCGTGGTGGGCATCGTGATGAAGTTCTTCCAGATCGTCATCTCCGTCGCCATCGGCCTGGCGGCGGGCTGCATCCCCATCGTGGGCTACAACATCGGCGCGAAGCGCCCGGACCGTGTGAAGGCGCTGTTCAACCTGCTGCTGATCGCCGAGGCCGCCGTGGGCTTTATCGCGCTGCTGATCGTGGAGCTGTTCCCCCGCCAGCTGATCGCGATATTCGGCGCGGCCAACGAGAGCGCCTACTACACCGACTTCGCCGTGAAGGCCTTCCGCGTCTACCTGTGCATGCTGCCGCTGGCGACGGTGAACAAGGGCACGTTCATCTTCCTCCAGGCCATGGGCAGGGCGCTGGAATCCACGGCGCTGTCGATGGTGCGCGAGGTGGTTTTCGGCGTGGGCTTCGCGCTGCTGCTGCCCCGGTTTTTCGGCCTGGACGGCGTGCTGTACTCGATGCCGGTTTCGGACGTGCTGACCTTCGTCATCTCGGTGATACTGATCCTGCGCACCCAGGCCGCCCTGGGCGGGCGAAATCCCGTTTCGAGGACGGCGGCGGCGCTGTAAAGGCACAAGAATTCTTCAATTCGTTCAGAATGACAGGCTGTATCGGGTTGTCATCCTGAGCGCAGCGAAGGACCTTCCCGAATAACATCAAAGGAGGACCCAGTCATGCTCGGAGAGCCCGTCATCCACACCCGCTTTGGAAGCGGCAAAGTCACCGCCTTCGCCCCGCCGCGCATGGAGGTCACCTTCGACGACGGCGCGGTAAAGGTCTTCCCCTACCCCCAGGCCATGGAGCGCTTCCTGCGCTTTGAAAGCCCCGATGCCATGCAAAGGGCCCTGAACGACCGCCAGCGGGCCGACGTCGTCCAGCGGGAAAGCGAAATGGCCCGGCTGGAGGAAAACCGCCGCCGCGCCGAGGCTGAGACCCGCCAACGCCTGGAGGCCATCCGCGAAAAGAAGGTCGCCGCCGCCCGCCGCACCGCCGCAAGGTCGGCGATGGCGAGGAAGGCGAAGGCGGAAGCGGAATAAAGCATTACGGTTGAGCGTCCCGGATGATCCGGGGCGCTCAACTGTATCAAGGAATTATCTCCCTGTTTTCTTCCCTGCCTTCATAAGCCTATTGAAAGCGGTCGCCTGTTTTGTTATAATATGTTAAAGCCCGTTGCATACACGAAAGCAGGTGACCGCATGAGTCCGATCAAACCGAAGTGGCAGATGTCCGAGGAGGACATCAAGCTGCATTACATCACCCCGGCCATCACGGCGAAGTGGGATCTGGACCGCATCACCATGGAGACAAAGATCACCGACGGGCGCATCAACCTGCGTGGCAACCTGGTGGCGCGGGAAAAGCCCAAGCGGGCGGACTACATCCTCTATATCAACGCCAACAATCCCATCGCCGTGGTCGAGGCGATGGACCACAATCATACGGTTTCCCACGGCTTGCAGCAGGCCATGGATTATGCGCAAATGCTGGACGTGCCCTTCGCCTACAGCTCCAACGGCGACGGCTTCTGCGAGCACGACTTCCTGACCGGCCAGGAGCGGCAGCTTGCTTTGGATGAATTTCCCTCCCCGGAGGAACTGATCGCCCGATTCAAGCAAGGTGCAAACGAGGGCAGCGGCTTAAGCGACGCCGAACAGGCCATGATCCGCCAGCCCTATTACAGCGGCATGAACGTCTATCCGCCCCGCTATTACCAGCGCATCGCCATCAACCGCACGCTGGACGCCTTCGCCCGGGGCCAGAACCGCATCCTGCTGGTGATGGCGACGGGCACCGGCAAGACCTACACGGCCTTCCAGATCGTCTACCGGCTGCTCAAGAGCGGCGTAAAGCACAAGATACTGTACCTGGCCGACCGCAACATCCTCGTGGATCAATCCATCCAGCAGGATTTCGCGCCGCTGGAGAAGGTGATCCACAAGATCAACATCGCGAAGGACGACCGCACCACCATCACGTCCCACGAGGTCTACTTCTCCCTGTACCAGCAGCTGGTGGGCGACGATGACAGGGAGCATTTCAGCGAGCTGTTCTCCCCGGATTTCTTCGACCTGATCATCGTGGACGAGTGCCATCGCGGCTCGGCCAAGGAGGAGAGCCGCTGGCGGCGCATCCTCGAATACTTCTCCAGCGCCACGCAGATCGGCATGACCGCCACGCCCAAGGAGACGAAATACATCTCCAACATCAACTACTTCGGCGAGCCCGTCTACACCTACAGCCTGAAGCGGGGCATCGAGGACGGTTTCCTCGCGCCTTTCAGGGTCATCGGCATCACCACGGACATCGGCGAGGGCTGGCGGCCCCGGCGCGGCCAGCGGGACGTCAACGGCGTGGAGATCCCCGACCGGGTTTATACCAACAGCGATTACGACTATAACATCATCCTGGAGGACCGCATCAATCAGGTGGCCGCCGAGATCACGGCCTACCTGAAGCGCACGGACCGCATGCAGAAGACCATCGTGTTCTGCGCCAACGAGGACCACGCCGAGCGCATGCGCGTCGCGCTGGTGAACCTGAACGCAGACATGTGCCGGGAGAACCCGGACTACGTCGTGCGCATCACCGGCAGCGACGATTACGGCAAGAAGAAGCTGGATTACTTCATCTCCGTCACGGCGAAGTATCCCGTCATCGCCACCACCTCCCAGCTGCTCTCCACCGGCGCGGACTGCAAGATGACCAAGCTGATCGTGCTGGACAAGATGATCGGTTCGATGACGGAATTCAAGCAGATCATCGGTCGCGGCACCCGCCTGCGGGAGAAGGAGGGCAAGACCCACTTCGTGGTGATGGACTTCCGCCGGGTGAGCCGCCTGTTCGCGGACCCGGACTGGGACGGCCCCATCGAGATCGTGGACGGCTTCGACCCGAAGCGCCCGCCCAAGGAGCCGAAGCCGCCGAGGGACCCCGGCGACGGCCC
The DNA here is from genome assembly GCA_902765305.1 of uncultured Eubacteriales bacterium. Taxonomy (GTDB): domain Bacteria; phylum Bacillota; class Clostridia; order Christensenellales; family Aristaeellaceae; genus UBA2862. Next base: position 19,152 of record CACWZI010000026.1, read on the forward strand.
CGAGCCGCCGAAGGAGCCCGCCACCAAGCCCATCGTGGACGCCCGGGGCTGCCGGGTCCACATCATCAACAAGATGGTGTCCGTCTACGACGCCGACGGCAAGCTGCTGCGCCAGGAGAGCATCGTGGATTACACGAAGGAGAACATCGTCGGGCAGTATGCCTCCCTGGACGGCTTCATCCGGGAATGGTCGGCCCAGCAGAAGAAGGAGACCATCCGGGAGCTGCTCAAGGAGCGCGGCATCGACCTGGACGCCATGAAGGCCGAGCAGGGCATGGAGGACGTGGACGACTTCGACTTCATCTGCCACGTTGCCTTTGATGCCAGGCCCCTGACCCGCCGGGAGCGGGCCAATAATGTGAAGAAGCGCGACTTCCTCAGCCGCTACACCGGCGCGGCCCGCGAGGTTCTGGAGGCGCTGCTGGAGCGCTACATGAACACCGGCGTCTACGAGATCGAAAAGACCGAGATATTGAAGCTCGACCCCTTCAAGCGCATGGGCAAGCCCTCCCGCCTCGCCGCGCTGTTCGGCGGGAAGGAAGGGTATTTGAAGGCCGTAAGAGCGCTGGAAGATGAGATTTACAGGATCGGTTGAGGGGGACGACCTCATCCGGCCCGCTACGCGGTCCACCTTCCCCTGAAGGGGAAGGCAAGGGAAACGCATCCAAAAGCCTTCCCCTTCAGGGGAAGGTGGCAGCCCGCAGGGCTGACGGATGAGGTCGTCCCCCCACCCCAACTACACACAGAACAGGATGAAACGCCAATGAGCACCCTTTCCACATTCATCAAGCGCCTGCGCGACATCATGCGCAACGACGCCGGCGTCAACGGCGACGCCCAGCGCATCGAGCAGATCGCCTGGATGCTGTTTTTGAAGGTCTACGACTCCAAGGAGGAGGACTGGGAACTGGATGAGGACGACTATCATTCCATCATTCCCGACGACTGCCGCTGGTGCAACTGGGCCCACGACGACGGCTCAGGCCGCGTCCCTACTGGCGACACGCTGCTTAATTTCGTCAACAACCGCCTGTTCCCGGCGCTGAAAACGCTGCCGGTGTCGGCGGACATGCCCGTGAAGAAGTCCGTCGTGCAATCCGTGTTCCAGGACGCCAACAACTACATGAAGGACGGCGTGCTGTTGCGGCAAGTCGTCAACGTGATCGACGAGCTGGACCTCAATGATTATGACGAAGTCCACGCTTTCGGGGAAATCTACGAAACGCTGCTGCACGAGCTGCAATTCGCCGGTTCCTCGGGCGAATTCTACACGCCCCGCGCGGTGACGCAGTTCATGGCGAAGATGATCCAGCCGAAGATCGGCGAGACCATGGCGGATTTGGCCTGCGGCACGGGCGGCTTCATCACAAGCTTCCTGAACGAGCTGGAGCCGCAGATCCAGACCACCGACGATCAGGAGCAGTATGCCCGCTGCATCTACGGCATCGAGAAGAAGCAGTTTCCCTACATCCTCTGCGTCACCAACCTGCTGCTCCACGGCATCGACGCGCCCAACGTCACCCACGGCAACGCGCTGACGATCCACAACCTGCTGGACTTCACCGAGGACGAAACCTTCGACGTGCTGCTGATGAATCCCCCCTACGGTGGCAACGAGAAGAACGACGTGAAGAACTATTTCCCGGCGGACCTGGCCAGCAGCGAGACGGCGGACCTGTTCCTGGACGTGATGATGTACCGCTTGAAGCCCGGCGGACGGGCGGCGGTGGTGCTGCCGGACGGCTTCCTGTTCGGCACGGACAATGCCAAGCTGAACATCAAGAAGAAGCTGCTCACGGAATTCAACCTGCACACCGTGGTGCGCCTGCCGGGCAGCGTGTTTTCGCCCTACACCTCCATCACCACCAACATGCTCTTCTTCGACCGCACTGGCCCCACGCAGGAGGCCTGGTTCTATCGCCTGGACATGCCGGAGGGCTACAAGCACTTCTCCAAGACCAAGCCCATGCGCCTTGAACATTTCGCGCCGGTGATGGACTGGTGGGAGGATCGGCAGGCAATCACCGTGGACGGCTTCGACAAGGCGAAGAAATACACGGCGGCACAGCTCTCGGACGAGCTGGGCTACAACCTCGATCAGTGCGGCTTCCCCCATGAGGAGGAGGAGATCCTCGACCCCATGGACCTGATCCTGCGCTATCAGGAGGAGCGCGCGAGCCTGAACGCCGAGATCGACCGCGTGCTTTCCGACATCACCGCCATCCTGGGAGGGAGGAAAGCATGACCCCGCAGGAACTGAAAAACAGCATCCTCCAGCTTGCCATACAGGGCAGGCTTGCCCCCCAGCGCCCCGAGGAGGGCACGGCGGAGGAATTGTACCGCCAGATTCAGCGAGAGAAGGCCGCCCTCGTCAAAGCTGGGAAGATCAAGAAGGAGAAGCCCCTGCCGGAGATCACGGAGGAGGAAGTGCCGTTTGAGATTCCGGAGGGGTGGAAGTGGGTTCATCTGAACTATATTGTGACAAGCGGTCTTGGGAAAACGTTAGACAAAGCAAAAAACACCGGCGTGTCATGTCCCTATCTTTGCAGTATCAATGTATATTGGACGGGAATTGACACGGAAAAAGTGAAAGAAGCCTTATTCACAGATGATGATAGGGAAAAGTATCGCTTGCAAAAAGGCGATTTATTGATATGCGAAGGCGGTGATGTTGGCCGCTCTGCCATCTGGGAATCGGACGATGAGATGTATTATCAAAATGCTTTACATCGTGTAAGATTCTATGGTGACATTAACCCCTATTTCTACAGATATCTTTTGGAATGCTACAAGGGATTAGGAATAATCAATGAGTATAGCAAGGGTGTGACTATTAAGCATTTGGTGCAAAACTCGTTATATGCAATGTGGCTTCCATTGCCTCCCCATGCCGAGCAAAAGCGCATTGTGGCGAAGATCGAGGAACTGCTGCCGTATATCGACCGATATGAGAAGGCGTGGAGCCGCCTGGAGGACTTCAATAAGCGCTTCCCGACGGACATGCAAAAATCCATCCTCCAGCTTGCCATCCAGGGCAAGCTCGTCCCCCAGCGCCCCAAAGAGGGCACCGGCGAAGCCCTCTACCGACAAATCCAGGCCGAAAAACAGTCCCTCATCCGCTCCGGCCAACTCAAAAAAGAAAAACCCCTTCCCGAAATCCCCCCGACGAAATCCCCTTCGACATCCCGGAGAGTTGGAAATGGGTGCGGTTAAGCGCAATCGTTCTTATTCGTGGTGGCAAACGTATGCCAAAAGGGGAAAAACTGTCATTAACGCCGACAAAACATATCTACATACGAGTTACTGACATGCAAGACGGTACCATTTTAGATAATGATTTACATTATGTCCCTGATAATGTATATCCAATAATATCGCAATACATTATCAAAGAAAGCGATGTGTATATAGTTATTGTTGGAAGCACGATAGGTAAGGTTGGTCTTGTTCCAAGAAAATATGATGGTATGAACCTTACAGAAAATGCTGCAAGGCTAAGCCCTGTTCTGATTGATAAAAGGTATCTATACTATCTATTACCAGCGAATAGTATTCAAAACCAGTTTATGGATAAAACAAAACAAGTAGGGCAACCAAAGCTTGCATTATTCCGGCTTGAATCAACTTGTTTGCCTCTCCCGCCCCTCGCCGAACAAAAACGTATCGTTGCCAAACTGGAAGAACTCCTGCCCCTGTGTGAAAAATTGAAATGAGGTACTGATTATGGCTTTTTCGAAGGATGTTCAAGTTGAAGCTTTGGTGGCTTGTGGACGGTGTTGCTGTCTCTGCCATAAGTTTTGTGGGCCGAAAATAGAGCTTCATCATATAACTCAGAAAGCGGATGGCGGAGCTGATTCATTTGATAATTGCATTCCTCTATGCTTTGAATGCCATGCTGACATGGGAAAAAGGGATTCACACCACCCAAAAGGAAAAGGCTATTCTCCAGAGGAATTGCGCAAAAATCGCGACAAATGGTATCAAAGAAAGCAAGCATCGGTGTCTACAAACATAACTGATAGTGATAAACAATTGTTTAGCGATATCTGTGAAGTGTTTCAACCGTTGAAATATACTTTGGCTGAATATGATTTGGCTAATGGTGTTAAGGAAGATAGATTTAACTCGTTGACACAGTTGTTGCATGAAGAAGGGAATCCATTTAAGGAGTTTTTAGACGGGGATTTAGAATCAGGAAGGAAACGTTTGGTAGTTTCAGCTATACGATTTAAGGATTACTTTAACTATCATATGTTTACTCATATGAACAGACTCGTCCCCCATATATATCTGATGTCCATTTACGAAATTGATTATGAAGCCAAATTAGAAAAGCTTTTCCAAGAGGAAGCAAATATTCTGAATTCATTGGCATTGGAACTCTGGAACGAGTATCAAGATTTTGTCAGGCTATACAGACAACGTGCGTAAAGAGAAAACCTATAAAGCGAATTTCCCTCTCCCGCCCCGCGCCGAACAAAAGCGCATCGTCTCCAAACTGGAAGAACTCCTGCCTCTGTGTGAAAGATTGAAATGAGGTGTAATAAGTGATAGATTACCTGAACCTGAAAAACAGATATATAGCTGCAATACAGATGGGATTATTGTTGAATGCTGGATATGAGGACGCAAAACGGGGGAACGAGCTTCTTCATAAGTTTTGTGAGAATTGCGTAGAAAACAGCAAATACAGTGAATTGGATAAGCATAACATGAAAATAGACCTGGAAATCTTGAAAGAAACCCTTTCGCGGGAAATAGAGCTCCATTTCCGGAGCAGTCAACGGCAATAGACGAAATTTGCTGTAGGGAGTGGTTGAAATACCTGACAAAAACTGGTATTATAGGGCATAGATGAAGAAGCCCGATAATACAAGTGCAGGAATGGAATTGCAGTTTAACAGTTGACGGAGGGATTGCCGTGAAGATAGAGTCGATCACGATCCAGAACTATAAGATATTTCAGAAGGCGGAAGTCACGGATTTGCCGGGCATGGCCGTGTTCCTCGGCAAGAATGGAAGCGGCAAGACGACGTTTTTTGACGTGTTTGGCTTTCTTCACGATTGCCTGAACGGCAACGTCAAATCCGCCCTGGCCAAGCGCGGCGGCTACAATGAGGTTGTCTCACGGGATCACAACGGCGAGGATATTTCCTTCACCATCAAGTTCAGGCCGGGCAGGAATGAACCGCTGACGACCTATGAGCTGTCCGTAGGTCTGGACCAGCAGAGAAGGGCTGTCGTCAAGCGAGAGGTGCTTCGCATGCGTCGGGGCGAATCCGGCGCGCCCTGGAAGATACTGGAATTTGCCAACGGCGAGGGTTTTGCGGCATCGGGTGAGCTGAATTCCTATGAAGATGTGCGCCTTGCCGAAAGGGCGCAGCAGAAACTGGATTCTCCAGACATCCTGGCCATCAAGGGATTGGGACAGTTCAAGGATTTCGTGGCGATCGCTGCTTTTCGCAAGCTGGTCGAGGACTGGTACGTTTCCGATTTTCGCATAGACGCAGCCAGAGAGCGTCAGGACGCAGGATACAGCGAACAACTGACCCGAACCGGCGATAATCTGTCCGTCGTGGCAAAGCATATCTATGACAACTATCCTGAGGTTTTCGCGGACATCATCGAAAAGATGAAGGCGCGGGTTCCCGGCGTGGAAAAGGTTGAAGCGCAGGAGACGCAGGATGGATACATCGTCCTGCGATTCCAGGATGGAAAGTTCAAGAATCCGTTTTCCGCGAAATTTGTGTCCGACGGCACGATCAAGATGTTCATGTATCTTGTACTGCTGAATGATCCGCAGAAGCACGCGCTGCTGTGCGTAGAGGAACCTGAGAATCAACTGTATCCCCAGCTGCTTCAGGAGTTAGCGGAAGAGTTCCAGCTCTACTCCAATGACGGTCAGGTTTTTATCTCTACGCACTCGCCGGATTTCCTGAATGCGGTTCCGCTGGAATCAATTTATTGTTTGGTTAAAAGGGATGGTTTTACCACGATCAAAAGAGCTATGGACAACGCTACCGTGAAAGCGCTGGTTGAAGCGGGAGATCTGCCGGGAACGCTTTGGCGCGAGAATCTTCTCGCAGAGGAAACACTATGAAGCTCATCTTTATGCTGGAAGAACGATCGATGAAGGAGCTTTTGGATAGGATCCTTCCGAAAATAATGCCAGAGAACGTGGGCTTTCGGACAATTTCTCACGCCGGTAAACGTGACCTGGAGTTGTCGCTGCCGCGAAAGCTGCGAGCCTGGAACGAGCCTGACGCCGTGTTTGTCGTCGTTCACGATCAGGATTCCAACGATTGTATGGAATTAAAGCGGGAGTTGCAGGGTATCTGCGCTCTGTCAGGACGGCAGGTCTTGATCCGTATTGCCTGCCACGAATTGGAAGCGTGGTATTGGGGCGATTTGGCCGCTGTTTCAGAAGCATATGGCGTGGATTTGAAGTATTTGTCAGCAAAGCGCAAATACAGAAACCCAGACAGTATAGATCATCCCAAAAATGAACTCAAGCGCTATCTTCCTCAAATGAGCCAGATCGATGGCGCGAGAAGGATCGCGCCCCATATGAACCTGGAAGAAAACACTTCCCATAGCTTTCAGGTTTTTGTACAAGGCGTAAAGAAGCTGTGTGAGATGGTTACATAACATGAGTTCTGGAGAGTATTGAAAGGTGTTCCCGGATTATGTGAAGTATAAGACCTGTAAACAAAGCCCTCCTTTCTACGGGCTTTGTTTACAGGTCTTATATTCCCAACGCCCCTCCCCCCCGGTATACTCTTAACGAACCTCTGCTATAATAATCAATAGCATTCATTCAGAGTTCATCGGGAGGCGTCATCCAAACACAGGGGGGACGGTTCTCTGTGTTCCAAAACCAACAGACAAAACCCGCCTTTCGGCGGGCTTTGTCGCTCCTATACCCCCAGTTGAGCGCGAAGCGCGTCCTGAAGCACCTGGGAGAAATTGATGCCGCGTACCTGGGCGGCGGTGTCCAGCCACTGGGGAATGGTCAACGTCTTTTTGACCGCTTTCCCGGAGTGGGCCCGTCGCCAGGCATCGGTGTCGGCGGCGACCAGCGCGACGGTGCTGCCGGTGGGCACGGTCAGCGTTGACAGGTCGCTGGGATTCGGTACGGATTCATTCTGCTCTTCCTTGTCTGCGAGGACATCGGCGAGAATGTCTTGCGCCATGAACATGGCGTCGGTCAGATCATCCCCGCTGGTGTAGCAGTCGGGAAGATCGGGAAAAGTGACGTTATACAGTCCATCCTCCGGCACAAAGACAGCAGGATAAACGTAGCGCATGGGTGTTGGCCTCCTCTTATATTATATCAAGAGAATGAAAAACCCTGGGGATGCAAGACTATTTCAGTCCCGCATCCCGGAGGATGCGCTCGGCGGTTCCTTTTGGCACCTCCTTCGACTTGTGACGGTGAATTCTGACTTTCTTTCCAGTCTTAGGACAGAACCAGGTATCGTGTTCGCCGCCATGCTTCAGGAAGTAACATCCGCCTTCGCTGAGCAGCTTTTCAAGCTCGCTCGTTTTCATTCTCTCACCTTCTTTATTCTCTTATTCTAACACGTGCCAACACGTGTTGTCAAGCACTTCTATTAGCAAAGAAGGATTTTCAATGCATGATTGGAGAAGTCTACCCTAACCGTATCGATCACACGTTTTATATATCCCCTCCCCCCCGGTATACTCTTAACGAACCTCTGCTATAATAATCAATAGCATTCATTCAGAGTTCATCGGGAGGCGTCATCCATGCGAAAGCTCACCGCGCTGCTCACCGTCGTGCTGGTCCTGATGCTGGGGTTCGGCGGGTGGTTTTACCTGGGGGGGACGCTTCGCGGCGAGGTGGCAATCCAGTCCGCCCCGGCGGCAGACTACCCGGAGGCCTTCGGGGCGGTGCGCTCGATCGTGGAGGGCGGCACCGCGCCACAGGTGCTGGACGGGGGCAGCCTCTCGGAGGACCCCTCCCCCTACCGGCTGATGGACATCAACGTGACGCTCAGCAACCGGGGGCTCTTCCCGGCGGAGTGGCTGCACATCTCGATGGAGGGCGCGCCGGGGGATATCGCCGTGTACGCCGTCACCGGCGAGGGCAGCGACGTGGCGGCCCGGGACAGCGTCACCGTCAACCTGAAGCTGGTCACCACCGCCGCCCCGGACGCGCCCCGGCGCATCGCCATACAGTATTACGTCCACGGCATGAAGCGCGAAATCATTGTGGTGTGATTTCGCGTTTTTGTATCAATTTTTGTCTCCACCCATTGAAATGACGTTATATTTGTGTTATAATAGAAGTGCTTGAAAAAGGCTTTTACGGAGGTTGGGGGCCATGGAAAACAAGACACAGTCGGATGTGATGACCCGATGCCGATTCCCCGACGGGTTTCGCATACTAAAGGGCAAGCAGGAATACGTCACCTATATCGACCACTCGTCCCTGCGGGCCTGGTATTCCCAGACCCCATGGACCTATGACGCCCACTGCCATTCGGCGGTGGAGATCATCATGCCCCTGCGGGGCGAGGTGATCTATACCGTGGAGGACAAGACCTACAAAGTGCAGTCGGACGAGGTGCTGATCGTGCCGCCGAACTGGATCCACGGGCTGACGATGAACGAGGGCAGCGCCCGCTACCTGCTGCTGTTCGAGCCGGACAACCTGTTTGGCATGCGGGACATGCAGCTGGTGGAGGAAATGCTCAAGACGCCCATCTACCTGACGGGCCAGCCGGAGCTGCAGAGCGCCGTGCGCGCGCTGCTGATGCAGGTGGTGAACTGCTACGAGCGCCGGGAATTCCTGTGGAATTCGATGTGCTATTCCTACCTGCTGCAAATGTACGTGTGCCTGGGCCAGTTCAACATGACCCGGGAGCTGAGCAGCTACGACGCCCGATCCCAGCGCATCGACCCAGAGATCGTGGACAGCGCCCGGCTATACATCGACCAGAACTACATGCGGGACATCACCCTGGGGGACGTCAGCGCCTTCACCGGCTTTTCCCGGTGCTACTTCTCCCGGATGTTCAAGCAGCAGCTGGGCCAGTCCTTCTCGGAATACCTGCGTAACAAGCGGGTGGCGATGGCTGAAAACCTGCTGATCCACACCCGCCAGCCCATACAGGAAATCGCCATCAGCGCCGGCTTCGGCAGCGTGGCCACGTTCAACCGGGTGTTCCGAAGCGCCCGGAACTGCACGCCGTCGCACTATCGGGAGATCTATGGGGATTTCAGTAAATAACAAGGGAGTCTTTACTTATGAACCGATACACCCTCGAGGTGTGCTGCGGCAGCGTGGACGACGTGCTGGAGGCCCAGCGGGGCGGCGCGGACCGCGTGGAGCTGAATTCGTGCCTGATGTTCGGCGGCCTCACACCCTCCATCGGCGAACTGGTCACCGCCAAGCGGCTGTCCAACCTGCCCGTCATGACCATGGTGCGGCCCCGCCAGGCGGGTTTTTGCTACACCGATGCCGAATACGCCACCGCCCTGGCCGACGCCGAGGCGCTGCTTGAACACGGCAGCGACGGCCTGGTGTTCGGCTTCCTGGACGCGGACGGGAACCTGGACGTGAAGCGCACCCGCGAGCTGGCCCGCATCGCCGGGAGCAAAACCAAGGTGTTCCACCGGGCCATCGACGTGTGCGCCGACTGGAAAAAGCTGCTGGGACAGCTGATCGACATCGGCATCGACCGGGTGCTGACCAGCGGCCTGGCCCCGGACGTGTTCTACGGCATCGACGCCATCTGTGAGATAATGGAATTCGCCCAGGGCGCGATACAGATCATGCCCGGCGCGGGAGTGAACCTGAAGAACGTGGACAGGATCGTCGAGGCCACCGGCTGTGACCAGATCCACGTAGCCCGCTTCCGGGACGCGATGGACACCTCCACCGCAGGCAACCGGGACATCTTCTTCGGCGGCGCGCTGTACCCCCCGGAGGACCGCTACAGCGTGATCGACGGGGATTATATCGCGCAAATCAGGCAGCGTCTATAGCGGCTGCAACGGCAGGAGCGCGGATCAATTTGATCCGCGCTCCTGCGTGTTGTTAAAGATATTGTAACTGTGCAGCCGCATGCAGATTCTGATTCGTAGCGCTGACGCGGCCTCCAAAAGCCTTCCCCAGGCAGCGAAGCTGCCGGTTCAGGGTGTGCGTAGCCATGCCCTTGGGCGGAAGGTGGATTTCGGTGAAAACGCTTGCGTTTTTGCCG
>CACWZI010000027.1:0-5322 GCA_902765305.1 uncultured Eubacteriales bacterium
GGCCACGGGATTTGTTTGATTCAAAGGAAACGGCAGTAGTTACTACGTTTCTCGGTCCTTTGAATAAAAGAAATCCGTCAGGATTTCTACCTTCCCTAAAACCTATAACCTATAACCTAAAACCTAACTACTGATTTGTCGCGCTGCGACAAATCAGTAGTTATAAAACCCCCGCGAGCCGGGCAGTGACTCGCGGGGGTTTTCATGCCTGCCGGAAGGCCGGCAGGATGAGGGCGTGGGAATTAGAAGTCGTAGTCGTCCACGTTCTCGGCAGTCCACACGGTGGGGGGCCCCATGATGATGGTCTTGCCATCGTCTTCCACGTGGATCGGGCCGACGCCGGGCACTTCGTAGCCTTCCAGGGTCTCACCGGCCAGCTGCAGGTGCGCAACATACACGGCCAGCTTGCCCAGCTGAGCGGGATCCCACAGCACGGCGTAGTCCAGGGAGCCGTCCTTCAGGTACTCGTTGGAGTCGTTGGGCATGGAGGTGCCGACGACGGCGATCTGCTCGTTCAGGCCCTTCTCCTGCACGGCCTTGGCGATGCCGATGGGGGCGGGGGTGGAATAGCCCAGGATGCCCTTCAGGTCCGGATAGGCCTGGATCAGGGCCAGCGCCTGGTTATAGGCTTCCTGCTGGGACTCGTCGGAGGCCACGGGATCGGTGACCAGCTTCAGGCCCGGATACTTCTCGGCGGCATAGTCCTGGCCGGCCTTGATCCAGGTGTTCAGGTTGGCGGCGGTCAGGTAGCCGGTGACGATGGCGTACTCGCCCTCTTCGCCCATCTTGTCGACCAGCAGGTCGATCAGGGTCTCGCCCAGCACCTTGTCGTCGATCTGGTGCACGGAATAGGTCACGTCGTCGCCATTGGCGGTGGTGTCCCAGTCGAGAACCAGCACGTTGTCAGCGATGCACTTCTGCAGCACGGGGGAAACGGAATCGGGATCGTTGGGCGCGATGGCCAGCGCGTCGATGCCGTCCACCAGCAGGTCCTCGATCATCTGCACCTGCAGGGCGGCGTCGCCCTCGGTGGGGCCGGTGTAGCGCGCGTCAATGCCCAGCTCTTCGCCGGCGGCCTTGACGCCAACTTCGGAAGCGTTGAAATACGGAATGCCGACCAGCTTGGGCATGACCACGATGGTCTCGGCCATGGCCACGGAGGAAACCAGCATTGCCAGAACAAAGATCATTGCAAGAACTTTCTTCATGTTGTATTACCTCGTTTCTATATTTTGCAGGGGGACGCCTCTGCCCAGCCGTCCCCTGAGCAACGGATGGATCTGGGCCCTTCGGCCCGGTTGGATCACTTCACCTCGGCGCGAATCCGCCGAGACGCGCCCTTGGCCAGGAAGTGGTTCATGGCCAGCACGCCCACCAGGATCAGGCCGGTGGCGATGTCGGTAAAGTTGCGATTGATCTTCAGGATGTTGAAGCCGGAGGAGATCACCTGGATGATGGCCACGGCGATCACGGTGCCCAGTACATGGCCGCTGCCGCCGTTGATCGAGGTGCCGCCCAGCACCGTCGCGGCCACGGCCTGCATGGTGTAGCTGGAGCCGTAGTCGGCCTTGGCGCTGTTGTAGCGGCTGGTCATCAGTATGCCCGCAAGGCCGGCGGCCACCGCGGAGAAGATGTACACGCCCATCACGGTCTTTTTGGTGTTGATGCCCGAGAAGCGGGTGGCCTTCTCGTTGCCGCCCACCATGTAGATGCTGATGCCCCAGCGGGAGCGCTCGATCATCAGGTAGGCCACCACGATGACCACGATGTAGATCAGTATCGTATAGGGGATCTCGCCCAGCGTGCCCGCGCCGATCTGCTGGAACAGCTTCGGGAAGCCGGAGACGCCGGAGCCGCGGGTGATGTTCAGCGAGATGCCGTCGAACACCGTCTGCGTGCCCAGGGTGACCAGTATGGGCAGCACGCCGATGTAGGCCACGAAGAAGCCGTTGATCGCGCCGCAGACGATGGCCACGGCGATGGTGATCAGCAGGCCGATCAGTATGACCGGAATATCCGCCATGCCCTCGCCGCCGTTGTACAACGCACGCATGGCCATGGCCGAAACGATCGAGGCCAGCATGGCGCTGTTCACGATGGACAGGTTGATGCCGCCCGTCATGATGACCACGCTCATGCCGATGGCCAGTATGCCGAACTCGGCCATCTGGAAGCCCATGTTCTTGAAGTTGCGCACCGTCAGGAACTTGCCGGGAGCCAGCGCGCCCATGACGAGCATCAGTATGACCAGCAGGCCCAGCAGGCGGTACTGGTGCGCGTTTTTCTTGAAATGCTCCTTCATCGCGCAATCGCCTCCTTCGGTTCGATGTCGACCTTGGTCTGCAGGCGCTCCTCGCGATGCAGCTTGATCATGTCGAAGCTGACCGCCAGCAGTATGATCGCGCCGACGATGATGTTCTGCCAGTAGGCGGAGATGTGGGCCAGCGTCAGGCCGTTGGAGATGAAGGCGAACAGCAGCATGCCCAGAACGGTGCCCAGCACGCTGCCCTGGCCGCCGGTCATCAGCGCGCCGCCCAGCACCACCGCGCCGATGACGTCCATCTCAAAGCCCAGGAAGGCGTTCGGGTCGACGGAGTTCATCGCGCAGGTGTAGGTGATGGCGGCGAAACCGTACATCATGCCCGCGTACATGTAGGCGAAGGTGGTCAGGTTCTTGGCGTTCAGGCCGATGCGCTCCGCGCCCACGCGGCTGCCGCCCATGGCCATGATGCTGCGGCCCAGCAGCATGCGGTTGAGCAGGAACCAGGTCAGCGCCGCCGTCAGGATGTACAAAAGCAGCTGCAGCGGCACGCCGGAGCCGTTGACGTTCGGGTCGGCAAAGAAGCGGAACAGGCCGATCTGGCCGATTTTCGGGGGAAGCTCCTTGGCGTTGATCCAGGTGCCGTTGGTATAGTACTTCAAAAAGCCCATCAGCACCGAATCCAGGCCCAGGGTGGCGATGATCGGGGGCAGGTCCAGCCGAGCGACCATCAGGCCGTTGAGCATGCCGGTGAAGGCGCCGATGGCGATGCCCAGCAGGTAGTAGACGATGACGTTGTCGAACTGGGTATTTGCCATGATCTTGCCGGCCACCACGCACACCAGGGTCAGCTGGCCGCAGACCGAGGCGTCGATGCCGCCGGTCAGTATGATCAGCAGCATGCCGAAGGAGCAGATGCCCAGGGTGGCGTTGCCCTTCATGACGTCCATGATGTTGCCGAACGTCAGGAAGGCGGGATTGAAGATCGTCGCTATCAGCACCACGGCGATCAGTATGATGAATACGGACGCTTCCTTGTTGCCAAGGGCGCGCTTGATCTTTTCGCTCATGCCGTCGCTCCTTTCCCGCCGCCGGCCATGACGGCCTTCTCCATGATGGCCTCCTGGGTCGCGGTGGCGCCGTCGAATTCGCCGTTGATGCGTCCGCGCCGCATGACCAGCACCCGGTCGGAGATGGACAGTATCTCAGGCAGCTCGGAGGAGACCATGATGACGGCCATGCCCTCGTCGGCCAGCCTGCGCAGCAGCGCGTGGATCTCGGTCTTGGCGCCGATGTCGATGCCGTTGGTGGGCTCGTCGACGATCAGCACCTTGGGGTTGGTGGCCAGCCACTTGGCCACGACCACCTTCTGCTGGTTGCCGCCGGAGAACTTCGATATCTGCATGGCGGGGTACGGCGGCTTGACGTTCAACTGCTCGATCAGCTCCACCGCCCGCTTGTTGCGGGCCTTGAAGTCAAGCAGGCCGCCCTTGACGAAGTTCTTGAGGATGGACAGCGTAATGTTGCTCTCCGCGTCCTGCTGGAGCACCAGGCCCTCGGTCAGGCGGCTCTCCGGCACAAAGGCGATGCCCAGCGCCTGGGCCTCCGCCGGGGATTTGGGATTGATGTGCTTGCCCTCCAGGATCATCTCGCCGCTCTCCGGGGGATTCAGGCCGAACAGCGCCCGCACCGTCTCGGTGCGGCCCGCGCCCACAAGGCCCGTGATGCCCAGCACCTCGCCCTTGCGCAGCTTGAAGGACACGTCGTCGTAGTTGCCCCGCTTGGAGATGCCCTTGACCTCCAGGATCACGTCGCCGATGTTGGTGCCGCCCACGTGCTCCTCGACGATCTCGCGGCCCACCATCATGGCGATGATCTCGCCGGTGGTGGTCTCGCCGTTGTTGCGCATGCCGATGTAATGGCCGTCGCGGATGACGGACATGCGGTCACAGATGGCGAACAGCTCGTCCAGCTTGTGGCTGATGAAGATGATGCCCAGGCCCCTGGCCTTCAGGTCGTTCATGATCTTGAACAGGTGCTGCACCTCGCCGGAGGACAGGGCCGAGGTCGGCTCGTCCATGACCAGCAGCTTCGCGTCGTACACCAGCGCGCGGGCGATGGCCACCAGCTGCTGCTTCGCCGTGGACAGGGAGCCCAGCTTGGCGTTGAGGTCGATATCCACGCCCAGTATGCCCAGGGCCCTCTTGCTGGTCTCCTCGATCTCCTTCCAGTTGATGATGCGGCGCTTCTTGTCGATCTGCTCGCTGAAGGCGATGTTTTCCTTCACGGTCAGCGTGGGGAACAGCGAGAAATCCTGGTAGATCACCATGATGCCCCGGCGCATTGACTCGGTGGGCGTGAGCTGCTCCACGCGTTCGCCGTCGATGATGATCTCGGCGCCGGGATCGGGCTGATGGACGCCGGCCAGCACCTTGATCAGGGTGGACTTGCCCGCGCCGTTTTCACCAATCAGGCCATGCACCTCGCCCTTGCGCACGTCAAAGTTGATGTCTGTCAACGCCTTGACGCCCGGAAAGGTCTTGGATACATTTTTCAGACTGATGAAGACATCGGACCCGTTTTGCTTCACCATATGCACCCCTCCTTTTCTCTTCTCAATCGCGCCATGCGGCACGCAGCGCCATGGCACAATAATTATTGTTATCATTTTAAACGATTTTGCCACAACTGTCAAGGCGAATTAGTCTATTCAGGCAAATATTAGATCGGTTCGATTAACCGGCGGGAGCAGATGCCTGTGCGCCGCTCCCCTCCCGCCCCACGGGCGCGCCCTGCTTCTGGGAATCGTACCAGCTCAGCCGGTAGGCCCGGGGCGTGACACCCTCGTATTTCCTGAACACCTTGTCGAAATAGGAGGCGGTATACCCCACCGCTTCGGCGATGCGGCTCATGGAATCGTTGGTGGTTCGAAGCAGCTGCTTGGCGATGGCGAGCCGGGAGCGGGTCTACAAGCGCATCGCCAACGCCATACGGGCCAAGGATTCGCTGTCGCTGAACCAGCTGGAGAAGATGCTCAAGCAGCTGCCCAGCTGCATCTTCCT
>CACWZI010000027.1:5333-33626 GCA_902765305.1 uncultured Eubacteriales bacterium
TCCACCCAGATCTGGCACCACCTGGACACCGAGGGCGACCCGAACTGGACCATCCGGGGCAAGACCGACCTGGAGATCCGCAAGGACAAGGACAACGCCGACAAGGCCCTGTACCAGGTCAAGACGTGTGGAAGAGGCGCGTATCGGGTGTACGAGGAATTCTGATTTGTCGCTTCGCGAAAAACCAGGATTCAATTAGGAATTAGGAATGAGGAATGAAGGAGCAAATCCCTCCGGGATTTGTTTGGATTTCAAGTCGATCAGCCTGAAATGATGCTTGTTTTCCCAATCAAAGAAATCCGCAAGGATTTCTTCATCCATTCCTCATTCCTCATTCCTCATTCCTCATTCCTCATTCCTCATTCCTCATTATTCCGATTTATCGAGCTGTGCTCGATAAATCGGAATTCAAGCCCCCTTCCAAAAACCCCCAACCTGAAAAAAACCCACAAAATTGCACAGAACCGGCTGTTTTTTCTTGACAACCTGTCAAATATCAGTATATAATCTAATAGGTTAAATACATTTACTGAAAAGCAGTTTTGCTTCAGGTTGCGGCTCTGCCGGGAATTTGACGCGCAAAACGGGCGCCTTCGCGCCTGAAATCAAAGAACGGAGGCGGGACAATGCCAGAATCGCAGTACGTCCTTGAACTGAAGGGAATCACAAAGATCTTCCCCGGTGTCAAGGCGCTGAACAGGGTTCAGTTCCAACTGAAGCCTGGAGAAGTGCATGCGCTGATGGGAGAAAACGGCGCCGGCAAATCCACTTTTATCAAGGTCATCACCGGCGTGCACAAGGCCGAAGAGGGCGAAATGTACCTCTACGGCCAGAAGGTGGACTTCAAGGGCCCCAGGGATGCCCAGGCCGCCGGCATCGCCGCGGTGTACCAGCACGCCACCTCCTATCCGGACCTGACCGTGGCTGAAAACATCTTTATGGGCCACGAGATCATCAAGCACGGCATGATCCAGTGGCGGACCATGAACGAGGAGGCCAACAAGCTGCTCAAGCGCATGAACGCCGATTTCGACGCCACTGCTGAGATGGGTACGCTGTCCGTGGCCGAGCAGCAGATCGTCGAGATCGCCAAGGCCCTCTCCACCAACGCCAAAATCATCATACTGGACGAGCCCACCGCCTCGCTGACCAAGCGGGAATCCGAGGAGCTCTATCGCATCGTGGACCAGCTGCGCGAGGAGGGCGTCTCCGTCATATTCATCTCCCACCGCTTCGAGGACATGTACCGGCTGGCCAGCCGCGTGACGGTGTTCCGCGATTCCCAGTACATCGGCACCTATAATGTGGATGAAATCACCAATGCCGACCTGATCAAAGCCATGGTGGGCCGCGAGATCAACGACCTGTTCCCCAAGCCCGAGGTGAAGATCGGCAAGGAGATGCTGAAGGTCGAGGGCCTGAGCCGCACCGGCTTCTTCAAGGACGCCTCCTTCACCGTCCACGCCGGCGAGATCCTGGGCTTCACGGGCCTGGTGGGCGCGGGCCGCACCGAGGTGATCGAGAGCGTCTGCGGCATCACGAAGCCCGACGCCGGTAAGGTCTACCTTGAAGGAAAGGAAATCAACGTTCGCAAGCCCAAGGACGCCATGGACCTGGGCATCGTGCTGCTGCCGGAGGACCGGCAGAAGGAGGGCCTGCTGATGAGCTGGGGCCTGGGCCGCAACGTGACGCTGCCCATCATGGGCAAGTACGCCAAGGGCGGCCTGAACGACGACAAGAAGGAGCGGGAGATCTCCAAGCAGCTGCTGGAGGACGTGGACACCAAGGCGGTGGACATCTTCCAGCCCGCATCCTCCCTCTCCGGCGGCAACCAGCAGAAGGTGGTCGTCGCCAAGGCCCTGGGCCAGGAGATGAAGGTCGTCATCATGGACGAACCCACCAAGGGCGTGGACGTCGGCGCGAAGGCCGAGATCTACAGCATCATGGGCGATCTGGCCAAGCAGGGCTACGCCATCATACTGATCTCCTCTGAAATGCCCGAGATACTGGGCATGGCCGACCGCATCGTGGTCATGTGCAACGGCCGCATCACCGGCGTGCTGAACCGGGATGAGGCAACCCAGGAGAAGATACTCGACTTGGCCATGGAAAAGGGCGCAACGACGAAAGGAGGCGCGGCATGAAACTGAAAAAGCTGACGGGCTCCCGCGAGTTCCTCTTGTTCATCATCGTCATCGCGATGTTCGCCATCGTGTCGATCATCAACCCGGCGTTCTTCTCCTTCAAGGCCGTCACCGACATGCTGCGCAACAACGCCGTCACGCTGGTTATGGCCCTGGGCATGCTGGGCGTGATGCTGGTGGGCGGCATCGACATCTCCATCACCTCCACGCTGGCGCTGTCGGGCATGGCCATCGGCATGCTGCTGAAGTACGGCCACACCCAGTCGACGCTGCTGTGCTTCCTGATCACGATGGGCATCGGCACCGCCTGCGGCGCGCTGGTGGGCCTGCTGATCTCCCGGGCGGGGGTTCCGCCAATCATCGCCTCGATGGGCTTCATGTACATCTACCGCGCCATGGGCTACCTGATCTCCAACGGCGGCGAATGGGCCAGCGCCGCGGCGCTGGGTGAGTTCAAGAACTTCGGCACCGACAAGCTGCTGGGCCTGAGCAAGGTCATATGGGTCATCATACTGTGCTACGTGATCTTCTTCATCGTGATGAAGTGGACGCGCATCGGCCGGCAGGTGTACGCCGTCGGCTCCAACGCCGAGGCCGCCGAGGTCTCCGGCATCAAGGTCAAGAACATCAAGCTGATGGTGCACACGGTCATGGGCCTGCTGGCCGGGCTGGCCGGCTCGCTCCAGGTGGCGGTCTACGCCTCGGCCATGCCCAACATGGCCCAGGGCGGCGAGATGGACGTCATCGCGGCCTGCGTCATCGGCGGCGTCAGCATGTCCGGCGGACGCGGCTCCGTGATCGGGGCGCTGCTGGGCGCGCTGATCATGGCCATGATCCCCAAGGCGCTGCCGCTGCTGCACATCGACGCGCTGTGGCAGAACATGATCAAGGGCGTCATGATCCTGGCGGTCGTGGTCATCAACGTCATCCTCCAGCGGGTGGCCAACAGAAACGCTCTGGCGAGAAGGGAGATGTGATTCATGGCGGGCAAATCCGGAAGAAGCATTAACAACGTCCCCGAATCGCCGATCAAAAAGCTGCTATTCGGCTGGGAGGGCATACTGATCCTGGTGTTCATCGGCGTGAACATCTTCTGCAAGTGGTTCTCCGAATACTACAACATGTTCAACCTGCTGCGGCAGATGCCGGTCTACCTGGCCGAGGTCTTTCTGATGCTGGTGATGGCTTTCATACTGGTCATGGGCGAGATCGACATCTCCGTGGGCTCTACGGTGTGCCTGGCCGCGACGATGGCCTGTATCATCAGCAACGCCGGCACGCCGTTCCCGCTGGTCATACTGGCCACGCTGGCGGTGGGCACCTGCTGCGGCCTGATCAACGCCTTCATACTGACCCGCTTCCCCGAGCTACCCCCGATGATCGTGACGCTGGCCACCCAGATCATCTTCCGCGGCATCGCGGAGATCGTGCTGGGCAGCGGCGGCTCGGTTTCGGTTGCCAATACCGCCGGCTTCAAGGCCATCAGCGGCAAGATTGGCACGGTGCCCTATATCCTGTTCCTGGTGCTCATACTGGCCGTCGTCGCCGGCATCATACTGGGCAGGAGCACCTTCGGCCGCAAGGTCTACGCCATCGGCACCAACCGGCTGGCCGCCCGCTATTCCGGCGTGGCGGTGGAAAAGATCCGCTTCATCATCTACACCCTGATGGGCACCGCCGCGGGCCTGTGCGCGCTGTTCATGGTGGCCTCGTCCTACGGCGCGAACACCACCACCGGTACCGGCTTTGAGATGGACGCCATCGCCATGGCGGTGTTTGGCGGCATATCCTCCACCGGTGGCAAGGGCAACATGATCGGCGGCGTCATCTCCGCGTTCATCATCGTCTGCCTGCGCATCGGCCTGGGCCAGCGCAACGTCAACGGCCAGGTGATCCTGCTGATCATCGGCGTGCTGCTGATCGCCGCCGTGGCCCTGCCGAACATCTTCGGCCAGCTGCGCAAGGCGGTAAAGAAGTAAGTACCGTGGGGATTTGGGGACCCTGGCGGCTTAATGCCGCTACAGGTCGCCGGCATCCCCCATAGCGGCGCCTGGCAGGCGCCATATCCCCCACCCTACCGGCGGCGACCTGCCGCCACACAAACCGAATTGTAACTGCGATACGCAGTTGCGATATATAATCAAAGGAGGAACAACCCATGAAGAAACTGTTCTCTGTCCTGCTCGTGGCCCTGTTGGTGGCCGGTCTGATGACCTCCGCTCTGGCGGGCACCGCTGACGGCAAGAAGATCGCGCTGGTCGGCAAATCCGCCGGTAACGCCTTCTTCGAGATCGCTGCCGCGTCCTTCAAAGAGGCCGGCGAAGCCGAAGGCGCCACCATCGACGTCGTCTATCCCGAGGAAGCGACCGCTGACGCCCAGATCAAGGTTCTGGACAACCTGATCTCCCAGCAGCCCGATGCCATCTGCATCTCCGCCAACGACTTCAACGCCCTCCAGGCCAAGCTGGAAGAGGCGATGGATGCCGGCATCAAGGTGTCTTCCTTCGACTCCGCCCCCAACCCGGCGAGCCGTCAGGTGTTCGTGAACCAGGCCGGCACCGTGGCCGTGGGCCAGGCGCTGATCGACGCCGTGTACGATCTGGCCGGCGGCGAGGGCCAGTGGGCCATCCTGTCCGCCACCTCTCAGGCTTCCAACCAGAACGCCTGGATCGCCGCGATGGAAGAGATCGCCAAGGACGAGAAGTACGCCAAGCTGGAGCTGGTGCCGATCGCTTACGGCGACGACGAGCCCCAGAAGTCCACTGACCAGACCCAGGCTCTGCTGGACAACTATCCCGACCTGAAGGTCATCTGCGCCCCCACCACCGTCGGCATCATGGCCGCCGCCAAGCTGGTGCAGGATACCGAAGGCTGCAACGTGAAGATCACCGGCCTGGGCCTGCCCTCTGAGATGCTGGAGTACACCGGCGAAGGCAAGTCCTGCCCCTACTTCTATCTGTGGGATATGCAGCTGCTGGGCAAGCTGTCCGCCTATGCCACCATCGCCCTGATCAACGGCGACATCACCGGCGCTGAGGGCGAGTCCTTCACCGTGGAAGGCCTGGGCGACTTCTCCGTCACCAAGGCTGACGACGGCGGCACCGAGATCGTGCAGGGCCTGCCGCTGCAGTTCAACCAGGACAACATCGAGGAGATGGCCAAGCTGTACTGATCGGTACAGGCATAAGCCAGATTCAAGACCCCCGCGGGCATTGCCCGCGGGGGTCGTTTTTCTGAGTTAACCGGCATATTCTGTGGGACAGGGGAACGGTATGAGACTGCTGAAAAAGTGAGACAAGTGGCAGACCTTTGCCAAAAACTTCCTGACAAGCACCGACCTGCCGTAGCGGCGACTATCAGTCGCCACAGGAAAGAACGCATGGCGACTGATAGCGCCCCTAAAGGACTAACTGCGTGTCGCCCCTACGGAGCTTTGAGGCTCGGAAGACACGGGGACTTTTTCAGCAGTCTCGGACGGTATTATTGAAAACATGTTTGTACCAAAGCATTGTCAAGAGAACCGTCACCATGACAACCATCACCTTCTCCTGAACCCATACATCTGCTTGAGACGCTGGAGGATCTCAAGAACCACAGGACAGATGCTGGCGGCGCTGAGTACGGAGTACATGCTCGACAGCCTGTCGGGCTTGTCGGTATGGGGAAAGCTCACGCATTCCTCGGGCTTGCAGGCCTGAACGCGACAACTGCCATCCGTCGCAAGCATGGGACATGGGGCGTCAAAGCCGCGCGTGCGCTCCCCGTCGTCATCGATCATAATCGTATATTTTTCAGCAAACTCAAACACAGTCATGCCCAGTTGCTCAGCCATCGCAGAGATTTCCCTGGGCTTCACCTTTGTCTGAAATTCACGGCAGCAGTTGGCGCACTGGCAGCAGTCGTAGTCCACGAACAGCTTTTCATGAAGCGTTCGAAACCTTGCGTCCAGCTCCTCTTCATCGGCATGCGCCTTCAGCCAGCTGCAAAAGCGCAGGTTTTCATCCTCAAGTTTTTTCACCTTCGAGGCAACCTCAGATGGCCTGATCATCCTCCATACCTCCTCTGTACCATACATATCTGTGAGATTAGCATTGACAAGCAGTACCTTTCACGTTAAAAGCCGCCCATGCCTTTCACAAAAGCATGGGCGGCCGTCACAAAACTCAGTACGCCTCGTGGATCTCGATGCTGGAATACCGCTTCAGGCCGGTGCCGGCGGGGATCTGCTTGCCGATGATGACGTTTTCCTTCAGGCCCAGCAGCGGGTCGGTCTTGCCCTTGATGGCCGCTTCGGTCAACACGCGGGTGGTCTCCTGGAAGGAGGCCGCGGACAGGAAGCTCTCGGTGGCCAGGGCGGCCTTGGTGATGCCCAACAGCGTGCGCTTGGCGGTGGCGGGACGTCCGCCGGCCTCCAGCGTCTTGCGGTTGGCCTGGTCGAAGCGGAAGATGTCCACCAGCGCGCCGGGCAGCAGGTCGGTGTCGTTGGCTTCCTCCACCTTGACCTTGCGCAGCATCTGGCGCACGATGACCTCGATGTGCTTGTCCACGATCTCGACGCCCTGGCGGCGGTAGACGGACTGGACTTCCTTGACCAGGTAATCCTGAACCGCCTTCACGCCCAGTATGCGCAGCAGGTCGTGGGGGTTGATGGAGCCCTCGATCAGCTCGTCGCCGGCGTTGACGGTGTCGCCGTCCTCCACCTTCAGCTTGGAGCCGTAGTTGATGGGATACTCCTTGGTCTCCGCGTCGCCCTCGTTGGACTGGATGATCAGCTTGCGGCGCTTCTTGGCGTCGGTGGTGATGTGCACCGTGCCGCCGATGTCCGCCAGCGTGGCTTCGCGCTTGGGCTTGCGGGCCTCGAACAGCTCCTCGACGCGGGGAAGACCCTGGGTGATGTCCTCGCCGGTGGCGACGCCGCCGGTGTGGAAGGTACGCATGGTCAGCTGGGTGCCGGGCTCGCCGATGGACTGGGCCGCGATGATGCCCACGGCCTCGCCCACGTCCACCAGCTTGCCGTTGGTCATGTTCGCGCCGTAGCACTTCGCGCACACGCCCACGTTGCTCTGGCAGGTCAGCACGCTGCGGATGGCGACCTCCTCGATGCCGGCCTTGACGATCCTGCGGGCCAGGTCGAAGGTGATCAGCTCGTCGGTCTGCACGATGACCTCTCCGGTGGCGGGATCGACCACGTCCTCAGCCGCAACGCGGCCGCGGATGCGGTCCTCCAGCTCCTCGATGATGTCGCCGGGCTGGCCGATGGCGCGGACCTTCAGGCCGCGCACGCGCTCGCCCCGGGCCGCGAAGCAGTCCACCTCGCGCACGATGTTCTCCTGGGACACGTCCACCAGGCGGCGGGTCATGTAACCCGAGTCGGCGGTCTTCATTGCGGTATCTGCCAGGGACTTGCGGCTGCCGTGGGAGGACAGGAAGAACTCCAGCACGCTCAGGCCCTCGCGGAAGTTGGCCTTGATGGGCAGCTCGATGATCTTGCCGGTGGGCGACGCCATCAGGCCGCGCATGCCGGCCAGCTGGCGAATCTGGTTGGTGGAGCCGCGGGCGCCGGAATCCGCCATCATGTTGATGGGGTTGAACTTCTCCATCTTTTCCAGCACCTGCTTGGTGACGTCGTTGGTGGCCTGCTCCCAGATGCGGATGACGCTGGTGTAGCGCTCGTTCTCGGACATACGGCCACGCTTGAACTGCTTTTCGATCTGCCGCACCTGTGCGTCGGCGTCGGCCAGGATCTGCTGCTTCTCCTCGGGCACGCTGATATCCGCCACGGAGACGGTCAGGGCCGCGCGGGTGGAATAGCTGTAGCCCAGCGCCTTGATGTCGTCCAGCATGTTGGCGGTGGTGGTCACGCCGTGGGTGCGGTAGCAGGTATCGACGATCTTCGCCAGCTGCTTCTTGCCCACGACCTCGTCGATCTCCAGCTTGAACATGTCGTCCACGGTCTCCCGCTTCTGCATGCCCATGTCCTGGGGAATGGCCTGGTTGAAGATCACGCGGCCGATGGTGGTGTCCACCAGGCGGGTGTGCTCCTCGCCGTCGATGGTCTTCTTCATGCGGATCTTGCAGGGCGCCTCCAGGGCCAACTCGCCGGTGGCATAAGCCATCAGGGCCTCGTCCACGTCGGTGAACACCTTGCCGGTACCCTTCAGGCCCTCGTGGATCATGGTCAGGTAGTAGCAGCCGAGGACCATGTCCTGGGTCGGGCAGATGACGGGCTTGCCGTCCTGGGGCTTGAGGATGTTGTTCGCCGCCAGCATCAGGAAGCGGGCCTCGGCCTGGGCCTCCATGCTCAGCGGCACGTGCACGGCCATCTGGTCGCCGTCGAAGTCGGCGTTGAAGGCGGTGCAGCACAGCGGATGCAGCTTCAGGGCCTTGCCCTCCACCAGCACCGGCTCAAAGGCCTGTATGCCCAGGCGGTGCAGCGTGGGCGCGCGGTTCAGCATGACGGGATGGTCGCGGATGACGCTCTCCAGCACGTCCCAGACCTCGGGGCGCAGCCGCTCCACGGCGCGCTTGGCGGTCTTGACGTTCACGGCCATGCCCTGGTTCACCAGGCGCTCGATGACGAAGGGCTTGAACAGCTCCAGGGCCATCTCCTTGGGCAGGCCGCACTGGTACAGCTTCAGGCTCGGGCCGACCACGATGACCGAACGGCCGGAGTAGTCGACGCGCTTGCCCAGCAGGTTCTGGCGGAAGCGGCCCTGCTTGCCCCGCAGCAGGTCGCTGAGGCTCTTCAGCTGCCTTCCGCCCGCGCCGGTAACCGGGCGGCCGCGGCGGCCGTTGTCGATCAGGGCGTCCACGGCCTCCTGGAGCATGCGCTTCTCGTTGCGCACGATGATGTCAGGGGCGTTCATCTCCAGCATCCGCTTGAGGCGGTTGTTGCGATTGATGACGCGGCGGTACAGGTCGTTCAGGTCGGCGGTGGCAAAGCGGCCGCCGTCCAGCTGCACCATGGGGCGCAGCTCCGGCGGGATGACCGGTACCACATCCAGTATCATCCACTCGGGCTTGTTGCCGCTCTGGCGGAAAGCCTCCACGACCTCCAGGCGCTTGATGATGCGCTGGCGCTTCTGGCCCTCGGTGTTGTGCTTGGTCTCCTTTTCGGACAGCTCCTGCAGCTCCTTGCGCAGCTGGTCGTTCAGCTCGTCCAGGTTGATGTTCTGCAGCATCCGCTGCACGGCCTCCGCGCCGATGCCCACCAGCACGCCCTGCTCGCCATGGACGATCTCATCCGGGCCGATGGTGGGGTCTTCGCGACGGAACAGGCTGAACTTCACGCCCTGCTCCTCGGCCTGCTGCTTCTTCTGCTGGTATTCGGTCTCGGAGAGCAGCTGGTTCTGCTGCAGCTTCGTGACGGCGGTGTCGCCGGGGTCCAGCACGATGTAGCTGGCAAAGTACAGCACCTGCTCCAGCGCCCGGGGGCTGATGTTCAGCAGCGTGCCGATGCGGCTGGGGATGCCCTTGAAGTACCAGATGTGGGATACGGGCGCGGCCAGCTTGATGTGGCCCATGCGCTCACGGCGCACCTTGGCCTTGGTGACCTCGACGCCGCACTTGTCGCAGATGACGCCCTTGAAGCGGGTGCGCTTGTACTTGCCGCAGTTGCACTCCCAGTCCTTGGTGGGCCCGAAGATGCGCTCGCAGAACAGGCCGTCGCGCTCCGGCTTCAGCGTGCGATAGTTGATGGTTTCCGCCTTGGTGACCTCGCCGTGGGACCATTTGAGGATTTTCTCCGGCGACGCCAGGCCGATCTGTATGGAATCAAGATTCGTCAGTTCAAACAAGGAGCTCTCTCCTTTCTATCTGTCAGCAAGGGAACAGGGAACAGGGAACAGGGAACAGGAATGGCTTGCATCTCTGTTCACTTTCAATTCCTCATCCCTCATTCCTAATTCCTCATTCATCAAAAGTCGTCGTCCAACAGGTCGTCGTCTCCGCCGAGGTCGAGGTCGTCGAAGTCGAAATCCTCCACCACGGCCTCTTCCTCTTCGGTCATGGCCTCCGGCGGGATCACCGGGCCGAGCTCGTCCTTGAACTCGCTCTCGGTAGCGTAGATGTCGTCCTCGAGCTCGCGAATCTCGATCTCCTGCTTGTCCTCGGAGAGCACCTTGATGTCAAGCGCCAGGGATTGCAGCTCCTTGATCAGCACCTTGAAGGACTCGGGCACGCCCGGATCGGGGATGTTCTCGCCCTTCACGATGGCCTCGTAGGTCTTGACGCGGCCGATGGTATCGTCGGACTTCACGGTCAGTATCTCCTGGAGCACGTGGCTGGCGCCGTAGGCCTCCAAGGCCCAGACCTCCATCTCGCCGAAGCGCTGGCCGCCGAACTGGGCCTTGCCGCCCAGGGGCTGCTGGGTCACCAGGCTGTACGGGCCGGTGGAGCGGGCGTGGATCTTGTCGTCCACCAGGTGGTGCAGCTTCAGGTAGTACATATAGCCGACGGTGACGGGGTTGTCAAAGCGGTCGCCGGTGCGGCCGTCATACACCCACAGCTTGCCGGTGCGGTTGATGCCGATCTTGCTGAACTGGATCGTGGGCCGGCCCAGCTCGTCGTACAGCGGGCCGTCCTCCACGCGGGAGGCCTGGTCCAGCATCTGGTCGATGTCCTCCTGGCGCGCGCCGTCGAACACGGGGGTGGCCACATGCCAGCCCAGCGCCTTGGCGGCCAGGCCCAGATGGACCTCGAGCACCTGGCCGATGTTCATACGGGAGGGCACGCCCAGGGGGTTCAGGCAGATGTCCAGCGGCGTGCCGTCGGCCAGGAAGGGCATATCCTCCTCGGGCAGCACGCGGGACACGACGCCCTTGTTGCCGTGGCGGCCGGCCATCTTGTCGCCGACCTGGATCTTGCGCTTCTGGGCGATGTACACGCGCACCATCTGGTTGACGCCGGGAGAGAGCTCGTCGCGATTCTCGCGGGTAAATATCTTGACGTCAACGATGATGCCGAATTCGCCGTGGGGCACGCGCAGCGAGGTGTCGCGGACCTCGCGGGCCTTGTCGCCGAAGATGGCGCGCAGCAGGCGCTCCTCGGCGGTCAGCTCGGTCTCGCCCTTCGGGGTGACCTTGCCCACCAGGATGTCGTTGGCCCGGACCTCGGCGCCGATGCGGATGATGCCGCGTTCGTCCAGGTCGCGCAGGGCATCCTCGCCCACGCCGGGGATGTCCCGGGTGATCTCCTCCGGGCCCAGCTTGGTGTCGCGGGCCTCGGATTCGTATTCCTCGATGTGGATCGAGGTGTACATGTCTTCCTTCACGAGGCGCTCGCTCAGCAGCACGGCGTCCTCGTAGTTGTAGCCCTCCCAGGTCATGAAGCCGATCAGCGCGTTGCGGCCCAGGGAAATCTCGCCCTGGTCGGTGCTGGGGCCGTCGGCGATGGGCTGGCGGGCCTTGACGACCTCACCCTCCGCCACGATGGGATGCTGGTTGATGCAGGTGCCCTGGTTGGATCGGGCGAACTTCTGCAGCTTATACGGATGGTCCTGACCGTCCTCGCCGCGGATGACGATCTCGTCGGCGGTCACGCGGGTGACCACGCCGGCCTCCTTGGCCAGCAGCACCACGCCGGAGTCGCAGGCGGCCTTGTATTCGATGCCGGTGGCGACGATCGGGGCCTCGGGCTTGAGCAGCGGCACGGCCTGCCTCTGCATGTTGGAGCCCATCAGCGCGCGGTTGGCGTCGTCGTTCTCCAGGAAGGGGATCATGCCGGTGGCCACGGAGATCAGCTGGCGGGGGGACACGTCCACGTAGTCCACCCGGGCGGCCTCCACCTGGATGATCTCGTCCCGGCGGCGCACGGTCACGCGCTCGTTGACGAAACGGCCTTCGTCGTCCAGCGGCTCGTTGGCCTGGGCGATGATATATTGGTCCTCTTCATCGGCGGTCATGTAGTCGATCTGCTCGGTCACCCTGCCGGTGGCCTTGTCGATCTTGCGGTACGGAGCCTCGATGAAGCCGTATTCGTTGATGCGCGCATAGGTGGCCAGGGAGCCGATCAGGCCGATGTTCGGACCTTCAGGAGTCTCGATGGGGCAGATGCGGCTGTAGTGGCTGTAGTGCACGTCGCGCACGGCGAAGGAAGCGCGCTCGCGGTTCAGGCCGCCGGGGCCCAGGGCCGACAGGCGGCGCTTGTGGGTCAGCTCGGCCAGCGGGTTGGGCTGGTCCATGAACTGGGACAGCTGGGAGGAGCCGAAGAACTCCTTGATGGCGGCGGACACGGGCCGGATGTTGATCAGGTCCTGGGGCCGCACCTTGTCGATGTCCTGTATGGCCATGCGCTCCTTGACCACGCGCTCCAGACGGGACATGCCCACGCGAATCTGGTTTTGCAGCAGCTCGCCCACGCTGCGCAGGCGGCGGTTGCCCAGGTGGTCGATGTCGTCCACCTCGCCCAGGCCGTGGAACAGGCCGAACTGGTAGGACACGGAGGCCACGATGTCATCCACGAGCACGTGCTTGGGCATCAGGTCCTTCTGGGCCTCCTTCAGCGCCTGGTTCAGCGGCGCGCCGTCGGCCTTCACCCGCTCCAGCAGGCTTACAAGCGTGGGGATGTGCACCCGCTCGGAGAAGTGGGCGACGCTCTCGTCGTACTGAGAGAGCAGCTCGGGATCGTAGCCCTGCATGAAGGGCTTGATGAAGGCGAAGTTGTTGCCGATGACGTTGAACTCTTCCTCGCCCACGCGCACGCGGACCATGTTGACGCCCGCGTTCTGGATGGTCTCTGCAACCTCCCGGGAGATGGCCTCGCCGGCCGGCGCGATGATCTCGCCGGTGAAGGGGTGCACGACGTCCTCCACGGGGATCTGGTTGAAGATGCGCAGCGCCAGCGCCAGCTTCTTGTTGTATTTGTAGCGGCCGACGTGGGCCAGGTCATAGCGCTTGGGGTCGAAGAAGAGGGAGTTGATCAGGTTCGTGGCGGATTCCACCGACGGCGGCTCGCCGGGGCGCAGCTTGTTGTAGATCTCGATCAGTGCCTGGTCCTTGCGGGACTTGTAGCGCAGCTCGCCCTTGTCGTTGACGGAGGGCGCGTCGCGGGTGATGGTGCTGCGCACGCGCTCGTCCTCACCGAACAGCCGGGTGATCTCCTCGTCGCTCTCCACGCCCATGGCGCGCAGCAGCACCGTCACGGGAAGCTTCCTCGCGCGGTCGATGCGGGCGAACACCACGCCGTTGGCATCGGTTTCATACTCGATCCACGCGCCGCGGTTGGGGATCATCTGGGCGGAAAACAGGTTCGCGCCGGTCTTGTCGATGGCCTTGGAAAAGTACACGCCGGGAGAGCGCACCAGCTGGGAAACGATGACGCGCTCGGCGCCGTTGATGATGAACGTGCCGTGCTCGGTCATCAGCGGGAAATCGCCCATGAAGACCTCGGATTCCTTGATCTCGTGGGTGTCCCGGTTGGTCAGGCGCACCGTCACCTTCAGCGGCGCGGCATAGGTGGTGTCGCGCTCCTTGCACTTGTCCACGGTATACTTCGGCTTGTCGTCCAGCGAATAGTCCGTGAACTCCAGGATCAGGCTCTCGCTGTAGTCGGTGATTGGCGAAACGTCCGCCAGCACCTCGCGAAGGCCCTCCTTCAGGAAGTTGTTGTAGGATTTCTTTTGAACCTCGATCAGATCAGGTACTGCCAGCGCCTCTTCAATGCGCGCAAAGCACATGCGCGTGCGTTTGCCCATCTGCACCGGATATGCCATACCCTTAATCACCCCTTACATCTTCGTCATGCCGCGCTCACTGACGGCAGCCCGCCTGCCTGAACTGCATCGTTATTTTTCGGTAAAAGCGTAATTTCAATGTGAATTTTCAGCGTTGAAACGAAAGCGCCCATCCCGGAAAACCCCGTTGTTTTCAGCATTTTGGCTGCGAAAGCGGCTTTTTGGCCATACTAACGTAATTTAAAACTATATCATAGCGATTTCTGATTGTCAAGACCCACCGGCCCCGATTTCGGGGCATACACCGGCCTTTTTTCCACTGAATTTCAAAATTTAACAGGAATCCCGGAAGGAATTCACAAAAATGAGGAACTCCTGTTGGATTTATAATATGAATGAATAATTGCATTTCGCATAATTTTTGATGTGAATTGCGTCACAAACTGCATTGACAGACACATCCATTCCCCTCGTTCATCCTCCTCCCCATCCCCCTGCATTTTCTTCTTGCCTATACCAGTGAGACGTGATAAAATAGAAATGGAAGGGAGGCGGCGCTTATGGAGGCCTATCGCAGGCTGGAAGACCTGACGTTGATGGACGACTACATGTTTGGCACGGTCATGCAGGACCCGAAGCTGATCCGCCCGCTGATCGAAAGCATACTAGAGTGTGTTTCTAAAAGGCAACAGGTGCAAGTTCGAGCGGATTAGGCTGCAATTCAAGGCGCTTTTCCGCAGGCTTAGTGGCGCTAAGTCAAGGAAAAGCAACGCAGAAGTGCAGCCTTAGACGCCGAAATTGCATCCTGGGGACTTTAGAAACACACTCTAAACATGCGCATACGACAGGTCACCTACATCGAGCCGCAGCGCACGGTAAAGAGCGGCTTCGAGGCAAAGGGGGTAAGGCTGGACCTGTACGTCGAGGACGAGAACGGCGTCATATACAACGTCGAGGTGCAGACCACCCGGCACAGGTCGCTGCCCAAGCGCATGCGCTACTACCAGTCCGCCATCGACATGAACGTGCTCTCCCCCGGCGCGGATTACGCCAGGCTGCGCAAATCGTTTATCATATTCATCTGCAATCACGATCCCTACGGGCGGGATCGGATCGTCTATCGCTTCGAAAACCGCTGCATCGAGGAACCGGAGCTGCCCTTTGGGGACGAGACCGTGAAGGTCATCGTCAACACCAAAGGTACAGCAGGCGCGGTCAACGACGAACTGCAGGAGGTCATACGCTATCTCGACAGCGGCACCGTCAGCGGCGATTTCAGCCGGGAGCTGGAGGACGCCGTCAACCACGTCAAATCCAGCGAGGAGAGGAGGCACGAGTATATGATCATGATGCTTCGGGAACAGGAATTGTTGGAGAAGGGCCGCGAAGAAGGCCGTGTAGAAGGCCGCAAAAAAGGCCGTGAAGAAGGCCGTGTAGAAGGCCGTGAGCAGGGCATTGTCGAAGGCGTACAAAAGGGCGAGGCACGGCTGGCAGTGCTGTTCGGGCATCTGCTTTCGCTTGGCCGTGAACAGGACGCCGTTCGTGCCGTCAGCGACCCGGAATACCGCAGACAGCTGTATAGCGAGCTGAATCTATGAAATAAATGTCTCCATCCGTCACAGATACGGGAAAGGACGCCTTGCGGCGTCCTTTCCCGTATCTGTCGTTTTTCACTTCTTCGCTTCCTTGGCCCAGCTGTCCTTCAGCGGCACGGTGCGGTTGAACACCGGCAGGGCGTCGGTGGAATCCGGGTCCTTGCAGAAATAGCCCATGCGCAGGAACTGGAAGGTCGCGCCCACGTCGTGGCCGGCGATCCAGGGTTCGCAGAAGCCCTTGACCACGGTCAGGCTGTTGGGGTTCAGCTTGTCCAGGAAGTCGCCGCTGGCTTCGACCGTGTTGCCGTCCTCGTCCACGGTGACCGCGTTGTCGTCGTCCTCCTTCAGGATGGGCTCGTACAGCCGGAACTCGGCGGGCACGGCGTCGGCGGCGTTCACCCAGTGCAGCGTGCCCTTGACCTTGCGGTTCGCGCCTTCGCTGCCGGAGCGGCTGTCCAGGTCCACAGTGCAGCGCAGCTCCACGATCGCGCCGCTTTCATCCTTGACGAAGTCCTCGCACTTGACGATATATGCGCCCTTCAGCCGGACCTCTCTGCCGGGGGCCAGGCGGAAGAACTTCTTTACCGGCTCCTCCATGAAGTCCTCGCGCTCGATGTACAGCTCCCGGCCAAAGGTCACCTGGCGGGTGCCGAACTCGGGGTGGTCGGGGTGGTTCTCGATGGTCAGGGTGTCGGTCTTGTCCGCCGGCCAGTTGGTCAGCACCACCTTCAGCGGGTTGATCACGGCCATGGCCCTGGGGGCGGTGTCGGCCAGCGCCTCGCGCACGCAGTGGTCCAGCAGGTTGCCCTCCACCACGGAATCGGCCTTGGCCACGCCCACGCGGCCCATGAAGTCGTGGATGGCGGCGGCGGGATAGCCCCTGCGGCGCATGGCCACCAGCGTGGGCATGCGGGGATCGTCCCAGCCGGAGACCACGTGCTCCTCCACAAGTCTACGCAGGTGTCGCTTCGACAGCACGGTGCGCTCGATGTTCAGGCGGGCGAACTCGATCTGCCGGGGCGGCTGGTCGGTGACGTTGGCATTGGCCACGAACCAGTCGTACAGCGGGCGATGGATCTCATACTCCAGCGAGCACAGCGAGTGGGAAATGCCCTCGATGGCGTCCTGGATGGGATGCTGGAAGTCGTACATCGGATAGATACACCACTTGTCGCCGGTGCGGTGATGGGTGTGGCGATTGATGCGGTACATGGTGGGGTCGCGCAACAGCACGTTGGGGTTGGCCATGTCGATCTTGGCCCGCAGCACCCGGCTGCCCTCCTCGAATTCGCCGTTCTTCATGCGCTCGAACAGGTCCAGGTTCTCCGCCACGGGGCGGTCCCGGTAGGGGCTGTTCACGCCGGGCTTGGTCAGCGTGCCGCGATTGGCCCGCATCTCCTCGGGGCTCTGGTCGTCCACATAGGCCACGCCCCGGCGGATCATGTCCTTGGCGATCTCATACAGGCGATCGAAGAAGTCGGAGGCGAAGTAGAGCTTGTCCCACTTGTAGCCCAGCCACTCGATGTCCCGCTGGATGCCCTCGACGAAGGCGGTCTCCTCCTTGGTGGGGTTGGTGTCGTCAAAGCGCAGGTTGCACTTGCCGCCAAACTTTTCGGCAATGCCGAAATCCACGCACAGCGCCTTGCAGTGGCCGATGTGCAGGTAACCGTTGGGCTCCGGCGGGAAGCGGGTCTGAACGTGGTCAAACCGGCCGCTGGCCAGGTCCTGCTCGATGAACTCCTCGATAAAATTTGCGGGCTTTCTGACTTCATTTTCCATAGTGGTTCCTCCCCCATTGCCGCACAAAAGGCGGTCGGTTGTCATTGTAATGCAGATATTATAGCACTTATTTCTCGGAATGAACAGGGGGAGAAGGTAAATAGTTGGCACATCCAACCGCAGACGGGTTACAGCCCGGAGTCCCACGACAAATGGGGATTTATCGTGGGAACAAGCGAGGGGAATGGCTGCTGCCGCATCCAACAGCCTTCCCCTCTGGGGCAATGTGATCAATTTAAGGAAATACCGTACAATGCTCGCGGCCCATTAGCGGGTGAATTTCAGCCGCTTGCTGCCTGCAAAAATCTCGATTACCCGCCAGGTAACCTTCGTTTTTTGCAGTTCGCAATCGACTTAAATTCCCTCCGCTACTGAACCACTCGATTATGCGGTATTTCCCTCAACCTGACACGGGGTTTTTCCATTATAATACGCTTCATAGATACCATCTGGAAGCACGCCCTATAATTCATTATTTCAATTTGAAGGCTCTTTTTCAGTGATCCCGGACGTTTCCTCTGTCTCCTTCATCACCTGATAAACGGAAGAGCGGCAGACCAAACAAACGTCCCCCTGTCCCTGGCCTACGGGGCCAGGACCCGCTGCATGCACTGGTGTGCCTTTATACAGCTCATGACGAACCAGCATAACTGGCTGGTCAGGGACGCCGCCCAGATGCCCCACACGCCCCAGGGGATCACCGATGTCAGCGTGAAGGCGACCGCGGGACTGATGATCAGCACGCAGAGCGTCGCCATGTTCCGGGGGGATTTCACATCGCCCATGCCGCGCATCGCCGCGACGTTGATGATGCGGATGATCTGCAACAGCGTCAGCGCGGCCGCGACGTAGGTATAGGAAATGCCCTGCGCAATGGCCTCTTCGTCCTGGAAGAACTCGCTGAAGAAGCCGCGCGCGCCCAAAATGTAGATGGCACTGAGCGCGAGTGAGAGCACGACGCCCACGACCCGGGCGAGCCGCACGTAGTCTTTCACCTCGCGGTATTGTTTCGCGCCCATGCACTGGCCGGTCAGGGAGACGACCGACGCCTGCATGCCCTCTCCGAAGGAAAAGGAATAGTTGAGCAGTATCATCGTGACCGAGTAGACCGCCGTCACGTCCGAGGACAGCCCGGATACGATGATGCTGGACAGCAGGAAGCCGATGCGGGTGAACAGGTTTTCAATCACAGTGTTGCCCGCTTTTTCACGTACATTCGTCATGACCTGGGGATCGCTCTTCCGGGTGAATACCCCCTTGAGGGTCAGAAAACCCGAATGCCTGGACAACAGCACGATGCTGATGACGCAGGCGGCGACCATGCCGCTCACGGTACCCAGCGCGTCGCCCACCACGCCGAGCTTCGGAAAGCCACAGTGGCCCTCGATCAACAGGTAGTTGACGAAGATGTCCACCGCGCCCATCGCGATGCTGGAAATCAGGGTCAGCGAGGTCTTGCCGATGCCTCGCAGGGCGGCGTTCAACACGATGGAAACGGTGTTGAACACCAGGAAGAACATGATGATCCGGAAGAAGCTGACGGACATGCCCACGGTATCCGGCTGCCGGTTGCAGATCGACATGATGGGACCAGCCAGCAAGCCGCAGGCGATGCCGAGGATGAGGGACAGTATGACCGTCAGCCGAAAGATCGTCTGAAAATAGGCGTTGGCCTCGTCGCTGTCCTTGCGGCCCAGGGCCTGGGCCACGAAAACGGAAACGGCGGTGCCCATGGCATAGAAGACCGAGAGTATGATGAGCTTGGGCTGGGATGTGAACGAGACGGCTGAAACCGCTCCCTTCCCAAGGCCGGAGATCATCTTCGTATCGATGGAGCCGATGACCACGGAAATGATGCTCTCGATGACCGCGGGGACGCCTATGGCGGCGATGCGCTTCAGCTTCGCCGATGTGCTTGTGGGCTGTGCTGAGGATTCCATATTATGGCCTCACCTGTCGTTATCTCTGTTTTGTTGACGCAGATCGTCGACGTAAGGCATGAATTCATCGCTCGTGATCTCGACAACATTGAACGCCTTACCCGCTGAAAGCTGAGCCACCCTGTAGTAGCAGTGCAGGAAGTAATCGATGGATTGCCGGATCGCCTCCATTCGCTCGCTGCTGTCGGAATCCGCCATCATGCTCTGGAACCCGTCGAAGGTCTCCGTCGCGTGATTGGTCTGATTTCTGATCTCTCCGACGTAGTAGTACGCAAAGAGCAGGTCCCTCACCGCGTCCTTGTCCGGGCATACCGTACACGCGCGAATCTCCCCGGGAACCTTGACGCCGATCTCATTGGCGCGCACCTGCGCGTAGTCCTGAATGTGTTCCCTGCCGTGCTTCTGGCGGTTTGACTTGTCCCGGTTGTAGTACTTGATGTAGTAATGCGACACATCCTCCAGCTTGTACTTTTCAAAGGGGCGCAGGTCGTAATAGCACTTTGCGAAGACTTTGGACACCTGCGTCCGGTCATCCTCTGAATCGCAGTAGTAATAGAACCCCTTCTCGACAAAATCTTCGGGCGCGCGGGATTCGATGATCGTCAGTGTCTGCTGCCAGAACTCCTTCTGGTAAGCCAGGCGAACCAGGTCGATAAATTTCATCATGCCCCTTATCCACAAATGTTCGTACTCCCTGCAGGCGACATCCAGCAGAATTCCGAACAGCTGTTCCAGCGGCGTGTCTCCGAAGAATTTCTCTCCGCTTTGCAGGACATTGCGCAAGCTTTTGACACCGCGTTCAATGTCCTTGAAGTCGCACAGCGAGATACCGTTGTCGATGTTGCGCATCGAGTAGACGATGCTGTCGACCTTATCGTTTTTCACATTGAGCTTTTTCCAGAATTCTACCACGCGCCCCGCCTTGCCGTTTCTGAGGAAAGCTTCTATGGCGGATAGCAATTCGTTGACGGCCTGGCTTTGACTGTCGTCGACGATCTGATCCGCCAGGGCATCCGGCTCGAAAGTGGTGGTAAAGGTCTTGCGCAGGTTGATCTGATTATCGGGGAATATGCGTATCAAATTGCTGAAGTTGACGATGTTCATGGTCACGGTGGCTTCGCTGTTTTGCAGGCACATGTACAGATCGGCGCCGGCGAAGCCATCCGCGTTGTCGGGATGCGTCAGGGTGGCGGCGACGCGCTTGAGGAATGCGTAAGCGTCGCCACCCACGGCGGGAATAAAGCGAATGCGCACGTTCTCGTTTTCCTCCAGAAGCTCCATCTTATAGGTTGCCTTTAATGTCAGGTAAAGGCGATAATGCAGCCACTGTCTGAAGCGCTCATAATCCGCCTCCGGCACTATTTCGCGCAGGCTTTTGTGCAGCGCGTCAAGCAGCTTCCTGTCCTGCGCCAGCAGGTGGAAATAGCGGCTCGGCTTGTCCTTCTCGTCCGGAACCTGTACATCGAAGAAGCCGCGGACGAAGGCGACGATCTTTGCCTCCTCCTCATCCGAGAGCAGGGCGTCGATGTCCTGGGTCTCCGCGTGGACATCGTCCATGAATTCAGAAAGCCTGTAGCACAGCAGCTCGTACCGCGTCAGCTTGTCCAGACTGGCGGTGGACGCGGGAACGCTGTCCCGCAGGTATATGGATTGGGGCTCTTCTCCCGAAGGCCCCATCGTCTCCGAGCCGACAATGATGATCTCATCGATCGGGGTGGTGGCGAGCATGAATTTACATGACGCCTCCGCAGGCATCATCGCGTCGCAATACAGCGTCTTTCCGTTGTTCATCCGCGCATAGTAAAAGGATTTATTGGATATGTTGTCCCCACTGAACAGCGTCGTCACCATTACCTGATATTTCATATATACCTCCATTTTTCAGCGGTCTCGAACCGGTCCACCGTCCTGACGGCAAACCGAAAGATCCGCAAGAGCTGCCCGGCGCCCCGAAGATGGCGGCAGTCAAGGGAAATCAACGCGGAAACGCAGGCAAAGACGCCGTAACCGCAACGGGGTTTCCAGCCAAACGCGCTTCTGGCATTTTACCGTGAAATAGCGGTAGAACAGCGACCTGTGGTGTGTAGCGGCGGCAATCTGCCGCCACATGGCGCCTGACCGGCGCCGCCACACCGCCCGCTTTTCATTCATGTCGGTCTCACATCCATGAGATGCCATTTATATACACTCTCTGGCTTCGAGTCGGAAAAGGCGCTGCCGGATGCGCGCCGGATTGTGCGGTAGTTCCTTAAGGAAATGCCGCATAATCGAGTGGTTCAGTAGCGGAGGGAATTTTAGTCGATTGCGAACTGCAAAAAGCGAAGGTTACCTGGCGGGTAATCGAGATTTTTGCAGGCAGCAAGCGGCTGAAATTCACCCGCTAATGGGCCGCGAGCATTGCGCGGTATTTCCTTAAGGAAATACCGCACAATTAAGGTGGTCAGCTGACGAGTGAATTTTCCGCCAGACGCGCCTGCAGATTTCGCAGGCTTACTGGCGGTAAGTCAAGAAATTTGCAGGATGCGTATGGCGGAAAAGGCACCGTCAGATGCGCCGCCGTATTGTGCGGTAGTTCCTTAAAGCGTATTCATGCTCCCGGCGGCTTCTTCCTCCGGCGCTCCTTCGTCCTCCGCGTCGCCGCCGGTCTGCTCCTGCGCTTCGGCCGCTTCACCGATCTCCGCGGTGGCGGGCTGTTCGGCCGGTTCATCCTCGCCGTTGTTCGCAAGGCCGGCGGTGACCACATAGTTGTCCTTCATCCAAAGGGCGTTGGTCAGCGAGAAGTTGGTGGATCGGCTGGCGATGGCCTTCAGCATCGCGCCGCCCTCCTTGGCCGCCATGATGGTGGGCTGGAAGTCGTTCTGGTACTTCACCGAGGACACCGTGCAGGGGATGATGTTGATGCCCGAATCGGTGATGTTGGCCTGGGCGATGCCCATGCCGGGGTTGAAGCTGAAGGTCTGCTGGAAGATCAGGCAGCGCTTGTCGTTGGGGTTGGCGTTGCCGGCGAAGCAGAAGTTGCCCAGGCTGTACACGATGTACTTGCCCTTGTACTTCTCGATGCCCTGATACACGTGGGGATGGGTGCCGATCACCAGGTCTGCGCCCGCGTCGATGATGGCGTGGCCCATGGCCACCTGCTTGTGGTCCTGCATCGTGTTGCCCTCGATGCCCCAGTGCATGTTGACGATCAGCAGGTCGCAGTTGGCCCGGGCGTTCTGGATCGCCTGGCCAATCTGCTTATAGTCGCTGTCCCACCAGGTGAAGCCCAGCGCGCACACCCGAACGCCCTTGATGGTGGTAGAGAAGGTCTTTGAATAGCCACAGTAGCCGATCTTGGCGGTCTCCAGCACGTTCACGGTGTCCTTCAGGCCGTTCTTGCCGTAGTCCATCGTGTGGTTGTTGGCCAGGTTGCACAGCTCCACGCTGGAGCCGGTGAGTATGTTCACGTATTCCGGGTCGCCCTTGAACACGAAGCCGTGCTTGTTGGACTTCACCGCGGTGGTCAGCGGGCCCTCCAGGTTGACGATGGTCAGGTCGTCATTCTCGAACACCTGGCGCACACCGTCAAAGAAGTAATCGTAGCCCTCCGTATTCGCCAGGTCTATGAAGCGCCTGCGCCCCTTGGAGCCTTCCTCGCCGCCGAAGGTGCAGTCGCCCGCCGCCGTGATCGTCAGCCGCACGGTGCCGTTGCTGTCCGCCCAGTCCTCCGCCGTTTCGATGTCCCCGATCTGGGGATCGATCCCGGAAAGCTCGTCGAACGCCTCGGAGGCGTCGACGTCGCCGGCCTCACCCGCATCCGCGGCGGGCGCCTCGGTGACCAGCGCCGGACTCATGGTGGGCTTGATCGTGGGCCTGGGCGTGGGGTCGCCTTGCCTGATCGCCAGCGCAGGACCGTTGGCGCCGCCCCGCTGGTTCGTCACGGCATAGCCCTCCCCCGTCGCCGGGGCCGCGACCTGCACCCCGCTTTCACGCACATACCATTTCATGTCGCGCTGGGGCCTGGCATTGGCGTTGAACATGGCCATGCCGACCATCGTGCCCAAACCCAGCACCACCAGCAGCGAAACCACCCCCAGGCGTATCGTCTTGCGCCGCTGCAGTTCTTTTGCCTTTTTCTTTTTCGTCGTCATATTTTTGCCCATATTTTCCTCCATCGCCTGCCAAAGAGCGCAAAAGCACCGCTCTCAACCCCATGGCAAAGCCAAACCAAGGCCGTTCTCCTGCCCTAATCTGTCATTTTGGAACATTATAATACAAATGTGAAAAAATATCAAGTGAAAATATGATATTTCTATGACATATTTTTCATGGCGAATTTGAGAGGCCACTAGCCACTAAATTCTGATTCATCGAGCAAAGCTCGATGAATCAGAATTTCTCCTCTCCGATCAGCCCGTTCGCCTCCAGCCAGTTTCCCCTCATCCACAGGGTATCGCCGAGGGTAAAGTGGGTGGAGCATTCGGCCACTTCCTTCAGCAGGGCCTTGCCCTGTTCGACCGGCAGCACGGTTGGCACGAAGTCGTTCTTCTCCGGCACCGAGGAGATGCTGGCGGGGATGACGTCGATGCCCTCGTCCAGTATGTTGGCCCGGGCGATGCCCATGCCGGGGTTAAAGCTGAAGCGCTGCCGGAAGATCAGGCAGCGCTTGTCGTCGGGGTTGGCGTTGCCGGCGAAACAGAAGTTGCCCAGGCTGTATACGATGTACTTGCCCTTGTACTTCTCGATGCCCTGGTACACGTGGGGATGGGTCCCGATCACCAGGTCCGCCCCGGCGTCCACCGCCGCGCGGCCCAGCTGAACCTGCTCCTGGCACTGCTGGTTCTGGCGCTCCCAGCCCCAGTGCATGTTCACGATCAGCAGGTCGCAGTCCGCCCGGGCCGCGGCGATGGCTTCAACCACCTGCTCGGGAGTGTGGTCCCACTTGGTAAAGCCCAGCGCCGTGACCTTCACGCCCTTCAGCTCGGCGCGCCAGGCCTCGGTGAAGCCGCAGTAGCCGATGCCGTTGGCGGCGAGCACCTCGGCGGTCTGCTTCAGCCCCGCCGCGCCGTAATCCATCGCGTGGTTGTTGGCCAGGTTGCACAGCTCCACGCCGGAGCCGGTGAGGATCTGCACGCATTCCGGGTCGGCCTTGAACACATAGCCATGGGCCCTCGGCTTCTTCACCGTGGTCAGCGGCCCCTCCAGGTTGACGATGGTCAGGTCGTCCGACTGAAACAGGTCGCGCACGTTGGCGAAGAAGTAGTCGTAGCCGTTCTGCTCGACGCACTCCAGGAAGCGCTTGTTGGACTTGGACCCCGCCTCGCCGCAGAAGGTGCAGTCCCCCACCGCCGTGATGGTGAGGGTCACAGAGCCGGAGGAAGGGTCGGCTTCGGCGAGGGCCGCGGGTACAAGCAGGTTCAACGTCAATACCAGGATAAGCAGCTTCTTCATACGCGCAATGCCGGACATAACAGCTTCTCCGTTTCGCTTTTGGAATAAGGTTGATAGAACCATATTACACATATACCTTTGTCAGCATATAAATAATGTTTGACATCATTTCTACTTTGCGGGAGAGAGATAAATTCTGATTTATCGAGCTGTGCTCGATAAATCAGTATTCAGGTTTTAGGTTTTAGGGGTTAGGTTTTAGGGGTGGTGCAAATTCCCTTCGGGATTTGTTTGATTCAAAGGAAACGGCAGTAGTTACTACGTTTCTCGGTCCTTTGAATAAAAGAAATCCATCAGGATTTCTACCTTCCCTAACACCTAAAACCTATAGCCTAAAACCTAACTACTGATTTGTCGCGCTGCGACAAATCAGTAGTTGGCCCCCCAAAGCAAACAACCCCGGAAGCGATGCTTCCGGGATTGTTTTGCCGCGATCCTTACAGCGGCATGGCATTGTTCTTCTTGTCCAGGACACTGTTGTCCAGGCCGAGCTGGCTGGCCTGGCGGGCCTGGAAGAACTTCTCGGCCACCTGGGGGAACAGGGCGTAGCTGAGCACGTCCTCCTCCTGGGTGTAGTACTGGCCCATCTCCTTCTTGAATTCGTCAAGATGCTTGACGCCGTAGGAGGGGTCGTCCACGGGGCGGCTGGTGATGATCTTCTGGTCGCCGATGACCTTCTTGCGCACGGTCTCGTTGACGGGCGCGGGCAGGCGGCCATACTCGCCGCGCATCAGGCCCTGGCTCTCCTTCGGGCACATCTTGTAGCGCTCGCCGGTGAGCACGTTCATCACGGCCTGGGTGCCGACGATCTGGCTGGTGGGGGTGACCAGCGGCGGATAGCCGAAGTCCTCGCGGACCCGCGGCACCTCGGCCAGCACCTCGTACAGCTTGTCGGACTGGCCGGCCTGCTTGAGCTGGTTGATCAGGTTGCTCAGCATGCCGCCGGGCACCTGGTACTTCAGGGTGTTCACGTCCACGCGCAGCACCTTGGGGTCCAGCACGCCCTGCTCCTGCAGCTTCTGGGCCACGCCGCGGAAGTGCTCGGTCGCCTGGGTCATCAGGTGCAGGTCCAGGCCGGTGTCGTACTCGGTGCCGGCCAGGGTGGCCACCAGGGGCTCGGTGGCGGGCTGGGAGGTGCCGTTGCCCAGGGGGCTCAGCGCGCAGTCCACGATGTCGACGCCCGCCTCGATGGCCTTCAGGTTGCACATGTCGCCGATGCCGGCGGTGTTGTGGGTGTGCAGGTGCACCTTGGTCTCGGGCTTCAGGGCCTGCTTCAGGCACTTCACCAGGCTGTAGGCCTTGTAGGGCAGCAGCAGGTTCGCCATGTCCTTGATGCAGATGTTGTCCGCGCCCATCTTCTCCAGCTGCAGCGCCAGGTTCACGAAGTACTCCTCGGTGTGCACGGGGCTGATGGTGTAGCTCATGGCCACCTCGCAGATGCCGCCGTACTTCTTGGTGGCCTTGATGGCCGGCTCCAGGTTGCGGGGATCGTTGAGGGCGTCGAAGATGCGGATGACGTCGATGCCGTTCTTGATGGACAGGCGGGTGAACTCGTCCACCACGTCGTCGGCATAGTGGCGGTAGCCCAGTATGTTCTGGCCTCGGAACAGCATTTGCAGCTTGGTCTTGGGCATGGCCTCCTTCAGCTTGCGCAGGCGCACCCAGGGATCCTCGTTCAAAAAGCGCAGGCAGCTGTCGAACGTCGCGCCGCCCCAGCACTCCAGGGAATAATAGCCAACCTTGTCCAGCACCTCGCAGGCGGGCAGCATGTCCTCGGTGCGCATGCGGGTCGCGGCCTGGGACTGGTGCGCGTCGCGAAGGATGGTCTCGGTAATCATTACTTTGCCCATGATAGTTTTCCTCCGTTAGTACAGATACTCAGGAATAAGGGAACAGGGAACAGGGAACAGGGAA
Organism: uncultured Eubacteriales bacterium; assembly: GCA_902765305.1. Lineage (GTDB taxonomy): Bacteria > Bacillota > Clostridia > Christensenellales > Aristaeellaceae > UBA2862. Next base: position 31,807 of record CACWZI010000027.1, read on the forward strand.
CAGGCATTGCCGTGTTCCTCATCCCCTGTATCCGCTTTTATCAGCCAAACAAAGCGATGAAGACGCCCGCGGCGACTGCGGAGCCGATGACGCCGGCCACGTTGGGGCCCATGGCGTGCATCAGCAGGAAGTTGCCGGGATCCTCCTCCTGGCCCACCTTCTGGGACACGCGGGCCGCCATCGGCACGGCGGACACGCCTGCGGAGCCAATCAGCGGGTTGATCTGGCCGCCGGAGAGGATGTTCATCAGCTTGGCCAGCAGCACGCCGCCTGCGGTGCCAAAGCTGAAGGCGATGACGCCGAGGATGACGATGTAGATGGTCTGCATCGTCAGGAAGGTGGAGCCCTGGGTGGTCGCGCCGACCGTCAGGCCCAGGAAGATGGTCACGATGTTGCACAGCTCGTTCTGGGCGGTCTTGTTGATGCGCTCCACGACGCCGCAGACGCGCATCAGGTTGCCCAGCATCAGCATGCCCACCAGGGTGGCCGCGTCGGGCAGCAGCAGCGACACGATGATCGTCACCGCGATGGGGAAGATGATCGTCTCGGTCTTGGAGACCTGGCGCAGCTGGCCCATGCGGATGGTGCGCTCCTTGTGGGTGGTCAGCGCCTTCATGATGGGCGGCTGGATGACCGGCACCAAGGCCATGTAGCTGTAGGCCGCCACGGCGATGGGGCCCAGCAGGTGGGGCGCCAGCTTGGTGGTGACGAAGATGGCCGTCGGGCCGTCAGCGCCGCCGATGATGCCGATGGCGCCGGCCTCGCTGGCGGTGAAGCCCAGCAGCTTCGCGCCCAGGAAGGTCAGGAAGATGCCCAGCTGGGCCGCAGCGCCCAGCAGCAGGCTCTTCGGGTTGGCGATCAGCGGGGCAAAGTCGGTCATCGCGCCCACGCCCATGAAGATCAGGGGCGGGTAGATGCCCAGCTTGACGCCCTGGTACAGGTAGTACAGCAGGCCGCCGTTGGCGGTTTGCATGGCATAGCCCATCTCGCCGGTGGCCGGGTTCATGCGCATCATCACGTCGGTGATGTCCTTGCCCAGGGCCTTGGCCGCAGCCAGCGCCTCCGGCTGGCTGGCGTAGAAGGTGAAGGTCGGATGGCTCATCATGCCCGCAGCGGGCAGGTTGGCCAGCAGCATGCCGAAGGATATGGGCAGCAGCAGCAGCGGCTCGAACTGCTTCACGATCGCCAGGTACAGCAGGAAGCAGGCCACGGCGATCATCACGTAGTTGCGCCAGTCGCCGCCGGTGCCGTCCAGGCTCTTGGCAAAGCCGGTGGATTTCGCGATATTGCCAAGGCCCTTGATGAAGTTGATGTCGGGGTCGGTGCTATCCGCCGCGGTCGCGGCAGCCTCCACGGGGGCGGCTTCCTCGGTCGCCACGGGGGCTTCGGTCTGCGCGGCGTTTTCAGCCATCGCCGTAAACACGGTCAGCAGGGCGAACAGCACCAGCAGGCACGCAAAGGCGCGCTTGGGGCTTACCTTTTTCAATTTGGACATTCGTCAAACCCTCCTTACCGCTTTCAGAAAACCGATGTCATCAGTTCAGCGAAAGCAGTACGTCGCCGGTGTTGACGGTGGCGCCCTTGGTCACGTTCACGGAGGCCACGACGCCGTCCCTGGGCGCCATGATCTCGTTCTCCATCTTCATGGCCTCGAGGATGACCAGCACGTCGCCCTTCTTGACGCTCTGTCCATTGGACACGTTCACGGCGTTGATGTTGCCGGGCATGGGCGCCTTGATGGCCTCGGCGCCGGCGGGCGCGGCGGCAGCCTTGGGGGCAGCGGCGGGCGCGGCCTTGGGGGCCGGGGCGGCCACGGGGGC
>CACWZI010000028.1 GCA_902765305.1 uncultured Eubacteriales bacterium
CTTTTCTGTCTTCAGTTCCTTCAACGATCTCCTATGCTTGCGGTAGCATTCGTCTTTTCCTAGGCCATTTTCGTTATCTCAATGCCGTTGGGACGGTTCCCTTGTCCCATTTTTATTTCCACCTCGAACATCATCGGCTGCCCAGATTGCCATTTTAAGCCATTTCCGGTATAACACTTTTTTAAGGAAACACCGCACAATGGTCGCGGCCCATTAGCGGGTGAATTTCAGTCGCTTGCTGCCTGCAAAAATCTCGATTACCCGCCAGGTAATCGAGATTTTTGCAGTTCGCAATCGATTAAAATTCCCTCCGCTACTGAACCTCTCGATTATGCGGTAGTTTCTTAATGGGAAATATAGAATATTAATGGACAATACGGGGAAAAATCAGATTTATCGCGGGATGACAAATCTTAATTTTCAAAGGAGCTTCGCCATGCCCATACTCCTCGCCGCCATCATCGAAACCCTCATCTACCTCGCCGCCATTCCCGTCAGCGGCGCGTTTGTGCTGTCCACGGCGAACGGCCTGCGCTACGGCGTGGGGGTGGGCGTTTTCGGGCTGCGGGGGGCGGTGCGCCGGGCGCGGCGGTACCGGGCCGGGGGGAAGGGCGGGCCGGGGTTGTCCTGGGACGTGGTCCGGCGGCTGCGGGGGGCGCGGATCCGCGTGCGGGGAGCTCTGGGGCTGGGGGACGCAGCGGCGACGGCCCTGGCCTGCGGGGCGCTGCGGGCGCTGGGGGCGGGCCGGGCAGTGGTGGACGTGACGCCGGTGTTCGACGGGGACGGGCTCTGCCTGGAGCTTCAGGGTATGATCCGGCTGCGTTCCGGGCAGATTATGTGGGCGATGGCCATGAGCCAGCTTGAAAACATCCGCAGGAGGATTGCCAGATGGACAGACATCCGATTGAAGGCTTGATGACAACCACCCTGGAGAGCATCCGGGACATGATCGACGTGAACACCGTGGTGGGCGAACCCATCGCCACGGCGGACGGGGCCACCGTGGTGCCCATATCCAGGGTCAGCTTCGGCTTCGTGGCCGGAGGGGGCGAGACCCGGCAGGCGGCGACCCAGCCCGACGGGCGGCCCTTCGCCGGCGGCGCGGGCGCGGGTGTGACCGTGCAGCCCCTGGGCTTCCTGGTCACCGGGCCCGACGCGGTGCGGCTGATGCCGGCCCAGTGCTACCAGCCCATCGACCGGGTGATCGAGCTGATCCCCCAGGTGGTGGCGGAGCTGAAGAAGATGAACCCGTGATTCCCGCCTGCCGACACGCGGCAGGGGGTACTTATTGTTGAAAACATGGAGTGAAGCACGATGACGACGCAAACCGTTGCACCGTACCCGGCCCAGGCGCATACGATGCCCCACAGGATGATGGTGGAGCGTGATGGTATGATCAACCGGGGCGACCTGTTCAGCGCGTGCCTGGACCCGGTGGTGGGTTCGGAGCAGGGGGGCATCCGCCCGGTGCTGGTGATCCAGAACGACGTGGGGAACCGCTACAGCCCCACGGTGATCGTGCTGGCGGTCACCGGGCAGCTGGGCAAGGCGCGGCTGCCCACCCACGTGCCCATCGCCTGCGAGGGCACCGGTCTGGTCAAGGACAGCGTGGTGCTGGCCGAGCAGATCCGCACTCTCGACAAGCGCCGCCTCCGGGAGCGCATCGGCACCCTGAAGCCCGAGGTCATGGCCAGGGTCGGCGAGGCGGTGAAGGTGTCGCTGGGGATCAAATACTGATTTGTCGCGGGGCGACAAATCAGTATTTTAGGTTTTAGGTTTTAGGTTCACCTAACCCCTAACCCCTAAAACCTAACCCCTAAATTCTGATTCATCGAGCTTTGCTCGATGAATCAGAATTTATCTCCCCGATCGTCCACCTTCCCTGGCTTCCGCCCACCGCTTCGGCGCGGTAGTAGAGGGGGCGGACTGTCGCCAGGTGGGGGTTGAGTTGCTTCACCAGGCCCACGCAGGGCCGGGGGTCGGGGGCGGGATACTTCATCGGCACGCACAGGTCGCAGGCCTCCGCTATGTTGGCGAGGGGCCTTTTTTCTGCCAGCGCGGGGGAGAGATAGCCCTCCGCCTCGCCGGGCAGGCCCGCCAGCGCGGCCTCCACGGCGGCGATCATGGCGCCCTCGGCGGTGTCCGGCCAGCGGGGGCCGCCGCCGGCCCAGGCGCTCTCGCAGGACACGCAGTCGAGGCCGTCCCCGTCCACCAGCCACTGCTCCAGCCGGGCGTGGCCCACCGTGTCCCCCAGGGCGGCGAAGGCGCTGAACAGGCCGCGGTCCGTCGGCTCGATGGCGTCGGCAGTCAGCAGGCCCGTCTGCCGGGACAGGTCGGCGGAGAGGGCGGCGAGGTAGCGTCCGCCGCCGACTGTGTCGCCCAGCAGCGCCGCCGCGCCGTCCAGCCGCAGAAGCGTCGGCAGCCCCGCGCCTTCCGGCAGCGAAACGGGCACGCCGTTCAGCGACAGCGCCGTCTCCTGTCCCCGGGTGAGCGCGCAGGGCAGCCCCTCCAGCAGGAAGTGCTCGACGGTGTGGCGATCGGGGGCCAGCGCCAGCTCCAGCGCGCCGCCGGGCCAGGCTACGCAATGCAGCCCCCCGGCGTCGGCGAGGGACTGGGCCAGCGGCGCGCCGCCGGACAGCACCAGCCGCCGGGCCAGCCCGTCGAAATCCCCCTCCAGCGGGCGGTATTCCACGTACAGCGCCCCGCTGGGACAGACGGGCGCGAACAGCGGACGCTGGGGCGTGGCCTCCCCAGCAAAGCGCCCGTTCAGGTAGATCATGCCCGCCGCGGGCACGAGACAGATGATCGTCGGCTGCATGTGCTTCCCCCCTCGGGAGAGGGTATGCGGGGGAATGAGGAATTAGGAATGAGGAATGAGGAATGAGGAATGAGGAATGGGACAAGGGGACGGTTCTCTTGTCCCACTTTTAATTGACAACGAGGCTCAATTGTGGGACAAGGGGACGGTTCTCTTGTCCCACTTTTAATTGACAACGAGGCTCAATTGTGATAAGGTCATACCGGGTGATGGTTACGCCGGGATACGCAAGGCGCCAAAGTGAAGCGAGGTTGTTTAATGGGACAGGAGAACCGTCCCCTTGTCCCAAAAGCAGATCGTCTGCCTGATTACATATATCAGGGCGACGATCCCTATCTGCCTGCGGTGTGTGATTATATCCTGCAAGAGTACGGCTCCTTCTATTCGCAGGAAGATGCTGTGATTCCATGCCCATTGATTCTGGAAACAGACGACTCGAATCCACAGGATGTGCGGCTTTGGGGTATATTTGTGCTTGACAATTACAGGCTGGTGAACACCACGCTGATCGGCGAAAGCGGCGGGGCTACTCCCGGATTGGTGCATCTGAAAGCGGTGGACGGAGGGTGGCAGGTCACCTCGATGGAATCCGTCGGTGACGGTGAGGATTTCCAGAAGGATGTCGAGCGCATCTTCGGCATGCGCAAAGGGCTGCTCGACCGCTATCAAGGGATTACCAGCGACGATATCGACCAAGCGCGGCTGCGATCTGCCAGCGATTATGTGAATTGGTATGGCTTGAACATCACGCAGATGCAGGATTTCGGCTGGAAGCCCGTGGCGCTGATCAACGCGCCGGAGACGGCTGAAGCCGATCAGATCGTGCATTATTCCGGCGCGCTGGGATACGCGCTCGATGATGACCTGCGCTTGTTCTCTTATATCTCATTTGGCGACAATGAGGAAGGCTTTGCCGGTGTGGACGCGTTGGAGGGTATTTCTCTGGACATTCAGCGCAGGGAGGGAGAAAACGCCGATGCCGTAGCGCAATCCCTGTCGGAGGGGTTGGACCGACCGGTCATTGAAAATGCGACGATTGGCGAGGACAGCCTGGCCGCGCTGTGCGTGCGCGACGCGGCGCTGCGGGAGGGTGTCGTCAAGTGCGCCTATGTGGTGGCGGTGAATGACGGCTGCCTGGTGGTCACGGTCAGCAACACCTATTACGCTGTGGAGGGCGACCCGGTTGTCGAAGGCGGAGCAGCAGCGCTGGAAACACTACTTGATTCGTTCCGGCTTGTCGATAATGAACAGTAACGCTGGAAACAGATATATGACTGAAGGGAGCGTTTCGAATGCAAAAGGCCAGAAAACTCATGGTGTTACTGACGATGTTTCTATTGCTCGCTTCGAGTTTGTTCGCCAGCTTTGCTGAGGAAAACGTCTGCTGTTCGCGTTTGAACGCGCCCTATTGGCACCGTGACGCGAACTGTCATTTTGCCGAAACAGACTGGATGACAAGCGACATTCTCGGCGATGAAACGCGCAGGATCGATGTTTCCCGGGCGGAATCCGAGGGGCAAAAACCGTGCCCCGGCTGCGCGACCGAATTCGCCCCGTCCTTTACCGGCGAATTTCCAGACTGGCCGCACACGCTTGCCCCATGGGGCTACGAAAAGGGCGATATGATCGAGGACGATGACTGGCCGCGCGGAGCCGTCGAGCTGCCTGCCGACGTGCTCAAAACCTGGGGCGCGCCGGATGAAAAGCTCTACGAATTGTTCCCGGATGCCGGGGACTTCGAAGAGGGCGGGAAATCTGTCTATCCCGACGACTACGCGGGCCTCTTTATCAACGCCTGCGGCGGCTGCACCATCCTGCTGGTCGATCCTTCGATCGAGCGCGTCGCCGAGTGGCGGGATATGCTTCAAGGCGAGTTCTGGGTGCTGTCCGCCCGCTACAGTTACAACGAACTGAAAACGCTGGCGAAGGCCGTCAGCGACCGGATACTGACGGCGGACAGCGAGCGGAGGGCACAGGGCGAGCCCTCGTATTATCACATCGTTTCAGTGAGCGTGAGCCAAATTGCCAACGCAGTGGAGATCGGCGTGCTGCCGGATGGCTTCGACGAGGGCGTCCGGCGCATCCGCGAAGCGCTGGACGACGCTGGGTATTCCGATCCCTGCATGCTCCGCTTCAAACCTGCGAACTATCCGAGTTGGCTGTAAAAGCAAGGAGATTACCCTCATGAAACAACTGCCTATCGTGTTTCTAATGCTGTTTGTCCTTCTGTACGCGGCACATGCGGAAGGTGTATATTACTACGAAGCCAACAGCCAGCAGGAAATTTGCTATCACGCCACGCCGTTGTGCATCGACGCGGGAGGTGCGAACGACGTTATCTCCGAAGCTGATGCGAAGGCAAAGGGCCTGTTGCCCTGCCCGGTCTGTGTGCAGGAGGCCGCTGACCCGCAGGGCGTGCGGGCCGTGGCGCGGGGCGGCACCTATGTGCTCAGGATGACCGACGAATGGATGAACAGCCGCACGGACATCGGCGGCGTGTTTGCCGGCGATGAACCCAAAGTCTACACTGGAGCGGATATGGCGAAGCCGCTTTCGCAGCGCCTGCACGGCGACGCCTACGTGGCCTTCCTGGAGGCCATCCAAAGCGGCGGTACCGCCAGCGCCCCGGCCTACTATCCCGACATCTACCCGCAGAACCACGAGCTGGAAATGTGCAAACGGCACATCGGCGGCGCGTGGTATTCGGTGCTGCGACCCGATGAGGCGGCGCGGGAAGCGATGGCAAAGAAGGGTAAGCTGAAAATATACCTGCGCTTCTTCGGCGGCGAGAGCGCCTATGCGGACGGCACGTTGACCCTGGGCGAGGGCGACGAGTGGGGCGACGACGAGTACGCGCTCAAATTCGAAAAGACGCGCTCCGACGCAGTGTTTGCCAGGGAGTACGACGGCCTCTCCCTGTCGCTGTTCGAGGAGCTGGGCGCGACCATCTTCGTGCTGCGGGAGCACAGCGCCGATGCCGATTTACTGGCAGATGTGGGCCTGACGCTGGACGGCGAGGACATGGGCCTCCCCCTCGACGGCTACATGGACGGCACGGACGCCGTGTTTGTGGGCGTTTTCACCGCGCCGGAGGCTGCGCAAGTGAAGGACGGCGCGGCGCTGGCGCTTACACGGGAACCCTGGCTCACCGAGGCGGCTTACCAGGGCACGGACTATGCCATCGTGAAGAAGGGCACTGCGGGCGTCGGCGTGGTGGACCGGACGGGCAATTTTGTCATCCCGCCCATCGGCGAGGAAAACATGCAATACGTGATCGAGCGTTATGGCGACACGTTCTTCGTCAGTCGATACAAGCCTGATTCGCTGCGCGTCGTTCGGGTGGAGAATGGCGCGGCGGTAGAGGTGGCGAAGCTGGACATCCCCGAGGGCTGGGTTTATTTGCTTGAGGGCTGCAATCGCGCGGTATTCGCTGTGTATATGGGCGACGGGAACGGCGGAAGCTGGCAGATCCGGGACATGGATACCGGCGCGCTCGTGTCGGAGCTGGCCGTTGACGAAAGCGATCCGGACGCGCCTTCAAGCGATTTCAGGGGCGTGAACGCAACCTACGCGCTGGAAACCACGAAGCCCCAGCGGCTGGTGCTCGGCGGGACGAGGGGCGAGGGGGAATCGGCGCACGATGAATTCTGGCTTGCGGACAATCAGGGCAGGCGCGTCAGCGAAAACTGGCAGTACATCGAGCCCCTGTCCTGGAGCGACGCAGGCGGGCTGTTTCTGGTGAGCACGTGGGATGAGGGCGAACACACGGGCTGGCCGGACGAACAGGAGGACGTGTTTGCCGGCTACGATGGCCGCCAATGGTTCGGCCCCCGCTGGCGCTGCGGCATCATCGATCACAACGGGGACCTGCTCGCCCCCTGCGCCTATACAAAGGTTACGCTGCTGACCGCCACGCGTGCGCAGCTGGAGACGCCGGAAGGGCAGCGGGTCGTGGTGGAACTGGAGAATCCGTAGGCACAGGGTACTTTTGGCATCGTTTGTGGGACAGGAGAACCGTCCCCTTGTCCCGGTATCCAAGCCGTAATTCTCCATCTCAATCCACTTGTAGATACCTGCCATACCGTTATCCTCGGGCAGATTCACATGCAACGCTTCCGCTTCAGCGGTTCCATCCTCTGTCGTGGCTGCTGCCGCCTCAGGAGTTCCCGCGCCGACAGGGAAGTCAGTGTCCAATGAGGACGCCTCTGCTCGAACACAGGCACACAGGCACATTGTCAACGATAGGGCTAAAATCACTGTCATAAGCTTTTTCATATGCTTTCCTCCTCGTATGATCACTCGCCAAAAATAGATTATCGATTTACGATCATGTCAATTCAGGATTCTCTTTCGTCTCCGACACAAAGCAGGCCACCAAACCATAGGTGATGGTGGGTCGAATCCAGATTTCCGTGAGCAGATACTCGGTGTACTCGCTAACGGGTTCATGAACGATGTCGTAGTGGTAGAGCGCCGCGATCACCATGTCAATGATGCAGATCATCCACAGGTTGCGCTTTGAGTAGGTTTTCCACTCCTTGCGGGCGTAGAAATAGGTGAGCATGATGAGCAGCAGCACGGATAAGGCGTGGCACACAAGCTTGATCCAGTAGATGGACAGCGGAGGAGCAAAGAGGATGTCGCGGAGCAATATCGTAACACCCACACACACTGAGCACCAATAATTGAACTGCATGGTGGTGATTCGGTATTTAAAGAAATACAGCCCTATCATCACAAGGCACGCAATGTAGCACAGGTTCAGCACCAGTTCAGGCCAAACCTCGCGAAGCCCAAAATGCCAGATCCCATAAAGCATAATGCCTACTGAAAGCACTGCACACACCGCCGTAATTCCGATGTCAAAAATCTGCGATTTCTTTTTGAATCTTGTTTACATGATATTCCTCCAATCATCAGATGCAGTAATATTTGGTCAGGAAATAGGTCCTGTCCCAGTCAACAATCTTCATCGTGTTTTCCTTTTCCGCACGAACATTGAATTCGTCGAAGACCATCACCCCCTTGTTCTCGAGGTCGTACAGCGGCCATTCCTTCGCCTTGCCGTCGGGAGACTGCTCCGCACTGAGGGACGGATTGCCGGTTTTGGCGAACTGGACCCACATTTTGCGAAGGGTCCTGGAGAAGGTTTCGTCAAATACCCTTCCGGTTTCGGCGGACATCTCAGGATGATTAAATACGGTGGCAAGCTCGATTGCGTGCCCGCATTTCATGATCGGATCGGGAGATTCCGGCGTGAAGTAATAGGTATACGCTTTTCCGCCGGCTTTTGTCTGTTCCTCAGACAGTCTGATGATCGGCGCATTAAACCAGCTTTGGCTAAACAGCCGACTGTCCGGTTCATAGCTGTCTCCCTTCACGTCATTACGATAACTGTCGATCAGCGCTTTCTCCTCCTCCGGCAGCAGGGCAAGCTTTCCTTTTTTTCGCTTGGTGACCCATTCGTCCCACCCATCCAGCCCGAAGCTGTATACAAAAAAGTCCATTTCATCCTTGTTGCAGCCGACAAGATAATCGATGTCCTTCATCGCGCCGTTCGCGCAGGCTTCAAATGTTTCCTTCGGCAGGTGCCTGCCGTCTCTTTCCGGGAACTGGTACAAGAAGAGCAGGGAGGAAGCCGTCTCCAGGAGCTTTTCGGCATCGACCCTCAGGAGATCGGCAACGGTACTGCAACCGAGTGCTTCCATCAGTTTATCGGTGCACTCGATGGCTTCTTCCGTAGATCTCGTAAGATTGATCGAACCGCTTTCGGCAATGACGCGCCTGAGGTAGGCGTGAGATCCCTTGATGAGCGGAAGCAGGGTGCAGCTTGCGGCACCTGCGGATTCACCGAAGATTGTCACATTACTGGGATCACCGCCAAAGCCTGCAATATTCTCATGAACCCATTTCAGAGCCATGATCTGATCCAGAAGTCCTATATTCTGCGAATCCTGATAGTCTTTGCCGTCCGGCAGATGGGACAGGTGCAGGAAACCGAAGACGCCGAGCCTGTACGCGATTGTAACGACGATGACGTCCGGGTTCTCTTTTACGAAATTATGGCAGTCAAACATCGGATCGACCGTGCCGCCTGCTTCAAAAGCGCCGCCGTGGATCCATACCATAACAGGCTTCTTTTCATCAGACGCTTCATCCGACTTCCATATATTCAGGTAGAGGCAGTCTTCATCCATATAATAAAGAGACCCCGTTTCCAGCTGTCCGTTCCCGTAGGCGCTTTTCGCATTGTAAAACGCTTCATATACGCCGTCATCCGGAACAGCCTCCACCGGAGCCTTCCAGCGCAGCTTACCGACGGGCTGCCGGCCGACATAGGGGATCCCTCTGTACATGACGACATTCTCCGTTTTCCTTCCGACAAAGGTCCCGTTGATGCATTTGACCGCCAGCGTCCTGTCATAATCCGCGTCAGTGATCCTTTTGTTCTCTCCGCCATATTGCTCCCACAGCAGTGTTCTGATGTCATCCAACGTTTCCGGCTGTTTTACGGTATCACTCATTTTCCTGTTCTCCTTTCTAAAGCTGCTTTTTAGTTAACCTTCCTGCCGCTGAAATAGACTTCACTCGGCTTGTTCTGGCTGAAGCCCTCATGCTCTGCCGTGAGCAGATCGTTGTCGAATACCAGGAAGTCTGCGTCCTTGCCGACCTCGATAGAACCCTTGGCGGCTTCGATGCCGAGCTGTCTGGCGCCGTTGATCGTATAGCCCGTGATCATTTCCTCAATGCTCATCTGCTCACTGACGAGAGGATATGCCGCAAAGGTTCTGCAAATTTCGGAGGTTCTGGTATTCTCGTTGATCCAGCGCGTCATGCCGACTTCAATGCCGAGATAGGGACTCCAGTTCGTAAAATCGCCATAGTGGATATCGTCGCAGGACCAGGTCACATTCGCGCCGCTGTTCCAGACCGATTTGCAGCGGTACATGCTCAGCGCGCGTTTCTCACCAAGCAGAGTTCGCCATGTCTCATAGGGATTGCCGCCCATGTTGCCGGCGTGCCACCAGGGGGTGTAATTGGCGTTGACGCCGAGCTTTGCGAAGCGATCCAGATCCGCGTCGTCCTGGACCTCCAGATGGGCGCAGGTGACCTTCACACGGTACTTGTCACCCAGTGTCTTTCTGGCCATCTCCACGCCGTCCAGCACGTTCCGGGACGCGCCCTCACCCACGGTGTGCAGATGAAGATCCAGCCCCGCCTCGTTAAGCCGTAGGAGAAGGTCTGCGATCTGCTCTTTATTGAAGGCTGCTGTTCCCTTCTCATGGGTGTCCTCATAGGGCGTGACCATGGCCGCGGTATGAATTTTCAAGGTACCGTCGTTAAAAATCTTTAAGGTATGGACCTTCAGATGATCGGTGTCAAACTTGCGTTCGAAACGCTTCAGCTCCTCCAGGGCTTCCGGCACCTGTCTCGGCTGCGTGATCACATAGCATCCGTCAATATAAACCGGCAGCTTTCCCTGCCTGTCAAGCTCGCGCAGGCGGGTATAGATCCGCTCATGGAGCTCGTTGCATTCCGGGATGCCTGCGTCAAAGACGCCGACCACGCCGACTTTGACAGAGTAATCGATCCAGCGCAGCAGCGCCGCGTCAATCTGCTCATCTGTCAGCTCCAGGGCTTCATCGAGAAGGAAGGGTATTTCCGCTGCGGCTTCAAATACATTTCCGGTCACATGCCCGTCCTTGCGCACATAATAGCTGAGTCCGGGCACCGGGTCCACAACGTCGTCTGTAACGCCGTGCCGCGCAAGGGTCCTGGAGTTTACCCAGACGCTGTGCGCTTCCCCTTCCAGGATCACGATTTCGGCGTCCGGACAAATCGCGTCGAGATCTTCCTTGGTAATGTCGTCGCCGTGGAGGAATACGCGCTCCAAAAGGAATCTGTAACGATTCCTGCCGGGATTGCTCGCGATGTAGTCCGCCATAAAATCCAGGGCTCCCTTTTTGCTGTCACACGCGACGTAAGGGCCCATATCCGTGTGCTCGAATCCAGTGCCCATGGTTACGTGGACATGGCTGTCAATGATGCCCGGCATAATGAATTTGCCACCAAGATCGGCAACCTCGCCCTCATAGGCCGCAAGGCCCGCCTCATCACCCACATAGACGAATTTGCCATCCTTCACCACAAGGGCGGTTGCCAGAGGATTGTCCTTATTCGCAGTAAAGATTTTTGCGTTTTTAATGATCTTATCTGCTTTCATGCCTGTTTTCACCAGCCTTTCTTTATATTACATATTACTTACAGGTGTAGACCCATTCACCGCCAACCATGGTACCAAACACGGGAGCGTCCTGAATGTGCTCCGGGCTGCATGCGGTAATGTCCGTTCCAAGTACGACCAGATCCGCCTCCTTGCCGACTGTGATGCTGCCCAGCCGGTCGTCGCAGAGCATCTGATATGCCTCGTTGATGGTGGTCGCCTCGATCATCTGTTCGATGGTGACGCGCTCGCCGGGATTATGCAGGGTCTCCAAACGGCCGGGAAGCTGACGGATCACGCCCTTCTGCATACCGACCAGCGGATAAGCCGGGTTGATGACGGGGTAGTCGCTGGCGGAGGTCACCACGACGCCCGCGTCGAAGAAGGACTTCATGGGGAGCTGGTTCGCAGCGCGTTCCTCGCCTATATTGGCCACGATCAAGGGGTCGAATTCGGGCGACTTGTCGAACCAGTGCGGGTCGGTGACCGCCACGACGCCCAGCTTCGCCATGCGGGGAATGTCCGCCTTGTCAACGACCTGCAAATGGGTGACGGCGTCCCGGTGATCATGCGGTCCGGTCTCGGCCAGCGCCTTTTCGATGGCGTCCAGCGTCATGGCCAGCGCGCCGTCGCCGATGGCGTGGACGTGCACCGTGAAGCCGAGCTCGTGGGACCGCCTGAACACCGCCGTCAGGGTCTCCATGTCGAGGCGCAGCTGCCCGCGATGCTGATGCTCCTGAGACCAGGGATCGGTGTAGGGCTCCTTCATATAGGCGGTGGAGGGATTGCCCGGGAAGCCGCCGTCGAGCTGAATCTTGATGTTGCTCACTTCAAACATGGGGCCCTTCGTCCGCGCCCGGAGCTCTGCGGCGTGCTCGATCTCCCCCATGGTGTCGTGGCCCTTGGCCTGGAATACCTGATAGGCGGCATAGACGTGCATTTTGAGCCTGCCCTCCACATCCAGCTGGTGGCAGGCCTCCGCCGCGTTGTCGGTGCTGTCCCAGTTGATGATGGGGTCCAAAACCAGGGTCTCTCCCTGGGCAAGGTATTCCTCCTGATAGTACAGAACCGCCTTCTTGTACTGCTCCACCGTGAAAACGGTGAGCGGCTTCAGCAGATCCATGGCGCCCTCCCGGAAGTAGCCGATAGGATTGCCCTCCGCATCCCTGACGATGATGCCGTCGGAGACATCCGGCGTATTCTTATCGATGCCCAGCCGATCCATGGCAGCATGGTTCACCCAGTAGGAATGATGGCCCATGTCCGCGAGGACGACGGGCTTGTCCGTCAGACCGTCGAGCAATTCCGCGGTGGGACCGTCCGGCCCCATATCCGGTGTGGGAATGAAGCCCGCGCCCTGAATGACGTCCAGTTCCGGGTGCTTTTCGGCAAATTCTTTGACCATGGCAAGATGCTCCCCGAGTGTGCCGAACGGGCTCAGATGCACCGTGAAGAGCGCTTCGGTGCCGCCCGGAGTGAGGTGACCGTGACCCTCTCCCAGTCCCGGCAGAATGATGCCGCCATCATAGCGCAATACCTCTGTGCCGCTGCCGGTATACGCTTTTGCGCCCGCTTCGTCGCCGACGTAGACGAACCGGCCGTCCGCGATGGCCGCCGCCGCTGCCCTGGGCTGTTCCCTGTCCACGGTGTAGATGTTGCCATAAATGATCTTATCTGCTGCCATTTCCAAAAACCTCCTTTTTTGCTCAGAGAAAATGATACATCGTTTGTCTGTCCCGGAAACAGCCTCTCCTTCCAAGAAGCGATACCGCGGGTACTGTTCTCAATGCGAATGCGATTCCCTCTCATTTTACCATATAGTCCAGCAATTCCTTGACGTCTGTTATCCTGTCTTCAATCGTATCGCACATGATTTTCCCGTCCGAAACGATGAGCGCCTGGGGAAACGCCTTCCATTCGAGACCGTCAAAGCCCGTTATTTCATTGCGATACAGCTGCAGGGCGTCCCCGCTGACGAATTTCAGCAGCAGAGCCTGAAGGGGCTCGGAGAGATCGGCGTTCATCACGCTGCCGTACTGTTGCAACGCTTCTCCGTTTCCAAGCAATGTCGCCAGGACGTCGGCGGTGCCCGACCCCAGGTTTTCGATCAGCGCCTTTTCATCCCAGTACATCAGGCGCACCTTGCTTCCGCCCTGTGACAGCTTTGCCGCGACGCGATAAACGCCCAGCGCGATGTATTGCGCCGCCAGCTTCGATTTGGCCTCAAGCTCGGATGAGGCCGCCGTCCGGGCCTCGATATACGCCCGCACAGCCCCGGTGATGGAGGGGTCCATGTAGCCCTGCATATCGTCCACGGCCGCGTTGACCGCGTCCTCGTAGTTCCTGCCGCCGACGGAGGAGCGGTACGCCTGCATTCCCCCGCCGGTAATGCCGACGATAAACTCGATACACGAAGCGGCTCCGTTCCGATATGCCTCATACACCTGTTTGGGGATCAGTTTTCCATCACAGGTCGGTGCGCACATATTCATCCAAAGCCTTTGCGCGGCGGCCTTCAGAGTTTCTGCATCCAGTTGCAAAAGCTCTGCCATCGTTGAAGTGTTTGTTTCTTTCAACAGTGCCTTTGCCAGAGCTCTGGATGCATCCGATGTATCATAGGCAGACTCCGGGCTGCCGTTGAACACGAAGGCTCTCTGGAACAGGCCCTTTGCCTGTGCACTGGCGGCCAGCAGACAGATGCAGGTCGAGCCGGACTCGAAGCCCAGCACCGTGATCCGCTCGGGATCGCCTCCGAAGGCGGCGATGTTTTCCCTGATCCAATTCAGCGCCGCGATTTGATCCAGCAGCCCGAGGTTCAGGGCGTCCGGGCAGGCTTCCCCGCCGGGAACCTCCGAGAAGTCGATAAACCCGAAGATGCCGAGGCGGTAATTAAAACTGACGATCACAACGTCCTGATGAGAGTTTACATAATCTCCGCCGTACAGCAGCGGATCCACCGCGCCGCCGTAGGTAAAATCACCGTGGTGGAACAGCACGAGAACTGGTTTTTTTGCCTCCGTCTTTTCGGCTCCGGCGGCGATATTCAGAGTCAGGCAGTCCTCGCTCTGTCGGTGATGCCTGGTGATCGAACCCTTGTGTTCCACCTGTATGGCCGAGGCACCGAAGTTCCTGGCCTCAAACACCGCATCCGACGCGGGCAGCGGCTCGGGTGCCTTCCATCTCAGTTCGCCTACCGGCGGCTTGGCGTAGGGAATCCCCATAAAGATTCTTGTCTTCTTATACTTCTCCCCGACGTAGACGCCGGTTCGCGTCCTGACCGCGCACTCGGAGTCATATTCGCCCTGTATGGCCCGGTTCTGCCGGTTCACTTCCTCGATGTCCTTATCCGTCACGTCGAATACATAGCCCTCGCTTCCGTCCCCGTAAAGCTTGCGGATCTTTCGGACACGATATCCACGAATGCACAGATTCACCACAAGGCCGAGAATGGGAAGACCCACAACCCACGCAAACTCCTCCTCCAGGTCTTCCATCAGGGACGTGCCCAGCAAACGCATTGAAACAAACTCGGCGATCAGGAAAATGAGCAGGATTACCACATAAGTGAATACCCGGTTGACCGTTTTTTGCTGGACGGTTTTGCTGAAAACGATCTTGCTGATGAGTTCTTCCAGTGCAATTCCGAGGGCAAAGCAGGCCACCATACACGCAAGCTGCGGCCAGCCCAGATGCATCGGAATCGTATAGCCAAAGCCATAGCCCATCGCCGAGATAAAAGCCACCATAAAATCATCGATTGTAAATAACTTTTTCATGATTCCCAGCCCTCCTGAAGAGATTCATTTACTTCCTTTTCAATTTCATGATACAGCTGATCGATGTCGCTTTCCGTGTAATTTGGAGCCTCATAGCTATCAGAGAAAATGACCTTGATACTCGCGAGCCGTCCGGCCAATCTCCTTTGATGGCGAAGGTCGGCCCCTGTCAGGAAGATATAGTCGCACAAGGTTTCGCCCATAAACCAAAAGGGAATAAACAACAGCTCGCGTGGTTCATCTGCCAGGGATTTCGTAAACCACAGCAACGCGCCTGAAAGGATTAGACCGATCCACATAAAAATGAATATCCGTCTGTGTCGTTGCTCTGCCTTTTCAACCATGCCCAGATCATAGGCCAAATCATCCCGGATAACCTCATCAATGGTCTGTTTCTCCTCCTGCGTAAGGCAATCCCCGATGATATTTAGAACCAGTGGACACTCAGTCGGCGTCACTTCAGCAGCTGTTGTAAGATAGTCAAAAAAATCCGTATTGAGAGTTTCACAACCTTTAACGCTATAAGGATTGATTACATCGTTGTAGTCGGAAACACGGCAGGGAATCACCGCAATCCCGTTCCTGACGTAATCCCGCTTGATCCGATAATCAAGATGCCCCCTTCTCCGTTCAAACAATCTGGCAATATTGTGTCTGGTCATAGTTCTGCCATGTTCCTTTCTTCTGAGTTTGAAAAGGGCAGCCCAAAATCCGGTGGGCTGCCCAAAGAGCTCCATTTTCTCAAGCTTTCAAAGAGTTCGGAATATGCAGCGCTTGACCGTTAAAGAAGGCACAGACGGGATCGTATGTACCATCCCAGAATCGTGTCTTCTCAACTTGCTTGTGATTGACGCGGCGTATCCGAATGGTACGGTGAGAAGACGGAAGCTAATCGCTCCCTCCTACTTAGTTTTTGAAACGAAGATGTCTTAAGCTTTGTAGACCTCTTCACCGTCCACGACGGTGGCGACGAGCTTGGCCCCGGCGACCTTCTCAATGTCGTCGTGCAGGAAGTCGCAGTCATACACGGTCATGTTAGCGATCTTACCGAACTCGATGGAACCCAGGCGATGCTCCTGGTGCCATGCATGCGCGACATTAATGGTCAGGGCCCGCAGGGATTGTTCGCGGGTGATCGCTTCCTTGATGTTATGCTGCGTTTCCGCTTCAATGCCGAACGACTTTGGAAGAGCGCGAGTTTCCGCCATGTAAATACTGTGCGGGATGCTGAACGAGGGAGAAACCGGGTAGTCCGAATGGAAAACCGGATATGCGCCCGCGTCAAAGAAGGACTTGATCGGGTAAGATTTTTCTGCCAGTTCCTTCCCAACATAAGAGACCTCAATGTCATAGAAGCCCGGAATCTCCGCCGTCCAGAGCGGGGGCACCGCTGGAACAGAGCCGGTTGCGGCCATGCGGCGGATATCCTCGTCGGTGACGAAGTGCAGATGCGCCAGCACGTTGCGCTGGTCCATATCGCCGGTGATCTTTTCCGCGTCCTCGATGCAGCCCAGCATGAAGTGGGTCGCGCCGCCGCCCTCGGAGTGGACATGGACGGAGAGACCCTCCGCGTCCGCCGCCGCGATCAGCTCCACCATCTTATCGTGGTCGTTGAAGCGCTCGTTGCCGTGATAGCCCGGCTGGTCCAGGTAATCCTGGTTCTGCCATGCGGTGTGCGCTTCGGTCACGCCGTCCAGGAACGTCTTGACGCCGATGACGTGGAAATATTCGCCGCTGTATTTTGCGCGATCCGCGGCGATGCGGGCCACCTCCGCCTTCGGGTCTGCGGGATTGTCCGGACACATCAGGTAGGCATAGGTGCGCAGCTTCAGCTTACCCTCCTGTTCCAGATCATAGAAAGCCTTGGTCGCAATCGAATTGGTGACCTCCACGCCAGCATCGGCCACTGCGGTGTAGCCGTTTGCGAAGGCCATGTCCTGCCAGGCGAGCAGATAGTCCTTGGCATTCTCAAGGGTCGTGGGGAGCTTGGGATACAGCTCAAACACGGGCGCTTCACAGATGTAACCGTCCGGCTCACCGCTTTCGTCCACATGCACCAGATCATAGCCCATTCTCTTCGCGTAGGCCGCGTCAATGCCTGCCCATTCCAGCGCCTTGCTGTTGAGCAGCATGGAGTGGCCGCCACCGGTCTGCATGAGCAGTATCTTATCGGCGCAGATCTCGTCCAGGTACGCCTTGGTGACATGTTCGTCATTTTCTACCCAACCCGAAGCCATATAGAACTCGCGCTGCGGGTTCTTTTTGATGTATTCCTTGATGATCTCGCGGTATTTCGCATAGTCGGTCAGGCCCACCTGCGCGAGGTTCGCCTGCCCGATGGAGCGATCGCCGGCCAGATAGCTGTGGCAGTGGGACTCCAGAAAGCCGGGATAGATGTAGTTCTCGCCGTAATCCAGTACCTGCGCGTCCGGAGCGGCGAGCTGTTTCGCCGTCTCCGCGCCGCCGATATAGGCGAACACGCCGTCCTTGACCAAGGCCGCTTTTGCAAAGGGCCTCTTTTCGTCCATGGTGATGATGTTGCCGAGAATGATTGTTTCCTTCATAGGATATGCCCTCCTTAATATTTTCTAAACTTAAAAATCCTTACTTGCACAGTGGACCTAAGTAAGGTATAATTCGGAGCAAATTACCGTCAATGAGGTGCTCCGATGTCAGGTTCAAGAAGCCGCCACTCGCGCCGCACGACTCCATGGGATCAGTTCACTTTCTTTCCGCTGAAATACACATCCCGCGGCAGGTTGTAACTGAATCCCTCGTGCTCCGCCGTGAGCAGATCATTGTCGAACACCAGGAAGTCCGCGTCCTTGCCAGCCTCGATGGAACCCTTGGAGGCCTCGATGCCGAGCTGCTTCGCGCCGTTGATGGTAAATCCCAGCAGCATTTCCTCTATGCTCATTCTCTCGTCGACAGGAGGAAATACAGCGGTAGTTCTGTTGTATTCCTGTATCCGGGTTTTCTCGCTTCTCAGTCGTGTCATTCCGACTTCCATGCCAAGATACGGATTCCAGGATGTGAAATCTCCGAAGGCGATGTTATCGCTGGACCATGCCACCATTGCGCCGGTGTCCCAAACCGTTCTGCAGCGGAACTGCTTTCTGGCGCGCTCCTCCCCGAGCCAAACAGCACTTATGCTGGGGTCGTCGGCATGCCACCACGGGGTATAATTCGCAAATACGCCCAGCTTCGCAAAGCGATCCAGATCCGCGTCGTCCTGAATCTCCAGATGGGCGCAGGTGACGCGCACATGGAAGCTATCTCCGAGTTCCTTTCTGGCCAGCTCTACGCCGTCCAATGCCACGCGGGACGCGCGCTCGCCGACGGTGTGCAGGTGAAGATCCAGGTCCGCCTCATTGAGCTGCTTCAAAAGCTCCGCCATCTCCTCTGCGGTGAGGGCGGTAGACCCCAGCGTATGGATATCCGCGTAGGGCGTGACCATGGCCGCGGTATGGATCTTCTGGGTGCCGTCCATGAAAATCTTCAGGGTATGGACCTTCAGGTGCTCCGTATTATATTCACGCTGGAAACGCTTTAGCTCCCGCAGGCCTTCTTCCACTTCCCGGTACGAGGCGATCACATAGCAACCATCGATATAAATAGGCAGCTTTCCCGCTCTGTCCAGTTCGCACAAGCGCTTGTAAACTTTCCCATGGAACTTGGGATCTCCCGGAATGCCCGCGTCAAAGACGCCCGACACGCCAAACTTCACGGAAAACTCAATCCAACGGTTAATCGCCGCGTCAACCTGTTCATCGGTCAACTCCATTGAGCTGTCGAGAATGACCGGAATTTCTGTCGAACCCTCATACATATTACCGGTAACATGCCCGTCCTTGCGCACATAGAAGGCGAGGCCCGGCACGGGGTCCGGCGTATCGTCCGTAATGCCGTGTCTGGCAAGAATCCTGGAGTTTGCCCACACGCTGTGACATTCCGCTTCCTGAATCAAAAGCTCAGCATCCGGGCAGATCACATCGAGATCTTCTTTTATGATATCGTCCCCATTCAGGACCTTTTTCTCCATCATGAATCTGTAGCGTTTTTCACCGGGATGCTTGCGGATATAGTCCGCCATGATGTCCAGCGCTTCCTGTTTGCCGTTGCACTCAATGCGTTCGCCCATATCCGCATACTCAAATCCAACTGGCAGGGTTACATGGACATGGCTGTCGATGATGCCGGGCATGATGAATTTTCCACCGAGATCGGTAACTTCGCCATCATAGGCCGCAAGACCGGCCTCGTCGCCCACATAGACGAATTTGCCGTCCTTTACCGCAAGAGCAGTCGCCTTCGGATTGTCCTTGTCCGATGTGAAAATCTTCGCGTTCTTGATGATCTGATCTGCCTTCATGCTTATTCTCCTTTTGTTTAGAATGATTCTTTATATTGGATTCTTCCAGGCAGACTGCCCGAAGCGGGGCGGACTGCCCAAAGGACACGCTCAGTTCACTTTCTTTCCGCTGAAATACACATCCTGCGGCAGGTTGTAACTGAATCCCTCGTGCTCCGCAGTGAGCAGGTCATTGTCGAATACCAGGAAGTCCGCGTCCTTGCCGACCGCGATGGAGCCCTTGGAGGTCTCGATGCCGAGCTGCTTCGCGCCGTTGATGGTAAATCCCAGCAGCATTTCCTCTATGCTCATTCTCTCGTCGACAGGAGGAAATGCCGCAACGGTTCTGCTGGCTTCCTCAAATCTGGTCTTCTCATTGATCCAGCGTGTCATGCCCACCTCCATGGCAAGGTAAGGGCTCCAGTTCCAGAAATCGCCGTAAAAAACCTCATCGCTGGACCAGGTCACAAGTGCGCCGGTGTCCCAGATCGTCTTGCAGCGGAACATGGAATGGGCACGATCCTCTCCGATAAGCGTGGGCCAGTACGCGATAGGATTGCCACCCACGTTGCCGCTGTGCCACCACGGCGTAAAGTTGGCGATGACGCCCAGCTTTGCAAAGCGATCCAAATCTGCGTCATCCTGAACCCACAGATGGGCACAGGTGACCTTTACACGGAACCTGTCTCCCAATATCTTCCGGGCCAGCTCCACGCCGTCCAGTACCACGCGGGACGAGGCCTCCCCCACGGTGTGCACGTGAAGATCCAGCCCTGCCTCATTGAGTTCTTTCAGGATTTCGGCGACCTGCTGAGCGTTAAAGGCCGAGGCCCCCAACACGCCGGTATCCACATAAGGCGTGACCATCGCTGCAGTCTCGATCTTCAGGGTACCGTCCATGAAGATCTTCAGCGTGTGGACCTTCATGTGCTCCGTGTCAAACTCGTCCCGGAATCGCTTCACCCCCTCCAGGGCCTCCTTCATTTTCCTCGGCTGGGTGAGCACATAGCATCCGTCGACGTAGACCGGCAGCTTTCCCTGCCTGTCCAGCTCGCGCAGATAGGCATAGATCCGCTCATTGGCCCCGTTGTGCTCCGGGAACCCGGCGTCGAAGACACAGCTCACGCCATACTTTATGGAGGCGTCAAGCCAGCGAAGGACTGCCGTGCTGATTTGCTCGTCCGTCAGGTCATTTACGCCGTCGAAGAGGATGGGCCAGCTTGCGGTTTCATACGAGTTTCCTGTCACGTGCCCGTCCTTGCGCACGAAATAGGCGAGCCCCGGAACCGGGTCCGGCGTGTCGTCGGTAATTCCATACGCCTCAAGGACCTTGGAGTTCACCCAGTTACTGTGCACTTCCCCCTCCAAAACCACGATCTCCGCGTCCGGGCAAATCGCGTCGAGGTCTTCCTTGGCGAAATCCTCGCCATTCAGGTCGGCTTTCTCTACCATGAACCTGTAGCGCCTCAGGCCGGGATTGTTCTTGATATATTCCGCCATAAAGGCCAGACAGTCCTTTTTGGTGTTACACATGACGGGCACACCCAAATCTGTGTACTCGAATCCGACGCCTGTGGTTATGTGGACATGGCTGTCGATGATGCCTGGTATGATGAATTTCCCGCCAAGATCGGTGGCATCACCATCATAGGCAGCAAGGCCGGCCTCGTCGCCCACATAGACAAACTTCCCGTCCTTTACCGCAAGGGCGGTCGCCTGTGGATTGTCCTTTTCCGATGTGAAAATCCTTGCGTTCTTGATGATTTGGTCTGCCTTCATTTGAATACTCCTTGTACAGAACTTATCCTTGCTATTTTATCGGTTTTATTCCGCCGGGGTCAAGGGGGGTTGCCGGAGTCTCAACCCCTCCCTTGCCATTCCTGCTTGCTTTTGTGACGGCACCGGGTTATCATATAGTAAAATATGGAGGCGGATTGATCCCATGAATACCCTGTTTGCGGAGACATTGAGAAACCTGAGAACAAAAATGGGCCTTTCTCAGAATCAGCTTGCAAGCCTGATGTTCGTCAACAATACCACAATTTCCAAATGGGAAAATGGCATTCATTTGCCGGATGTCGCCATGATTACCCGTCTTGCTCGGGTCCTGGAAGTGGACGTCGGCACGTTGTTCTCCACTGCGTCCAAGAGCGACGAATCTCCCAAAATCATCATGGTGGAGGACAACAAACCCATCCTCAACTACAATCTGAAGATTCTGGAGGAGGTCGTGCCGAACGCGATGATCGCGGGCTTTAACAAGCCGAAGATGGCGGTAGAATACGCGAAAGCGAACCGGGTCGATCTGGCCATTCTGGATATCGAGCTGGGAACGGCCAGTGGCCTTGACCTCTGCCGAAGTCTGCTTGAAATCAATCCCTGCACCAGCGTGGTCTATCTGACCGCCTATCCCGACTATTCACTCGACGCATGGGACACCGGCGCCTGCGGCTTTATGGTCAAGCCTCTAACCTCGGAAAGCGTTCGCAGGAAGCTAAAAATGCTGCGCTTTCCTTTTGCGATGGGAGGGTCGGACGCATGAGCCATTGGTCCGAGGTCTTCTACTTCTCCATCATCAGCGCGGCGCTGTTGTTAAGTGTGGTGGGATTGTGGTTCACCGCTGTCATGCCCGGGATCGACCGTTGGGGCAAGCGCTTTTTCCTGTGCTTTTTTACCGTCCTGATGGTATGTTGTTTTTCCGGTTTCATCGAATTGATTCTCTCCCATTATCCCGTTCCAGGCGCAGCCATATCTATCGTGGTGTTTATTGAACTCCTGTCCCTCTCGCTGCCGCTGCCCATGTTGACGGCTTATATGCTGCACGCCTGCGGAGAAAACACGCGCTCGAGCAGGCTCTTTCACGCCGCGCTTGGCTTGCTGGCAGTCTATTTTGTCGTGCTTGCAAGCGCTCCGTTCAACGGGGTTTTCTCCTATGCCACAGCGGATAACCAGGATTACCGAGGCCCCCTATTCGCGCTTTTGCTGCTGCCGTTGATCGCGATCCTGTTGCTGAATCTCTGGGGCGCGGTTCGACGCCGGGCGCGGATGTCCCATAAGGCCTTCCTCAGCTTCGTCATCGCCCAGGCGCCAATGACGGTTGCGTTGCTCGTGATGCTGTTTGTCGATGCTCTTCCGCTTTTTGACATCAGCTACGTCCTCTCCGCGCTCGCCATGTATAGCTTCATACTGTCCGATCAGATCGAACAGGACCTGCGCCATCAGCGTGAAATCGCCCATGAACGCGCCAGCGTCTTGGTGCTACAAATGCGGCCGCATTTCATCTATAATACCCTGATGAGCATCCACAGCCTTTGCAGTCTCGACCCGCAGATGGCCCAGCAGATTACGATGGATTTTACCAACTATCTGCGCAGGAATTTCAACGCCGTCGCCAGTGACAGCACGATTCCTTTTTCAACGGAACTGGAGCACACCCGTGCCTACCTGGCCGTAGAACAGGCGCGGTATGACGACATGCTTGTCGTGGATTACGATACGCCGTTTACCCGTTTCCGCTTGCCGCCGCTGACGCTTCAGCCCATCGTAGAAAACGCCGTCAAACATGGTATGGATCTGGATTCCGACCCGTTGTGCATATCCATCCGAACGCGATACACAGATGTCGGCACCGAAATCATCGTTGAGGACAGCGGAATCGGCTTTGATCCCTCTGGCGAGAGCGAACCGCATATCGCCCTGAAGAACATCCGGCAAAGGCTTAAAATGATGTGCGGGGGCACCCTGGAACTCACATCGCGAGAAGCAGGCGGAACCAGGGTCACAATCAGGGTACCGCTCAAGAATGAGGAATAGACCCTCGAACCTACAAAGCTGTATAGCACATGCTTTCGAGAAACAAATAACAAATGTAACAACAACATGGCGCCCTGCCTCCGAAGAAGCAAAGCGCCATGTTCATTTGTATTTATGCATCAACCTCCATCCCGACGGTCAGCGTCCAGACCATCCGCTTCTTGTCCATCACCATCACGCTGTCCACCAGCACCGACCGCTGGGCGGAGTCTCGATGATGGCGGGATACAGGATGGAGGGAATAATCACAAAAAAACCAGTGGAGAGATGAATAGCTTTCTCTCCACTGTATCTGTCTGTCAGCACTGATTACAACATCCACGGTATGGAATCTTCCATATCGGAATCGTCGTCCAAGAAGGCTGTGTTCAAGTCAAATCATGCCACCTGCGCTTTAAGCAGAGCAAGTACATATTCCTTAGTGACTTTGAATTGCTCTGTAATCTTAGTTATGATGTCATTGTCAGAAGCACCCATCAATTTCATTCCAGTAATCGCTCCGGTGATTTTATCCTTCTGCTCTTTGCGCTCCATGGCTTTGCACATATCGACACCTCCAGTCTTTTCTTCATACACCAGCTTCAGATTCACAACCTTGTTCAGAAACACAGCTGTTTCCCTGTCTATCTTCTTATGATTTGTGGCCATGATGATTGCATCTGCGTCCTCTGACTGATGTTTGATGACCCTCATGGCGAATCCCAGCCCCGTGTGGAATTTATCGAATTCATCATCATCCATATCTGCCGGGGAAATCAAATTCAGCTTATAGTCGTTAATGAAGGGGATCAACCGTCTATCCCTCACGTCCAGCATTTCAAACAGGCTCTTCGGTCCATCCCACGGTTCATCTCCAAGATACACAACCGCTGTGATGATCGGAATCAGTTTATCTCCTTTGCGAAGTCCCGACAGGAATTCAGCACTGGTGAGCTTGATTTTCAGCACACCATCCTCTACCGTCAACTCGCCTTCATCAGATGCCGCTTCATTCGCCTCTCCGGATTCTTTCTGATATGACCTCTTGATCTCTGCGATCTGCTTCGAGTATCCGAGCATATCGTAAAGCCCGTCTTTTACGGGCATGCCATAATGCACCTTATCTTGAAGCTCCGCTCCGAGAATCACATAGATGGCGTTGTCATCCATCATGGCATTCCACAGCTTCAGCAGATCACGGTATTTCTGTATCGGAACCCTGGCGTTGTTGCCATAGGGCACTGTCAACTCGGTAGTATCCAGTTCCCGCAGTTCTTCCGGCTTTATAACCTGATCTCCGTCATACAGCAGATAGTTGAAAGCGTCCGCAAAGAACACGCTATTGTAGAGGTACTGTTTTCCTTCTGTGTCTATAGCTCCCAATGCTCTACCTCCTGTCTGTCAGATTGGGTATCAGGATACCCGGAACACGGCAGTCTGATACATATAGAGTATAGCACGAAGCCCAGCAGATCGCAACGGTTTTACAGATTTTTTCGGCAACGAAAAATAGACGAGAACCATTCCTCGCCTGAGAGAAGGATACCACAGGCAGGGCTGTTTGGCAATAGGAGAATCAAGGATTTCCCAAGGATGTCGTTGCCCTCGGCAAAAGCAGCCCACTGAGCAGCGTTCCAACCGTGTGAAGCACCCCCTACACAGACGGATCGCTGCTCAGTGGGCAAGCATTACTACCTCATCGCCTCCATGTGCCGCCGCCGATGGAAGGCAGTACAATCGCGCACCATTTCATGAGCGACTTTGCCTCAACCTGTCCGGCCTTTTCCAGCGCCTCCTCCATACCGCAACGGTCGCAGACGGTGATGGCAGCATACCGGCTCAGGGCGTGCCGTGCCTTCGGCCCCCACATCATCTCGCCGCAGCGCGGGCAGCGGAAGTCCTTCTCCGGCTGATGCTGTCCGTACCAGTTCAGCGTGACCTTCGCTTCATCCTCCGTCCCAACCTTATGCGCCTGGTCAGCGCCGTAGGCAAGGGAGAGGGAACTGCCACAATCCCACACGCACATTACATTTCCAGCATCATCCACGCCTGTTACGGTCGCCTGCGCTCCGACCGGGATATTCACATATGGATCATCCATGTGATCGAGTACAACCCGGCAGCCCACGGGATAGGTACTCCGCAGCTTTTCAACGGTTTCTCTGTTCGGGAAATTCATCATCACACGCTCCATTTCTGGCCATTGGCCTGTTGTTGACCGGTTCTTCCGGCCTGCTTTCTCGGTCGCTTCAATCGACCTGCTTTCTTATTCGCTCTGAAAGAGAATCGTAGTCCACGCAGAGAGAAAAGGCCGCGCTCACCGCAGCCCCTCTCTATGCTGTGTTTTCATGCCTGTGTTGCCAGCGCCGCCAGCCTCTCGGCCTTTTTCCGTTCCCGGCGGGCTTTCTCCGCAATCCTATTTTTCTCGCGCCTCTCCTCCAGCTTATCAGGATGGGCGGCGTAGTATTCCTTCTGGTAGGCCATGATTTTCCGGCTCCGCTCCTCCTTGGTCATAGGCGGATTTTTCTGCTTGGGTGGCTGGCTGGCCTTTTTCTTTTCGTACCAGCGTTTCTGCTGTTCCGCCTTCTTGATCCGATACTCCTTGGCGTAGTCGCTCTCGACCAAGATGCGGGTAATGTTGCCCCGACAGTCCTCACTCTCGCCGATGCAGACGAGGTTCTTCAAATTGTAGTCTCTCCAGATGCGGATCAGGCGGTTGCGGATGGCCGCTCCGAAGTAGGTGCTGAATTTCCCGCCCTTGAAGTTCCCTCTGCTGATGATTTCCCAGGCTACGATGTTCCCTTCCTGGAGGAAGTCCTCCGTGCCGTAGGTGTCCATCTTGCCCCGGTACATTTCCGCCTCATGCAGGGTGATGGGAGCCAGGTTGCGGAAAAGCTGGTCGTAGGCGGCTTCGTCTCCGGACTGGATGATGCTGACCAGTTCCTCGTTGCTGTATGTGCTGTAGTTCATTTTATGCGCTCCTTTCAGATTTTTCAGGGCTTCCGTGCCCTTCTGCGCAGTGTATATATTGATCAACCCGGCTCATAAGTCCACGCCTATATGAGATAATTCTGCGATAAAAAACCACCAGACTTTTCGGCCTGTGAAGGCTTCTAATCTGGTGGTTATGCCGGAGCATTATGCGGTTTCTTCTTCCTCAGTCACAGGGGAGTTGCTGTTTGCTACACCCTTTGCCGCATCCTTTTTTGCGGCCTGTTTTTCTTTCCAGCGGTCTTCCATAGCCTGATCCTTGAAAGCAGCGTTACCGGAGAGCGGAGCGAGAAGCATCCGCCGGGTAGTCTTGTATTCATCGCCGCCCATGCCAAGGGCGAGAAGCCAGATTCGGAAGATGTACTTTTCGTTTTTGGTGTCCACTGCCTTTGCTTGCGTGCGTTTCTGTTCCTTCGCCAGCCTGTTCATCTGCGCCGCGAGCTGGGTGTATGCTTGGATTTTCTCAGGGTCGTCCGAAAGCGGGAAGCCGGTGAATGTGATTGCTTCATCCGTGATAGTCAGGCCGATGAGGTCAGGGGTAATTCGCTCTCGGACGCTTTCGACTGTCAGGCAATCCTTCAACGCCTCTACCTGCTCCAGCGGGCAGGAGAAATGCCCACCTGTCGCTTTGGAGATCAGGCTGCCCCGGCTGTAGACCATGGTCACAAGGTTGCGCAGGCTGTTCGCCGTGTGGCCTGTGAGTGGAAGGGTGATTGTCAGGGCGTCAGGCGCGGCATCCTCCACAGGCTCGTCCTGCGCCTCTGTGGCGGCTTATGCGGTGGTCTCCACCGTTTCCTCTGACGGTTCCTCCCAGCCTTCCAGAAGCCCCTCCTGCGCCAACGTGCGCAACGGAGCAAGGTCGGCGCTTTCAGACGCCGTGACGGTTCCGTCTCGCTCAATGGCGAAGGGTCCAACTTCGTAGGCGCAGCGCGGCATTTTCGTGTACACAGCCCGCTCTCCGGTCAGTTCTGCAAGCCTTGCGGCTGCGGTCTTTCTTTCTCCAATGATCTTCATGTTCGTGATCCTCCTGTTTTTATTCCGCTCATGCGGGCGGTTCGCATCCGTTCCTTGGCGGTGTCCTATACATCACTCTTTTGGGGCAGAAAGTAAAGGGCCGTGGGCAATAAATCTGATGTTCTACCATTTACACAAAGCGGATCGGGCAGAATGGACAAAACAAAAAAAGGCCCCCGGCCAGCACGATTTCATGCCAGCAGGGAGCCGGTTCTACCTTTATTATGTTCTCGTGGGGGGGGGAATGCCAGGGGGGTGCATTTCCAGGGGCAGGAAGGAGCCGTTTCGCCGGTTTTCACCATCAGATCAGGCGTTCTAAGTAGGGGTGTGCAAAGCCGAAATCCTAAGAAATGCCCAATTTACGGGCTTTCTGAGGGGGTTCAAAAGTATTGACATAAGGGCAGCACTCATGGCAGTCTTCGACGTAATACTGCGGAACCGCACCGTCGTTCCTGACGATCTTCTTCGTCAGGTAATCGGCGGTGTAATGCTTTTGGAGCAACGCGCAACCCTTGTACTTTTCGTTCGTCAGAATAGACTTGACGGTGCTCTCATTCCACACGTCCTTGCCCTTCGGAGATTTGATACCCATCTCCGTCAGCTTCCTGGCGATATCGAACGATAAATCCTTTCAAAGCTCATCTCTCATCGCTCTTTTGCGCAATCCTGACAATCGGTGTATGGGTATCTATATCCACTGAGACAGAGAAGCAGTGAGAATCAATATATTCATTCATCGCCTTGCACTTCTCTGGCAACGTGACTTTTGTCTTTATTGGTCCGCTTGCAATGAATGGACGGTTGCTTGGAACGGTATAATTCATACTGCTTCACCCCTTTTCAAATAAATGGCAATACGATATCGAGCAATGCGTCGGTCGATTGAAATAGTGATAATCTTCGTATCCCTCGCAAATCACGCACACGTTGTGCCTGTTTCTTACGGGAGGCAGGGCGCTCATGACCTCCTCACCTCCTGGA
>CACWZI010000029.1:0-30005 GCA_902765305.1 uncultured Eubacteriales bacterium
CAGCGTGGACACCTCTTCCGACCCGCCGCAAGCGGCGGCCCACCTTCCCCTCAAGGGGAAGGCTTTTGGAGACCGCACCGCTTAAGTTGATGACATTGCACCAGAGGGGAAGGCTACATTTGGAAACGCCGCCTACAGCTCGATAAATCAGAAGTTGCCCCTTAACTGAAAGGACAAATAATGAAACAAACCACCTACACCATCACCGAAACCACCCCCCTCGCCCCCTCCGTGTACCGCACGGTGCTGCGGGGCGACACCTCCGCCATCACGGCCCCCGGCCAGTTCGTGAACCTCGCGCTGGAGGGCCACTACCTGCGCCGGCCCATCTCCGTCTGCGACTGGGGCGAGGGCACCCTCACCCTGATCTACAAGGTGGTGGGCAATGGCACCGAGCAGCTCAGCAAAATGGCCCCCGGCGACACCCTCGACTGCCTGACCGGCCTGGGCAACGGCTACGACGTCGCCGCCTGCCCCGCCGCCCCCGTGCTGGTGGGCGGCGGCGTGGGCGTGCCGCCGCTGTACGGCCTGGCCAAGCGGCTGCTGGCCGCGGGCAAGAAGCCCTCGGTGATCCTGGGCTTCAACACCGCCTCTGAGATCTTCTACGACATGCAGTTCGCCGCCCTGGGCCTGCCCGTGACGGTGACCACCGCCGACGGCACCGCCGGCACCAAGGGCTTCGTCACCGCCGCCCTGAAGTCCGGTTCCTACGTCTGCGCCTGCGGCCCCGAGCCGATGCTCCGCGCCGTCCACGCGGCCTGCGCCGGCGGCCAGTTCTCCTTCGAGGCCCGAATGGCCTGCGGCTTCGGCGCCTGCATGGGCTGCACCCGCGAGACGGCCAACGGCTACAAGCGGATCTGCAGGGACGGACCCATACTCAACTACGATGAGATACTGTGGAAGGACGGGAAGAAATGAGAAATGAGGAATGAGGAATGAGGAATGAGGAATGGATGAGGAAATCCTTACGGATTTCTTTGATTGATTGGGGAAACATACGTTATTTCAAGCTGTCCAGCCGTTGAATCAAAACAAATCCCGGAGGGATTTGAACCATCATTCCTCATTTCTAATTCCTAATTCAAATTCTGATTTGTCGCCCCGCGACAAATCAGAATTTACCGAACTGATAGATACTTTGCGCATCAACTTTCCGACTTCCTCCAATTCAATCAAAAGAAATCCCGCAATGGATTTCCACCGCCATTCCTCATTCCTCATTCCTAATTCCTAATTCACTGAAAGGACTGATTCCATGCCCGACACCCGCGTCAGCCTCCTCGGCATCGAGCTGCCCAACCCGGTGATCCCCGCCTCGGGCACCTTCGGCTACGGGCGGGAGTTCGCCGAGCTGTACGACATCAACATCCTCGGCTCCTTCTCCTTCAAGGGCACCACCCGTCATCCCCGGCTGGGCAACCCGCTGCCCCGCATCGCGGAGACCCCGGCGGGCATGCTCAACGCGGTGGGGCTGCAAAACCCCGGCGTGGAGAAGGTGATCGCCGAGGAGCTGCCGAACATCAAAAAAATCTTCCAAAGGCCGGTGATGGCCAACGTCTCGGGCTTTTCCGTGGGCGAGTACGCCGAAACCTGCGCCCTGCTGGACGCCTGCGAACAGGTGGGCTGGCTGGAGGTCAACATCAGCTGCCCCAACGTCCATCACGGCGGCATGAGCTTCGGCACCGACCCGGCCTGCGCCGCCGAGGTCACGAGGGCCGTGAAGGCGGTGACCACCAAGCCGGTGATCATGAAGCTGTCCCCCAACGTGACCGACATCGTATCCATCGCCAGGGCCTGCGCGGACGCCGGGGCCGACGGCCTGAGCCTGATCAACACGCTGCTGGGCATGCGCATCGACCTGCGCACCCGCCGCCCGGTCATCGCCAACACCACCGGCGGCCTGTCCGGCCCGGCGGTGTTCCCGGTGGCCCTGCGGATGGTGTACCAGGTGGCCCGGGCCGTGGACATCCCCGTGATCGGCATGGGCGGCATATCCAGCGCCGCCGACGTGCTGGAGATGCTGATGGCCGGCGCCACGGCGGTGGAGGTCGGCGCGGCCAACCTGGTCGACCCCTACGCCTGCAAGCGCATCGTCGAAGCGCTGCCCGGAGAGATGGAACGCTATGGCATCGATTCCCTGTCAGAGCTGGGAAATACTGATTTGTCGAGCTGAAGGAAAGGGGAGCCCTATCGGCCCTTCGGGCCACTTCCCCACTGCGGTGGGGAAGCTAAAAAAGCAGCTTGGTGCCCCCCCACCGCAGTGGGGAAGTACCCGCGAAGCGGGGGATAGGGCTCCCCTTTCATAGCCCGACAAATCAGAATTACCCGAAAGGAGGCCCATACCCTTGTCCATGTCCCTGGTCTTCACCCAGATCCTGGTCATACTGCTCTACGTGCTGGTCGGCTTCGGGGCGGGCAAGCTGAAGCTGATCAGCCCCGAGCAGCGCCGCTACCTGTCGGGGCTGTGCTCCACGCTGATACTGCCCTTCACGATCCTCTCCGCCGCCTCCCAGGAGGTCGGGGGCCGGGAGATGGGCGGCATGCTGGCGGCGCTGGCCTTCACGCTGGCGGTCTACGGCTGCGTCACCGCCCTCTCCGTCGCCGTCCACCGGGCCCGCAAGGCCCCGCCGGAGATGACCGCCGCGGCCACAGGCCTGCTGACCTACCCCAACTGCACCTTCCTGGGGTTGCCCCTGTGCCGGGCGCTGTTCGGGGACATGGCGGTGCTGTACAACGCCAGCGCCATGATCGCCTTCAACGTGCTGTTCTTCTCGGTGCAGCACAGCCTGTTCACCGGCGGCCGGATGGACCCGAAGAACCTGCTGACCCCGTCGATGGTGTCCACCCTGGCGCTGGTGGGCATGCTGGCGGCGAAGCTCCACTTCCCCGCCCCGGTGCAGACGGTGGTATCGGGCATCGGGTCGATGATCACGCCCCTTTCGCTGATCATCATCGGCGTGATGCTCTCGGAGAGCGCCCTTGGAACGGTGCTGCGCCAGGGCAGATCCTACCTGATCGCCGCGCTGCGCAACCTGGCGATCCCCCTCGCCGGCATGCTGATCCTACGGATTCTGCCCCTGGACGCGGATGCCCGGCTGTGCGTGCTGGTCTACCTGGCCTGCCCCTGCGCGACCCTGACCAGCATCTACGCCATACGCTACGACAAGGCCCCGGAATTCTGCGCCCACACGGTGATCCTGTCCACCCTGCTCTTCGCCGGAACGCTGCCGATCATCATAAGTATTGGGCAGAGCGTGCTGTAACTTCTGATTTGTCGCGGTGTTGGCGGGAATGCATAAGTTGGTACAACATTTCGTACGACCTCGGAAGGTTCGCGGCAGCCGCCATTCCTGTTCCCTGTTCCCTGTTCCCTGTTCCCTCGTCTCCCTCATCTCCCTGACAAATCAGTATTTCCCAACCAACCAACCAACGGAGGTGTACCATCATGGGTAAAGACGTCATCGTCGCCTGCGACTTTTCCAGCCGCGAGGCGGTGCTTTCCTTCCTCGACAAATTCAACGGCGAGGCCCGCAAGCCCTACGTGAAGATCGGCATGGAGCTGTTCTACGGCGCGGGCCCGGACATCGTGCGCGAGATCAAGCGGCGGGGCCACCGGATCTTCCTGGACCTGAAGCTGTGCGACATCCCCAACACGGTCAAAAAGTCCATGGCTGTGCTGCGGGATTTGGACGTGGACATGACCAACCTGCACGCCTTCGGCACCATCGAGATGATGAAGGCCGCGCTGGAGGGCCTGACCCGCCCCGACGGCACCCGCCCTCTGCTGATCGCGGTGACCCAGCTGACGAGCACCAGTGAGCAGCGCATGAAGGACGAGCTGCTGATCGACCGCCCCCTTCCCGAGGTGGTCATGCACTACGCGCAGAACGCCCGCTCCGCCGGGCTGGACGGCGTGGTCTGCTCCCCGCTGGAGAGCCCCGTGGTCCACGAAAACTGCGGCGCGGGCTTCATCACCGTCACCCCCGGCGTGCGCTTTTCGGACGGCGCTGTGGGCGACCAGGTCCGCGTCACCACCCCCGGCCGCGCCCGTGAGCTGGGCAGCGACTACATCGTCGTCGGCCGCCCCATCACCGCGGCAGAGGACCCGGTGGCGGCATATCGGCGGTGTATCGAGGAATTTGTGGGTTGATCCGATCATTCGAAGGGGGCTGCCTCGTTGAGGCAGCCCCCTTTGAATCCCGTCAATCGTCGGGCCTGGACCGTCGCCTTCGGCTTACGATTGCAAATACGATCAGTCCCACGAGGCTCGCCAGCGAGACGATCGCGCCCTCCCGGAAGCCCAGCATCTGGTTCCTGAACACGATGGTATGCGGCCCGGGGGTGAGCATCACGCCCATGTACATGCCGTTGGCGGGCAGCAGCTCCGCCTTTTCCCCGTCCACCGTCGCGCTCCAGGAGACGGAATAGGGGATGGCCAGGCAGGCGAATGCGCTCTCGTCCAGATCGTACTTCACCGTAACGTCGTTTCCGTCGATTTCCGTGGACAGCGCCTGCCGGTCCAACAGCGGCTGAACCCTCTTTGCATAGGAATCCATCGGCTGGGCAATCAGCGCCATGCGGTCAAAGCGGAATTCCCCCGCGGTTGAAAAGGTGATTTTCAGCTGTTTTGCCGTGGCGCCATAGCCGAGGTTCAGCAGAATATCCCTTGGGCCCATGTAGTACTGGGCATCGCCTCCATCCAGGAGCACATTGTCGCTGAGCTCACCGGAAGTAACCGTAATCGTACTCGACGCGCTCGGCTTCCACGTGCGCGCCTTTCTCTGCTCATTGGCAATTTCTGTTCGGGACGCGCCCTCCCCGATCAGCCGCTGTACCTTTTCCCTGCTGTAATTGACCGATTCATATCTCACGTTCTCGAGGAGGAGGTAGATTTCCCCCTCCGTCTCCTCAATGGGGATGCTCACGGTATGGCTGTTGACCTTTACGCGCAGGGTTCCGTCGTCCGTCAATTCCAGCTTGTCGCTCTTTTTGGCCGCGTTCTTTGCGAAGGCCTCCATGAAGGCGTCATTTTCCAATATGACCACATCGTCAAAGGTCGTTTCCGCCCGCTTCAGCGGGAGCTCCGAATCCATGACCACGCCCTGCAGCATGGACTGCTCCCGGCGATTGATGGGCAGCGCTTCATAATCCTCCCGGGAAATCCAGGCATCATAGGCATAGGACAGGGGCAGCGCATATTGGTTCCGGAACAGGTGCTCCGTATCCTCGGCGCCGTTCGAAAGCGTCTTCGGGCGCGAACCGACCTCCACATACCCATAGGGAATCCTGGAAAGGCCGTTTTCCAGCGTGGCGAGATATTTTACCGCGGCCAGCTCGTTGAGCACGGTCCTCTGGTCCAGGTCCATTATCTTAAAGGCGGTCTTCTGCCAGGCATTCCCCAGATCCCTGGAATAGTTGGCCATCCGGGCGTCGATATAGCTAAAGTAGCTGGAAATGCCGTTGACGTTGTTGCGCGCGCCATAATTGCCCTGCAGATCCTTGGCGGAGCGGGGCAATGCCAGCACCTCCGTCCGGAACAATCCGTCGTCGCCCGCCATCTCAAGGGCGTCCGAAGCGTTGTCCGTGGCGACGCCAAGCACCCGGCCCGCGTCGATGTGCTGGCTGATGTAGTTCTGGTACTGGGGAGAATACAGGTAAAAGGATTTCACCGTCATTTCGACGAGCACCAGGGCAACCGTCAACCCGACCGCCAGCCCCTTGCGCCGGCGCCCCCACTTCGGGTAGACCACCGCCAGCAGCAGAACGGCGGAGATCATCGCGGCAAGCAGGCTGATGGAAACCTCCTTGTCGGTCCAGATCGAAACGGCCATGTAGAGCGCCGCGTAGGCCAGGAAGGCGCACAGGCAAAACCGGTGTCCCCGGCCGTCGTCCTCCAGCAGCCCCGGCAGCGCAAGCGCCGCGGCCATCGACGTCAGCAGGGAATAGATGAAGCACCAGCGCTGGGTCCGCCCGGCCAATCCGCTGAACAGCATCGTCAAAAACGGCACGAGGAAGACGACGGCATACAGCAGCAGCTGTCCCAGCACCAGCCGGTAACGCTTCCTTCCGGAATAGATCAGGTAGAATATGCCGATAAAGGCGATCCCCGGCATCGCGATATAGCCCTGAATGCTGATCGCTTCCGGATCGACGATCGCCCGCACGAAATTCAAATAGACATTGGCGTTCCAGTGCCACGGGCTCACGCCCTTCTGGGCGGAGGTTCGGGCGCTGCTGAAAAGCTGGACCAGGCTCGGCACGATGACGATCGCGGCCAGGCCCATCGCAACGACGTAATGAACGACATGCCGCAGCAGTATCCTGAAAAAGCCCCCGCAATTCGCCCTTTCATCGACCGACAGCTCAAAATAGTGGAACACCGCGTAAATCACGGGAGGCATCGTCATCATAAACATGACATAGATGCCGCGCAGGCTCGCTATCGCAATCAACGCGATAAAAAGCCACGACTTTTTTCGTTCAAATATCTGGTCTACGCTCAGCAGAAGCAGGGGCGTCCCCACGGCAAAATCCAAAAAGAAGAAGTGCCTGACCGAAAAGTAAAGCATAAACCCACTGAAGGCATACAGCAGGCTGCCAAACAACAGGCTCTGGCGATCCCTTGTCCGCGTACCGGCATAGGTCATAAAGGATAGCCCCGAAAAATAGAGGTACAGGACGACCCGAACGAACAGGTAGGCTTCCAGCGCGCTGTCGGGCAGCAGCGCGTAAATATTATAGGCCATCCGATAGCCGATGATGTTGCCCAGTGTACTCTGGCCGAACCCGACGCTCAGATCCCAGAAGGGGATCTCCCATTTCCCGACGCGCAGGTTCCGCGCCACCGCGCGAACCCACCGCTTCAGGAAAAACAGCTCCGACAGGTGCTGGCTCGTTCCGTCGGAGCTCCACAGGAACGCCTTGCCGTAGAACCAGAACGGCGAGAACACAAGTATAAAAAACAGCGCGAACAACAGGCTGTATTCAATCAGCAACCTGCCATGGGACGATTGCCGCGCTGTCAATTCCCCACGGTAATCCGCGCTGCGCCGAATGCCAATTTGCTTCATGGGCTTACCTCCTCGCCGAATCGGACCTCATCGCTCTGTAGAAGAAGCAGCCGGACAAATAGATTGCCAGCATCAGGTTTATGGCAAGATAGAGGCAAGCCGCGCCAAATATGCCCCTGGACGGCACGAAAACGCTTCCGAGCGCGACGCTGAGCACCGCCGCGCCGGCAAAGCCGAAGGGGATGCAGTTCTGGAAGCGCATGGCCGTCAGCGGTACCATGATGAAATTGACGAGGGCATAGATCCCCCCTCCAAGCAGGAGCAGTATAAACTCAGTCTTGTACGGCGCCAGGTCGATATTGTACAGAAGCGAAAGCAGCGGAATGCCCGCAAAATAGCCGCCCGCGATCACAAGCAGCGTGACAGCGAAAACGACCAGGTACTGCAGCATCACCCGGCGAACGAACTGTGGCCGGTTTCCGCTCTGCCACAGCTCGCCGAGGCCGCGTATGATGGGCTGGTAGATAAACTGGTTCAGCACCATGATGACGAAAGCGGGCATCATGATGTAACCGAAGATCGCCTGGGTTCCCTCGTCCATGTACCAGTCGATCATGTACTTGGGGGAATTGCCCACGAAAATCGAAAGCGTCGTTCCGACGAACAGCGGCAGGCATACCCGAAGGATATGACGCACGGCCTCCCTGCGAACGGCTTCCCCGGACGC
The DNA here is from genome assembly GCA_902765305.1 of uncultured Eubacteriales bacterium. Lineage (GTDB taxonomy): Bacteria > Bacillota > Clostridia > Christensenellales > Aristaeellaceae > UBA2862. The sequence continues at coordinate 7,738 of CACWZI010000029.1, forward strand.
CTGGAATTGGCCGATGGTCAGGCGCACAAACGCCACGGCCAGCGCGATGCTGATCACCGTCGCGAGTATCGACGCGACGAGCAGCGAAACGCGGCACATCAGCAACGCGCACATCACCGCCGTCGACAGCATCAGGCGCACCGAATAGCACTTCGCCCCGATGTCCAGCCGTCCCCTCTGTTGATACATTCCGTAGTATACGTCTTCTACGGCGTCGATCATCTTCCAAACGCAGATGACGAACAGGACGCTGATCTTTTCCACCGAATAGATGCCCTTCGCCGCCTGGAACGCCAGATAGGCCAGCATGATCGCCATCGCTCCCGTGACCGTATACAGCCTGGCCCGAAGGTACTCGCCGAAGCGGCTGTTTTCCTGAACGTCCGTCACCTGGTAGTTCCTGACGCCGTACCTCCCCATCGTCGAAAACAGATTCGCCAGCGCAAAGGCGATCGTGAACATGCCCGCGTCCGTATGGGTCAGGAAATGGGAAATAAATATCAGTATAAGCGCGGATTGACCCGCGTTGATCATGCCTGAAACCGTATTCCAGATAAAAGCCCGCCGGGTAATACCTGCTTCCCTGTTCAATCGTACCAGCCACCTTTGATCACTGCCGGGACAGGCGTGTCCCGGCAGTCAGCGTTTCCTGCGTCACCGCGCCGCGGAATAGAACTCATGAACCGCCGCAGACACCTGCTCTACGGCGTTGCCCATTCCATAATACAGGGGCAGGCGCACCAGCCGTTCGCTCTCCCGTGTGGTATAGCGGTCCTCGCCGCTGAACCGACCCAGGCGAACGCCGGCCTCGGAAGAATGGAGCGGCACATAGTGGAACACCGCGCCGATACCGTTCTCCTTCAAGAACCGGATAAGCGCCGTCCTTTCCTCCAAATCCCTCGCCTTGATGAAGAACATGTGGGCATTGTGCCTGCAGCCTTCCGGAATAAAAGGCAATTCGATGCGGCCGTCGTCCGCCAGGTCGCGCAGCGCTTCACGGTAATAGTTCCAGCTGGCCATGCGATCGTCGATGATCTGTCGGGCAATCTCCAGCTGCGCCCACAGGTATGCCGCGTTCAACTCGCTGGGCAGGTAGGACGAGCCCGCGTCGACCCAGGTGTATTTGTCGATCTCGCCCCGGAAAAACTTGCTGCGGTTGGTGCCCTTTTCCCGTATGATCTCCGCGCGCTCCACATACTTCGCGTCCTTGATCAACAGGGCGCCGCCCTCGCCCATGCTCAGGTTTTTCGTCTCATGGAAGCTGTAGCATCCGAAATCGCCCAGGGTGCCGGCGGCCTTGCCCTTGTACTCGGACAGTATCGCCTGGGCCGCATCCTCGACGACCATGAGGCGATGCTTCCGGGCAATGCGGTTGATCTCGTCCATCTCACAGCAAACGCCCGCGTAGTGCACGGGAACGATGGCCTTCGTGGACTCGGTAATCGCCTGTTCCACCAGCCGCTCGTCCATGTTCATCGTCTCTGGATGAATATCCACGAAGACGGCCCTTGCCCCACGCAGCACGAAAGCGTCAGCCGTGGATACGAAGGTATAGGATGGCATGATGACCTCATCCCCAGGGCCCACGTCACAGAGCATGGCGGCCATCTCTGTGGCATGGGTGCAGGAGGTCGTCAGCAGCGCCTTTGTCGCGCCCGTCAGCTCCTCGAGGAAACGGTTGCAGCGCTTGGTAAAAGGTCCGTCCCCGCACAGCTTCCTGTTCTTCACGGCCTCTTCAATATACTCCAACTCTCTGCCCGTAAAGGGAGGAATGTTAAAATTGATCATATCTTACTCTCCTTTGTTCACAGTCTGAAAGGAATCTCCCGTTCCCGTCTTTCACGCTTCTTCGAATTCAAAGGGACGCTCTGTCTCCATCACCCACGCGCTTTCCCTGCGACGGCGAAGATGCACGATCGCAATAAAGACCATATACAGCGCGAAGCTGATCAACCCAACAATGCGCCCGAGCATGGGCACAGGATCCCTGTAGGTCAGCTCAACGGTATGCTCGCCCGGGCTGACTTCAATGCCAATCAGTCCCCCGTTGATGTTCCGCGTCCCGGTTTCTGTTCCGTCCACCTTGGCATGCCAGTGCGTGTTAAACACCACGGGAACGCACAGCATCTCGTCTCCCGTCCCGGAATTGACGACCCTGCCGCTGATGCAGCTGCCCGACTGCGACAATTCGACCCGGCCATTGCCGTACAGCCTGCGCAGGTTGTCGGCGATCACATCGGAATCTTCATAATCGAGCTGCAGGGATTCGAACCACAGGCTCTTGTCGGCATCCAGGCTGATCGTGTGAATGTCCCGAATATCGCTGATATCCAGGGTATACGTACTGCGTCCCTTCGAGGCCTTGATCGTCTTTGTGACCTCCACCTTGTCCTTCGCGGTTTCTCCCGCCAGCAGCTTGACGTGAACCTCTGCCTGCGCCCTTGGATTGAGCGTGATAAAGATCCTTCGCGGTATGTTGTGTTCAGGAAGGTCAAGGTCTTTCAGCTTGTAGGCCTTTCCCAGGAAAGGTCCTCCCAGCATTTCCCTGCTGCGATAACCAATGCCGGCTTCGTCATCGAAGACGAACGGCGGCTCATCCGATTCCGGTTCCGATTCTGTGTCATCCTCCGGTTGGGGGGCAAGCAGGTCCACCGTATCGAAATAGCCCTTCGTCATGCTCAGCTTTATATACTCGTTCCCATACCTTTCCATATCTTCATAATCCAGTTGCGTATCATAAAGATATCCGAAGGATGAAATCGTATCGTTCCGGCCCACCTCGATATTCCGCTTCTTGTCCGAATATATCGAATCATAGCCGCGCAGGTTGAATCCCGCTTGTTCGGTTCTTCGCATGATGTATTTTACGCCCAGCAGCCCCGCTTCCGCTTCATCCTGGCAAGCGAAGCGTATATAATTTGAACCGGTCGCGGCGTCGGTATTGGAGACATTATATCCCATCTGGACATAATAATTGACCAGCCAATGGGCGTTCAGGGAATTGTATACGGCGACGCCATTGAAGCCCTGCACCAATTCGTCATTGCGGGAAACCGATTCGTAGGCTTTGCTTACACGATACAGGCTGTCGTCCTGTCTGCGAATCCGTAGGGCAACGGTCCGGCTGCCGTCGTAGTACATGCCGTTCTTCCAGTTGTTTTGAGTGATCAGAGCGCGGTCGTTGATGGCCGGAAAGCTCACGACGACGACCTCGACGCTCACCACCGCCACGATCAGGCCAACGATTCCCTTCTTGTATTCCAAATGGGGAAGCTGCCACCCCGGAAAATCCTGCAGCACAAATACAATGGACATGTTGTAGAGCAGCAGCAGCAACAAAAGCTTGTTGAGCTCGGCGTTGTCCAGCGTCACCACCGCGTTCTGCTGGCCCGTCAGCAGGACCAGGACCAGGCCGCAGCATACGACGTCCGCCAGCAGCAGCGCGGCGTATACCTTCTTCCTGAAGGCGGCCAAATCATCCGCCTGATACAACTGCTTAAGGCCGAAGCCGATCCCGATCGTTTCCGCGAGCTGTAAAACAAAGCTCCACCGTTGGGTCGTCGCGCGCATGGAAAACAGCTTCGAGGCCGCGGGAAGGCATACCAGCATGACACACATCGCCAGTAAGAAGGCGGTTTTCGAACGCGTTTGCCGGTCCAGGAGAAGCACGCTCATTGAAAACAAGAAAATGATGCCGCTGCCCGTAAAGGCGATCTCATAATAATTCGTCGGGCCCTTGTAGTTATTGCCGACGCCCAGCAGATTCGGGTTCAGCAGCCTGGCTATAAAGGCATACAGGTAATCGCTCCCGTAGAACAGGCCCGTCGGTTGCCCCGAGGAAGCGATGTTCGAGCCCCGCGTGCTCTCCAAAAATTCCATGACGCCGGGAAACATGTATTCCCCGGCAATCAGGCAGGCCCAGATGACGCATAGCACGCATACGATCGCCTTCCTGAGTATGGCCAGGGGCTTTTCGCCCTTCAGGATCAGGTAGCACAGGCTATAACCCAGCACGAAGAAGCTCCCCATCCAAAGATAGAAATAGCCCGTATAGGCCATGCAGGCAAAGGCGGGAATGACGAGAAATGATTTTTTATCGCTTTCAAGGAACAGCTGGAGCCCGTATATTTCGATCGTAAACGCGCAGATGCTGGTGAGCAGGTGATAGTGCTGTCCCCATACCACGGAATAGCTGCAATAAGTCCACACAACCGCGCAGCAAAGCGAAATGAGGTCGTGTTTGAAAAGCCGCCTGAAGAACAGCCATGAAAACAATGCGATTACCAGGTATTTCAGGTAGGTCGCGCCCAGCAGCCCCCAGGCCAGGTTTTTCTCGCCAAACAACAAAATCGGCAGATTGACCCCATTGATATACTTGTACAGGATCGAAGGATAGTATTCGCCTATCCCCCGATCCAGCCTATAGACGTCAACCTCGCCCGTCCTGAAGCTCCGCAGCGCGTATACCATATTGGGCAGATACTGGTTCTTTGTATCCCGTCCTATATCGTGGTAGCCATACATCTTGTCCCCGAAGATACACGGATAGTAGAGGATGAAAAACAACACCGTAACAATCAGAAATAAGGCTATACCATGCCTTCGAAAGCTATTGTCTTTCATCACTGCCTCCACTATACCGTCTTCTCGGGTCCCGGCTTTGCCGGGGCTTCATTCCCCGTGCCGCTTTGTCCGAAGCGTACAGGGGTTCCGTCGGGCCTGCCTCACCCGACGACAAAGCGAACGCCTTCCAGCACGCTGTCCAGCTTTTTCTTACAGTCCTCGTAGTTTTTGCCCTTCACGATCACCTGGCCCAGCCGGTCCTTCGCCTTGCTGTACTTTTCGACGTAATCGCCTGGCTTGACGATGACGGACAGGTCGTAAATCTCCGGATCGTCCTTGAAGGCTTCAAGGCCCTGGATCGCATTCAGCGTGCCCGTGCGCTCGGAAATCAGCATGTGGGAGGCATTTGCCACCCCAAGATGGTCGCCCGACTTGAAAAAGTCCCTCGGATCTTCGCCCATGGCCGTCATGGCGATCATCTTGTAGTAGTCCAGTCCAAAGTAAATGCTGACCAGCTCCACCAGGCAGGTGGCTCCCGCCCTGCCCGTCAGCTCGATGACATACACCTTTCCGTCCTTTTCGATCAAATCGATATTGACCGCGCAATTGTCCAGTCCCAGGGCGCGTATGGCCTTTTCGCATTCGGCGATCACATTATGCTCGAGCGCGTCAGACATCGCCAATGGCACAAAGTGCCCGACCGGGATGGCCGTCTTGCTCATATAGGTATAGTCGCCGTGGGGCAGGATATAGACGATCTCGCCGTTATAGACAAATGCCTGCGCCCCGAGCTCGTTGCCGGAGATATACTCCTCCAGTATGAAATGAGACATGCGGCTGAGCTGGCATACGTTGTCGAACGCCTTCCTCAGCTGCGCCTCGTCCCTGCATATATACACCCCGTTGCTGCCCTGTAGGTCCAGTGCCTTCAAAACCGCCGGATAACCCAGCGCGTTGATCGCGTCGTCCAGCTCCTTTTCGTCGTGGACGTCCATGAATCGCGCGGAGGAGACACCGGCCCGCGCAAACGCCTGCTTCATGGTATACTTGTCGTTGCAGCGCTCGGCCGCCTCCGCGTTAAGGCCCGTGAGCTTCATCGCGTCGCATACGTAGCCCAGCGCCTTGATGCCCGTGTCCAGGCAGCAGGTGGCAATGCCGTCGATATGCGCTTCCCTGGCCGCGGCCAGCACCTGGTCGGGCTTGCTGATATCCACATAGGCGATCTCGTCCGCAGCGGCGAAGCCCGGATAGTCGCCTTCTATACTCGCGACAACCGTTCGGTAACCCAATTCACGAGCCGCCTGCAGCAGCTTAACCTGGGGAAAACCCGCCCCCAGGACCATCAGCTTCTTCTTCATTCTTCCACCTTCCTCTGTCATACTGTCCATAATAAGAAAACCTGACCAAAATCTTCTCTCCCGGCATACGTTCAGTATGCAACCGTTCCCTACAGCTTCCCGCACAGGATAAAGAGGTCGTTAAACACCCTGATCGGCAGTGAAAACCCTTTTTTGAATTTGCCGTTGAACAGCAGCGACAAACGCCGCTTCAGGCTTTCGCGGTAATACGCCACCGCCCCCAGGTCCTCCAGCCGGGCGCGGTATTGTTCGCCATAGTTGGCGATCAGCTCCCTGGCATTTCTTTCATGGATGCATTTCCGGGTCGTCATTCGTATTTTCAGGTAGGAAAAGTTCTTCTTGAGCTTGTTCCATTTTGTGGTGCCCGTTATGGAAAGGTTCCGGCCCGTCTGGCGATAGTTGATATAGGCGTTGGGGTCGTAGACGACATTCCCGAGCCAGAACGCCACCAGGCCGATATAGTTGTCATGGCCGGAAATATCCTTGACGGGATGGGCCTGCAGCATGGCCTGCAACACGTCGTTGTACACCATGGTGCACCCCCGTATGCCGATAAACACGGAAAACATGTATTTATCGATCGTCCCTTCCCAGGTGTTCGCCCGACGGATAAAGTTTTCGTCCTGGTCTACGACCTTCAGGTCCGAATAGTATAAATTGGGCTGGCTTGCGTCCAGCTGCTTCAGCATGCGCACGCCCGAGGCCAGCTTTTCGCCGTCCCAGACGTCGTCCTGGTCTGAAAAGGCATAGTAGCTGCCCTTTTCGGGCGCGCAATGGGTCACCAGCCACATGAACGACTTTACATAGCCCAGGTTCTCGCCCCGGAAGAGCGTGATATTCCCGCAGCGCTTCTGGTAGTCGCAGATGATGTCGACGGTGCTGTCCTTCGAACCGTCGTCGCGAATCCACAGCCGAACGTCCACGTCCCTCTGAGCCAATATGCTGTCCAGCTGGCGTCTCAGGTATTGCTCCCCATTATACGTCGACAAAAAAACATATACAGTATCCAAAATACCTGTCCCTCCGTCCTTATCTGCGCGCGCCATCGTCCTCTTCGCTGATATTGAGCTTTTTCCTGACGACATATTGGGGATAATGATTGACCGACATGTAGATCCGGCCGATATATTCGCCCGCCAGGCCCAGGATCAGCATGATCATGCCTGAGCAGAACAGAATCACCACCATCAAGGAGCTGTAGCCCACGGAAACACCCGGATGCAGCAGCTTGCGGACGATGACCACCAGGCCGTAGATAAAGCCGAGCAGGGCGGTCAACGCACCCACAAACGACGACAGGCGCAACGGCCTGACCGAAAACGCCGTAAAGCCGTTCATCCACAGTGCCAGGGATTTTTTGAAGGTGTAATTGGATTTGCCCCTCAGCCGGGACCGCTCGGTCATGGGAACCAGCACGACATCAGACGTCACCCGCAGCGACAACCCCTCCAGATAGGGAAATATGTTGTTGTACTGGGCCATCGCCTTGCATATATAGCGCTGCCTGGCGATAAAATTGGTAAAGCGGAGGTCCTTCGGCTTGTCCAGCAGCAGCTGGGACACCTTGTGGTTCGTCCAGCTTCCCAGCCTTTTATAGCCTTTTTCGTTCACCTCGTCATACTTGGCCATGGCCATATCGTGGCCGTCCTCCAGGGGCTTGATCAGGTCCCACAGACGGTCCACGGGACATTGGCCGTCGTCGTCAAGGCTGACCACATAATCGCCCTGGGCATAGTTGTATCCCGCCAGAATCGCCACGTGCTTTCCCGCATTTTTGGCAAAGTCGACGACCTTTATATGCGCATCCTCCGCGGCGCGCCGCTCCAGGACATCGATAACGCGATCCGGGGATCGGTCGTTCACGGTGACGATCTCATAATCGTATTCAGGTCTTTCCGTCATTTTGGCCTTTAACTCGTCCAGTACGTCCCCGATGGTCGACTGGCTGTTATAGCATGGAATGACAAAGCTGATGATCTTCATTCAAAACGCTCCTGATGGTTTTCGGCTTGGCTAAAGCACGCAAGTCGCCACCGCTTATTCTTCCGGCATATACCTGACGAGCGTCTCCGGCGCGTCCGCATGAAGCAGGAAATAACCGAAGCGGGTGGAGCTGTCGGTCACCTGCCGTCCGTCGAACGGCTGCACGCTGTATTCCTTCAACATCTGGGGCGCTTCACGCTTGACGCGTTCAAGCGCGTTCAAATCGTCTTCAGACAGTATAAAGCGCACGGCCGCCGCGCGATGGAACAGCGGCTCGATGTTTTCAGGCGCGCGTCCCAGGGCTGTTTCGATGACCGCACGGACAAAATCAATGCCCGTAGACAGTTCCACCAGCGCGCTGCCTATGCAGTCCCCGCCCATGCGGCCCCCGATCTCTATCAGCCGTATCGCGCCGTCCCTGTCAATCTTTATCTCGGTATGCGAAGCGCCGCAGGTGAGGCCAAGGCTGGTCAGGGCATGCCTGGTGACGGCCTCCACCCGCTTCAGGGTCCCGGCGTCCAGTCCTGCGGGTTCGATGTGCCCTGTCTCGATAAACCCGGGCGCCCCTGTGGTATATTTCCTCGTCACCGCAAGCACGGTGTGCGCGCCCTGCCATGAAAGGCTCTCCACGCTGTACTCGATCCCCTCGGCGAACTCCTCCACCACGGCGGCCTTTTCAAAGCCCTGCGCCATCGCGCGCTCGACCGCCCCGGCAAGCTGGTCCGGCCGGGTTATCTTTGTAACGCCGCGACTGCCGGACCGATCCACCGGCTTGACGATCATGGGATAGGCCAGGTCGATGGCGTCCAGCTTCGTCTCGGGCGTAACGCGCACGCTCCGCGGAGACGGGTCTCCCATCTGGGCAAAGCGCTGCCGCATGAGGCTTTTATTGGTCGATACCTCGGTCGCCGCCATGGAATTCGAGGTAAGCCCCATCTGCTGGGCGACATAGTTCACCGTGAGCATCGCCAGGTCCGAAGCGATCGAACAGATCCCGTCGATGCCGATGCGGCGGCATTCCTCCAAAATGCGTTCCCGCTCGACAATGCTGATCGGATAGAAATGATCCGCTTCACCTTCGCCGACGTCGCCGGCCGCCCATGCGAAGACATGCGTTTCCAGGCCCATTGCCTTTGCCTTCCTGATCAGGGGAAGCTGCAGGTAGGATGCCCCTATGATTCCAAGCTTTTGCATATCAACCTCTCAATCCGGGTAGAGCGTATCCGCGCTTATAAGCCCTTGGCTCTTCTTTTCCCATTGGGCGTACAAATGCAGCTCATCGCCTTCCGGAATCGTGTTTCGGAGTACGTCCCCGTCCTTGAGCTGAACATATTGATCGCCCTCCGACAGCTCCCGGACCCATTTTCCTTTACCCTCGGCATCCGTCACATACCATGCTTTCGCTTGGGGCCAGTACATCCTCCAGCCCGTAAAGGCGTAGCCGGGCTTTGTAAAGTCCAATTCCCTGCAGGTCAATATCGACGTCTTCTTATTCAGGAGCGCTTCTGTGATCCGGTCAGACGCTTCCGCACCATTTCGGATATGATAATGGACCGTGAACGCATTCTCCCTGACCAGGCGAACCTTTCCGTCCGCGCGTTCGGACTGGCACTGCTGGGGCGCATACCTGACGATCTTCGATCCGGTCTTCGAATCGTCGCACACCATAGCCAAAGCGGGCAAATCCGCTTCATTCATCGGCTTTTGGGGATCATAATCCTTCAGGTAGCGGGCAAACAGTATGCCCGATTCGGTCTTTTCCTCCACAACACAGGCGTTGAGGCCATATTCTTCGCTCAGGATCTCGAGCAATCTCTCGGCGACAACCTGGTTATCCGTCACAAAACGAACGTCGTCTCTGGCGAAATCGCTGGAACGGAGCGGTTTCTTCAAGCCGTTCAGGCGAAGCTGGGTACGATAGGGACTGCTGTATGCGCCAACCAGATTATCGCAAAACAGATTGTACAGCTCCCCTTTCCCCACGGTCTGAAAGGGATCGAAGGTCGTATTGTTCGACCAGTGATAAACCACGAGCCTGTCCCTGTGTTCCCGCGCATAATCCCGTATGCATTCTTCGAATGCCCGGTCTTTCTCAAATACCGCATTGACCCGGTTTGCCGTCAGCGTCTGTTCGGCGCCCTGCTTCAAATCCAAGCAGCCCGCCACGATCACGATGCAGCCGGCCAGGGCCAACAGCATGGCGCTTCTGTATTTCCACGAAGCGCGCTTCAATTGCGCCACAATTTCTGCCATCGGCAGGACAGGGCCGATCCCATCCATCGCCGCATCGGCCATCAGGAAGATCCACGGCGCCATACATGCAAAAGCCTCCGGGAACGCAAGGCTCCATCTTTGGCGCAGCAACAGCCAAATCAAATCCAGGATCAACAGATAAGCGGAAGGAATAATGAGCCTCCGGCGCTTTTTGGCTGCTGACAGCACAAGGCACAGCAGCAACAGGCCGTGGGCGATCAGCGCCAGCCCTTCCACGGGCATGTCGGTATCCACGTACCCGTTCGCTGCCTCGGCAGGTCCCAGGAGCGCCGCCGCTTCGTTCACCGCTTCCCGGTTCTTCAGCACCCTGCCAAGCGCCTCGGCATTAAAGCGCTCGTCCATAAAATAGTGGCCAGCGGTCAATAAGCGAAATCCCTTCGACCAGCCCGCTTCCCCGTATTTGTCTGCGTAAGCGCCATAAGGTACCGTGGTATTTCGCGCATACGCCCTGCGAAGCGATTCCCATTCGTCATATTTCTCTCCACCCATCCGACCATGCATGATAAAGAAGGCAGAGATGTTTGCCGTAAACAGGACGACGACCAGCAGGACGAACGCCACGGTGCGCCTGGCGACGGCCTTGCTTTGGGCATACAGCTGAACATGTGCCGCGCGCCAACGCATCGCGGAAAGCAACAGCAGACAAAAAAGGCCGATCCCCAGCAGCGGCAGAAAGCCGATGCACGCCGAAAAAATCAGCAACGCCGGCACGCCCCGCCACCAAAACCGGTCTCCCTCGAATCCATGCCTTGCCATCAGGCAGACGACCGCGCTGCCGCCGATCGCCACCGTATTATAGACGCTCATACGGGTCAGCGCCCAACAGAGCAGGGTGTTTATTCCCAGGCATATCAACCCGCCGACAGCCAGGCGTTTGGGTCCGAAGCAGCCCGCGACCCGGTCGATCGCGCAACCATCGATCAGTGCGACGCCGACGATCATCAACAGTCTTTGCGTCCAGGCATACCAGGCGATGCCGGGCAAAAAGCGATACAGCACGCTGAAGCCATAGGACAGCACGGGAGAAAGAAAAGGCGCCCACTTCATCGGTTTTTCTGTGAAGCAGCCGGACAGAACCTGTGCCACGTAAGCCTCGTCGCTGTTTATAAAGGTGGCTTGGCAGGAAGATATGGACAGCCAAGCGACAAACAGTGTGGCGAAAACAGCTATCAGCAGCTGAAACAATCGCCTGTTACCATCGCTGTCCCGCAGCGCTTTGCGCCCAATTTGATCCTTCATACGAACTGGCAAGCCTCCAAAGGTATTATGCTCATTTTCAATACATGCGGTCATGGCGCCATGCACGGCACAGGCCGGTTTACCGTTCGCGTATGCATCGGCGGAAGAGCACACTTGCTCTATTACTGTATATCATAAATGAGCTAAAATGTCTACCTTTATAAATTGAAATGCTGTTCTTTTAACAACAAAACATTATTTGTTTTTTCTTTTTACACGATTGGAATAATGTCTTCACAGGCGCCTGTTTTGTCCCTGGCGCCATCTGTCCCAGGCCCCTCCCCACCGGCATCAACCGCGCCTCGCCGGTCGCTTCCATACTGCATGGAATACTAAAATTACATGATTCACACGTTTGTCATTGACAAACACGGCTCCTCCCGATTAAAATTTCATACGATACGAGCATTGGGAGGATAACGCCTTGCAGGAGACGATCAGCGGCGCGAGGGCCTTTGCAGGCGGGCGGCACGACCCGTCGGTTGTCCGCACGGGCGAAGGCAGCGCTGTTTCCTTCTCCGCCGCCGCCGAAGTCCCTTCAACCCCCTTCCCATGCGCAAAGCCCGGTTTCGCAGATGTGTATGCGCATCTGCGGTAGCCGGGCTTTTCATTTCAATCAGCAACGGAGGCAAACACCATGCAGAATCTCATCGCCAGGGACCTTCTCTCCATCGGCGCGATCTTTCTCCGCCCGGATCAGCCCTTCACCTGGGCCAGCGGCATCAAGTCGCCGATCTACTGCGACAACCGGCTCACCCTGACCGCCCCGGCGGTCCGCAACGACGTGGAAAACGGCCTGGCCCAGCTCATCCGCCGGGAGTACCCTGGCGTGGAGGTGCTGATGGGCACCTCCACCGCCGGCATCGCCCACGCCGCCATCGTAGGCCACCTGATGAACCTGCCCATGGGCTACGTGCGCTCCGGCGCGAAGGACCACGGGCGGGGCAACCGCATCGAGGGCAAGCTGGAGCCCGGCCAGAAGGTCGTGGTCGTGGAGGACCTGATCTCCACCGCCGGCAGCTGCATCGAGGTCGTGGAGGCCCTGAGGGAGGCCGGGGCCGAGGTGCTGGGCGTCGCGTCCATATTCACCTACGGCATGCAGAAGGGCCTGGACCGCCTGGCGGCGGCGAACGTGAAAAACGTCAGCCTGACCAACCTGGACGCGGTGGCGAAGGTCGCCGCCGAGACCGGCTACATACAGCCCTCCGACGTGGAACGGCTGCTCAAATTCCGGGACAACCCCTCGGACGAGAGCTGGATCGGAGGCGACGCATGAGAAGCCTGATCGACATCCAGCAGCTTTCCGTCGAGGAGATCGACGAGCTGATCGCCCTGGCGAACGACATCATCGCCCACCCCGACGACTACCGGGAGAAGTGCCGCTACAAGAAGCTGGCCACGCTGTTCTTCGAGCCCTCCACCCGCACGCGCCTTTCCTTCGAGGCCGCCATGTACGAGCTGGGCGGCCAGGTGCTGGGCTTCTCCGAGGCCCAGAGCTCCTCCGCCGCCAAGGGCGAGAGCGTCAGCGACACCGTGCGGGTGGTCAGCGGCTACGCCGACATCATCGCCATGCGCCACCCCAAGGAGGGCGCGCCGCTGGTGGCCTCGATGGCCGCCACGGTGCCGGTGATCAACGCCGGGGACGGCGGCCACCTGCACCCCACCCAGACGCTGACCGACCTTTTGACCATCAGCCGGGAAAAGGGCCGGCTCAACGACCTGACCATCGGCGTCTGCGGCGATTTGAAGTTCGGCCGCACGGTCCACTCCCTGATCGCCGCCATGGCCCGCTACAGGGGCATGAAGTTCGTGCTGATCTCCCCGGAGGAGCTGAAGCTGCCCAGCTACATCAAGAAGGAAATATTGCAGCAGAAGCACATCGACTACGTGCAGACCACGGACCTTTCCTCGGTCATGGGCGAGCTGGACATACTCTACATGACCCGGGTGCAGCGTGAGCGCTTCTTCAACGAGGAGGACTACCTGCGCCTGAAGGACAGCTACATCCTCACCCCGGAAAAGCTGCTGACCGCCAAGGCGGACCTGTCGATCCTGCACCCGCTGCCCCGGGTGAACGAAATCTCCACTGCCGTGGACGCCGACCCCCGCGCCTGCTACTTCCGGCAGGCCCTGTACGGCAAGTACATCCGCATGGCGCTGATCCTGAAACTGCTGGAGGTGGCATAATGCACATCGATTCCATACGCAACGGCATCGTGCTGGACCACATCAAGGCCGGCAAGAGCATGGAGATCTACAAATACCTGGGCCTGGACAGCCTGGACTGCTCGGTGGCCATCATCAAGAACGCCCCCAGCCACAAGCAGGGGCGCAAGGACATCATCAAGATCGACTCCGCCATGGAGCCGGACCTGGACATCCTCGGCTTCATCGACCCGGAGATCACCGTGAACGTGATCCGGGACGGCGTGCTGATCGAGAAGAAGCACCTGACCCTGCCCAAGCAGATCCGGGACGTGCTCAAGTGCAAGAACCCCCGCTGCATCACCAGCGTGGAGCAGGAGCTGCCCCACGTCTTCAACCTCACCGACCCCCGCCGCGCCGTCTACCGCTGCGCGTACTGCGAGACGAAGGCGGAATAAATTCTGATTTATCGAGCTGTGCTCGATAAATCAGAATTTCCCTCTCATCCACATGCTTACCAAGGAGTGCCACCGATGAAAACCGCCCTGATCATTCCCGCCTACAAGCCGGCGAAGGAACTGTTGTCATTGCTTGCGCAATTCCAGGACAACCCCGACTTCCTGCCCGTCGTGGTGGACGACGGCAGCGGGCCGGAGTTCGCGCCCATATTCGACGCCCTGCCCGCCGGGGTCACGCTGCTCAGGCACCCCCAGAACCGGGGCAAGGGCGCGGCGCTGAAGACCGCCTTCCGCCACGTGCTGGATTCCATGCCCCAGTGCGGCCTGGCCGTCACCGCCGACGCCGACGGGCAGCACCGCTATCAGGACATACTGAAGGTGTGCCAAACCGCCGCCGCCCATCCCGGCGCGCTGGTGCTGGGCAGCCGCAGGTTCGAGGGCGACGTGCCCCTGCGCAGCCGCTTCGGCAACGGCGTCACCCGCAAGGTGTTCAGCGTGGCCAGCGGCGTCAGCGTCTACGACACCCAGACCGGCCTGCGGGCCTTCGACCGCGAGGTCATGAAACGCTTCGCCGACATCCCCGGCGAGCGCTACGAGTACGAGATCAACATGCTGCTCACCGCCGCCCAGTCCGGCATCCCCATCCTCGAAGAGTGGATCGAGACGGTCTACCTGGAGGACAACGCCTCCAGCCACTTCAACCCCTTCAAAGACTCCCTGAAGATCTACATGTGCATATTGAAGTTCGCCGCGTCGTCGCTGCTGGCCTTCGTGATCGACTACGTGCTGGTGCTGCTGTTCAGCGCGCTGACCCGCGGCTGGGGCGCCTCGGCCTCGCTGAACTTCAGCGTGATCGCCGCCCGGCTGATCAGCGCCACCGTCAACTTCACCGTCAACCGAAACGTGGTGTTCAAGGGCAACGAGAGCCTGGGCAAGGCGCTTTTGAAATACGCGCTGCTGGCCGCCGCGGTGCTGGGGCTGAACCTGCTGCTCATGCACCTGCTGACCCTCCGCCTGGGCTGGCCCATCCCCCTGGCCAAGATCGTGGTGGAGGTGCTGCTGTTCTGCATGAACTTCGTGGTGCAGGGGAAGTTCGTGTACCGGAAGTAGGGATAACACACGGGGAAAAATCAGCAGGGGCGATTGACACATACTATTATATGTGTTATAATCTTTCCGCCAGGAGGACTAAGTCATGAAGCAATGGTCCGGCAGAGAGGTGATTGCGGAGCTTCTGAAGGACGGCTGGTACGAGGTCGGCTGTGAGGGCAGTCACCACCAGTTCAAGCACCCGACGAAAAAGGGCCGCACTACAGTCAAAGCCCCTGCAAGAGCATCCCGAGAAAGACGTTCGACTCCATCGAACGACAGTCCAGGCTTCGATTCAGATAAGTCTATTAAAGAGGGAATTGAATATGAAAAAGCCGGAACGCTACATCTATCCTGCCGTGTTTGGCTATGAAGACGGCGAAGAAATCTCCGTTGCGTTTCCTGATCTCGACGTTGCTACCAGCGGCGAGGACGATGTCGACGCGCTGGCCTCCGCCCGCGAGCTGCTGGGTCTGACCATGGCCGGCCTGGAGGAGGACGGCGAACCCATCCCCGCGCCGACCGCGCTGAAGGACGTGGCGTTGAATGCCGATGAACGGGCCGTTCTGGTGGACGTATACATGCCCACGATCCGCCTGGCTCGCGTCAACCGCTCCGTCAGCCGCACCGTCACGCTTCCCGCCTGGCTCAACGCTGCCGCCCTGGAGCGAGGCGTCAATTTCTCCCAAGTCCTTCAGGAGGCGCTTCGCACTCAGCTGCGCGTATGAATAACAGGCGTATGGGAGATGGTTCGAAGCCATTGAAAAAAACCGCACGCTGTGAAATATTGAACGATCACGAGTAACTGTTCAGTTCTGTACGCATCAGTAGGTTCTATGGCGGCCCTGGGGCCGCCGCTACAGTGTGTTGCCTGTTGTAGCGGCGGCGCTTGTGCCGCCATGACTGAATAGATACGATCACGAATGCATAACACACAAGGACGGACAGTCCTTTTGTGAGGCCAGGAGCGCACGGGGACGGGCCCTTTGTGTCAACACAAAGGGCCCGTCCCCGCACATTATGAGAAGACCAGTTGGGATATCAGCCAGGCCAACATCGACTGGTACCGATCAAACGACAAAAGCATCGTCCTTCAGGGTGTCGAATGGCTGTACAGCACGACCGGGGACGGTGATGCGAGGACGCTGATCGATCAATACCACGCGGGTCAGATCGATGCCGGTACCATGTTGAAGGGCATTGATCAGAAAGTCAGAATGATGCGTATGGAAGGCAACTGAGTTCCTTTGCCGGACGACCGGGACCTGTGGGAACCGGCCGTCCGGCGTCTGATTTACTATAATGACATTAGAACGTCTGGGTGTACACAAAGTACCTGATGAAGAAGCAAACCGTCACGATTAAAACATGACCCGGGACTGATGCGCGAACGACACACAACAGCCCCGGGATTTGCTTAGAGACGGATGATAACGCATGGCGCATAATAGGCTGGATCGTCAGGAAAGATAGCGATGTACTCTTATTCCCTGACAAGGCAGCTGCTTCCGCAGAGCTGAAGAAGTTGAAGAACAGAGACGGCTATACCTGGCATTGCGAAGCGGTGGCAGCCGAATTCCCGGGGTGGGGGAAGAAGTAAACCAGAGCAAAGCTTACTGTGACGCTTTTGTGACTAACAACTTGATATACTGTTCCCATCAAGAACACACCGCACTGCGGAATAAGGAGGCGTTCACAATGAAGAAGATTTTTGCGATGATGCTGGCGGCCCTCATGATACTGAACATTGGTGCTTGTGCACTGGCAGACGTTACCCTTGATGAAGCGAAGAAGATAGCGCTTGACAAGGCCGGCGTCGCCGCCGAGGATGCCATTTTTACCAAGGCGCATTTCGATCATGAAGATGGTCGGGTGGTTGTCGACATCGAATTCTATGTGGGCTCCACCGAATATGAGATGGATGTGGATGCTTCCACCGGCGAGATTACGGAGTTTGAAACCGAAGAACACGCGCTGGTCGATGCCAATGGTTCAATTACCCTGGATGCTGCCAAGCAGATCGCGCTGGCGAAGGTCGGTATGAAAGAGGAAGACGTGAAGTTCACGAAGCAGCACCTGGACAAGGACGACGGTCGCACGGTTTACGAGATCGAGTTCGTCGTAAACGGCATGGAGTATGAGTTTGACATCGATGCAGCAACGGGCGCCATCCTCGAGTTTGACGCTGATCTGAAGGACTGATGATATAGATTGCCCCTTCTCTGATGTCGGAGAAGGGGTTTTTTAGGTGTCTTTCTTTGCCAGCCTTGACACATCCGCGCCGGTTTGGCTTCCTCCGTTGTGGTCGCTCCGGGGACGGTCTGCGTCACAATCGTCGCCTCGAAAGCGGTCTTTGCCGCCTGCCCAGTTTCGGGCGCGGCGGTATCAGTCCGCTTTTACGTTCGCTTTGGCCTCGTTATAGGTTTCGACAGATACAAGATACGCCTTGATCGGTAAGTTATCCAGGGTGATGTCGTCCATGCTGATGTTTCCAATTAATGCCATAAGCATATTGAGCGCCTCTTCGTCGGTCTCCCCGTCAGTCTCTTCGCCGAGCGAAGCGAGGTCTGCCGCCATTGAATTGATGATTTCATCCTTAAAGTTGTAGAAGTCCTTCCATGCGCCATCGATGAAAATATAGCTCTCACCAGGGTTAAGCGTACTCTTGATGGTCACGCCTCCCATCTCGAACATTGCAGCCGCATTGGCGTTCTGGGGATAGGGTACCGCGTAGGTCTTGCCCTCGTCGGTGTCATAGGACTGGGTGATGACCACGGCGTATTTCTCGCCCTTGTTCAAAAGATGCTCTTCTTTTAAGTCGATGCGCTGATATCCGGCCCACTCCTGGAAGGTCTCGCCCTCCTCCAACAAGGCGCCCGAGGCGGGATTGCCGTCCTCTATGTCCTTGTAAACCGCGTAGCGCACAGTGGTCCGGGGAGCGATGGTCATGGCGGAAATCTGGAACAGGTACTCGTCCTCCTCGGCTTCATACACATTCGCCGACATGATCTCGCTGTCGCTGGTTTTCTTTTCATAGCCGCCCGACAGCATCAAATCGTACTGGTCGTAATTGATCTCGGCGTACTTTGTTTCGAGCAAAGGATAGAATTCAAAGCTGACAGGGGCGTTGATGCTGTGGTCGTAGTAGGAAAGATAGAAATACCCGGTGTCGTCGATGCCCCAGGCGCTGGCGTTTGGGCTATCATAGATGGTCTGGCCGTATTTGTTCACCTTGGCCGTCGCCTTGTCCGCCTCGGTCAGCGCGCCCCAGCTGTTCTTCACGATCCACGCCCCGTCCGCCGGGGGTGTGCTGTTCTCCACGACCTTTCCGTTCAGGATTCGGGTGAAGTTCTCCTTGGGATAATTATCGTCGTATCCGACGATCGTGACCTGGTGGTTAGCGTATTCCATGCCGTCGTAGTATTGGGCCCAGGTAGTCGTGTTCATATAGCCCTGGTCGCCGATCGTATCGCCGGGCATGCTCTGGTCCGCCCAGTAACCGATGGAGACGCCGTGACCCCGGGCAAGCTCCGCCTTGATGGCGGCGGTGCCCGCCGCGTTGTACCCCGTCCAGAGCCCCAAGTCGTTCGTTTCACTGGGAGAGGGCAGGTTGTAGCTGTTCTTAAAGCTCAGAACGATGTCGGGGTTGAGATATTGGGCGGTCAGTGGGATGGACCAGTCGTCATAGGGCGCGTATTCCGATTTGCCGAAGGATTCGTGATAGAGGCTCATTTCGGAATTGAAGCACCAATCCTCATAATCCATGTCCTCGGGGATAAGGCCTCCCTGCTGAAAGGCCTTAAACATCATTTGATTCTGGAAGTCGTTCTTATAGTACTCCCTGCGCGCCGCGGCGGCTTCTTCAGATTCATCGGTGTCGTTCAATCGCCAGCCGTTTTTGCCGCGATAGGCGTAGGGCTGCCAGCCGTCGATCTCCTCCAGCTCAGGCTGCGGGCCAAAGCCGCCCGCGAAAAAGCTGGTGCCGAAGGTCGCGCTGCCGCCGATGTTGTAGACGGTGTTGATGTCGGTCTTTTCCGCCTCGCCGGGGTCATAGCCCTCGCCGACCTGCGAGGCGCGAACATGCCCGGTCTGCACCTCTTCCTCGGTGATGGGATGGCGCACGAACCAGCTGATGTACTTCTCGGAAAAATCCACAAGATCATTGACCTCTCCCGCCGGAACGCCGAAGCCGTTGTCGTGCAGAAAGGAAATCTCCGCCGCGGCGGTGATGCCGAACGTCCAGCAGCTGCCGTAGGGACTCTGATTCTTGACGGGGGTCACGTAGTTTTTCCCCTCAAAATCCCTCAGGTCAAGCTTGTCGGGCAGCTTTTCGGCCTCTGCGATCAATGCCTTTTCAACTTCTTCGGACTGGGGGCCGAAGTCGACGACGGGCAATGTGGGCTCGACCATCTGGTCGGTCACCTCAACCTTTTGGTCGGTAGCCTCGGCAAAAGCGCCGACACAGCCGAAAGCGGTCAGCGGCATCACCAGGCACAACAGCATAGCAATCATTTTCTTCATGGGTATTTCTTCCTCCTTTACAACAACCGCCCAGTGTAAGGCCGGGCGAGGTTGTCACTGTTCAGATGGTTTGACGCACCGGCGTCCGCGCAAGCGGGTCGCCGGCAGCGCCGCGCTGGAATCCGAAGGATTCGCGCGGGCTGGTTGCGCCTTCACGGATGTGCAGCGGCGCGACTGCTATCTCAGATGTCTGCCACCGGACTCAAAGGCTGTTGCGGATGGTCCTCGCGCAGGCGAACGAAGTCGCGCTGAAGACGATGCCCACGATACCGTCAAGTATGGTGGAGACATTCACGCCACTCGCGAAATTGAGGATCATGGTAACGATCGACAGGATGATCGCGATGATCGAGAGCACATAGGCGGGCATGATCTTGACCGGGTTCTTCCCGCCGATGATCGAAAAGATGCCCAGCAGCAGGTAGACGATGGACGCGACCAGCACGAAGACGCCCAGGACGAGCATGATTCCCGACATGGTGAGCGCCTCCGCCGCGCCTTCAGCAGCGGGCGCGGCCGTTTCAATGACGCTCTTGCCGAGCATGTTGCCGCCCGAAAGGAAAGCGACGCCCAGACCAATTCCGAAGATACCGAGGATGATGTTCAGCACGCCGAGGATGGTGATCGACTTCTTTGCGTTGTCAAGGCTCATTTTGTTCGTTCCTCCTTTGTGTGGATGTGCTTTCACAATAACACCTTTGTCATTGTGCACCCGTTTCCATTATATCCAAATGAGCAGCGTCAGAAAAGGGACGTTTCAGAAAGACACAACGATTAAGGCGCTTGCGCTTGTATTTTCAATCCATATTCTGTATGCTATTAATAGGAGAAGGGGGCAGAATCGCTATGACGAAATCCTTCGGAGAGACGGTGCGCCGTCTCCGCATTGAAAACGGGCTTTCACAGCAGCAGCTGGCGGATCGTCTGCATGTAGGCCGCCCCAGTGTCGCAAATTGGGAGGTGGGCCGCCGCATGCCCGACGTAGCTACGATTGCCCTGATTGCGGAGACCCTGGGCGTGGATACCGCGGCGCTGCTGGCGGCTGCGGAGGAATCTGACGGAGCGCCCAACGTACTGCTGGTGGACGACAGCCCCATCGTTCTTGAAGGAGGGCTCCCCATTCTGCGCCAGGCACTGCCAGGCGCGAATATCGTCGGCTTTACAAGGCGGCAGGAGGCCGTGGAGTATTTTACGCAGAACCCGGTATCGCTGGCGTTCCTGGACATTGAGCTGGGCAGGAGCAGCGGTCTTGACCTGTGCCGGGAGCTGCTGCGCATCCGCCCGCGCACCAACGTGATCTATCTGACCGGCTATCGGGAATACGCCTTCGACGCCTGGGACACCGGCGCCTGCGGCTTTCTGCTCAAGCCGTTGGACGCGGAGGAGATCCTTCGGCAGATTCCCAAGCTGCGGTATCCCGTGAGGGGGCTGATATGATGTTGGGGTTTGATTTTTGGGCGGCGGCGGAGGCGTCGGCGGTTCTGTTTGGCATATTCGGGTTGATTCTGGTCTTCCTTGCCCGCGACATCGACCGATGGCCCGCGCGCCTGTGCATTGCCATACTGTCCTCGGCCCTTCTCAGCGCGGCGCTCGCCCTGTTGAAACGTGCTGCCGCGCAGAATCAGGTTTCGCATTCCCTGTTTCGGGCGCTGCTCTGTGCCGAGGCGCTGATCACCCCGCTTCCGTCGCTGCTGGTGTTCGCCTATTTCCTCCAATGCTGCGGCGAAAACTACCTCAAAAGCGCGGCCATGCGCATCCAGTGTGCGCTGACGGCGGCGTTGATCGCGGCGCAGTGGCTGGCGCATCTCACCGGCGCGGTCAGCATCACGCCGGACTATGCGACGCGCGCCGGGCGCTGGTCTTATGTGTATGTCGTCATCATTTCGGCGCTCACGGTCAACTGTCTGATCGCGCTGTTTCTGAGACGCAAGAGGGTAACGGGCGCGCAGTTCGTCATGTTTCTGGTTTGCTTTTTCGCCGTGGACGTCATACAGATCATCCTCGTGGAGCTGTACCTGATGGCGGAGCTGGTCAAGCGCTACCTGATGCAGCGGGATGAAGCGGCGCGGCAGAGGACGCGCGCCGCCGTGGCCCAGATGCGGCCGCATTTCATCTACAACACGTTGATGAACGTCTATTACCTCTGCACAAAGGATCCACCCAAGGCTCAGCGGGTCATACGGGATTTTACCCGCTATCTGCAAAACAACTTCACGGCCATCGCGCAGGAGGACACGATTTCCTTTGAAAAGGAGCTGGAACACACCCGGGCGTATCTCGCGGTGGAGCAAGCATGCTTTGAAGGCCGCCTGTTCGTGGAGTTTGACACGCCGGACACCTTCTTCCGCATACCGCCCCTGACGCTTCAGCCCATCGTGGAAAATGCCGTCAAGCACGGCATGGACCCGGATCTGGAGCCGCTGTACGTCTCTGTTGTCACCCGGGACACGGCTCGGGGCGTGAAGATCACCGTGGAGGACACCGGCCCCGGCTTCGCGCCGACGGACGACGATGAGCCGAACTACGCGCTCAAAAACATCCGCGAGCGGCTGAAAACGATGTGCGGCGGGACGCTGGAAATCGAAGGGCGCGAAGCGGGTGGAACAAGGGTAACAATATTCATACCACAGGATGAGGG
>CACWZI010000029.1:30065-30757 GCA_902765305.1 uncultured Eubacteriales bacterium
CCGCGAGCGGCTGAAAACGATGTGCGGCGGGACGCTGGAAATCGAAGGGCGCGAAGCGGGTGGAACAAGGGTAACAATATTCATACCACAGGATGAGGGAAAATGAATCGTGAGATATTTGAACTGCAACATGACATGAAATCAGATTTCAGCAGAGTTCCTTCTCCGGCGCGTAGCCGTTGGGTGTACCGACCATCCCAATCGTTCCGCCGGTGTAAATGACAAGGATTCTCTTCATTGCCACACCAATCCGCCGGAATAGGTTTCTGTCCCGGCGATCATGGCCAGGATTTGCACGTGCAAGCCTTGAATTCGCGGTACGCTTATGGAGAATCATGAGCCGCCGGTTCAGTTCCCATTCTTCATCAGCATCCAATTCCACTTTGGGGACATATGCGACTTCTTTCCGCCGGACACGTTCGTCGAATCCGACCAGCGCGGCAAACGGTGCAAATATCTTAGCCCTGTTCAGCCGCGTCATAGCAGGGTGTCGCCTGCTGAACAGATCGCCGTCATGAGCCGGTCTGTCGAGGAAAATGATGTTACCGTACCTGGCCATGACAGCGGAGGCAGAAGCCGGGATCGCGTAGGATTGCATGACATCAGACCTCCTTCGATTGTCCTGGGACTACATTTTATGCCCACCAATCTGCTGGCTGCGCTCGATAGCGGTCGCGCCTTCCAGCATGTTT
>CACWZI010000030.1 GCA_902765305.1 uncultured Eubacteriales bacterium
GGGCGGTGTGCCCCGGGCGGGGCGACGGGCCCCCCGGGCGGCGGCGGGCGGGCGCGGCGAAGCCCCCGGCGGGGTGTCTGGGGGGGCGGGCGGCAGCTACACACTCCGGCCCCGGGCGCGGGGAAAAATCCGGCGGCGGCGGGCGGCGGCGGGCCCCCGGGGCGGGGCGGAGCGGCGCGCTTCTATATAGCAAAAGCGGGCGCATTTTCCGGGCCCCGATTTATCAAAAACGACGCAATCACAACTCCCAAAGAACGCTGAAACAACGCTGTCTTTTATCTGGACTTTTCGGCCGAAAAGAGTGATTAATGTGCTGCGGCCGAAAAAGCCGCCCGGGCGGGCCCCCCGCCCGGCCCCCGCGGGCCCCGCGCCCGCCCCCCAAGGACGCCCGCCCCGGGCACCCCGCAGCCAGCGGGAACCGGGCACCGGGCCCGCCGCCCCACCGCGTACCGCTCGAGAGGTCGCTGTGGGTGCCCACCGCCGACCGATCCTTCCCGCCCCGGGCCCGGGCGGGAAGCCCAAAAGAAAGGAGGAAAGCAGCCATGCCCCGAGCACCACCCCTACGCCCACACCGGGTCTCGCACCCGGACTCCGCCTGACGATGGCTGGGAGGGCTCCCAGCCGAAACGCGCACAGCGTCGCGGAAAGCCCGCACATTTTTTTGAAGGAGGTTTGCCCCATGAAAAACCAGACTTTCGGCATCGAAATCGAGCTCAACCACATCTCCCGCGAGAAGGCGGCCCGCGTCATCGCGGCCACCATCCCCGGCGGCGGCACAGTCCGGCACCCCGGCGGCGGCTACGACAAGTGGCGCGTCACCGGTGTGGACGGCAGGAGCTGGAGCGTCGTCACCGACGGCTCCATCGCGGGCCCCCGCGATCAGGCTTCCGAGGTGGTCAGCCCGGTGTGCAAATGGGAGGACATCGAGACGGTGCAGGCCATCGTCCGGGCCCTCAAGGCCGCTGGCGCGGTCGCCCACAGCTCCTGCGGCATCCACATCCACATCGGCGAGGGGAGCCACACCCCGAAGACCCTGCGCAATCTGGTGAACATCGTCAACTCCAAGGAGGACCTGCTCACCCAGTGTCTCCGCATCAGCCCCGAGCGCCGCAGCCAATGGTGCCGCCCGGTCGACCCCGACTTCCTCCGCCGCCTGAACACCAAGAAGCCCACCACCCGCGAGGACTTCGCCCGGGTGTGGTACAACGACCGCGACTGGGAATACCACGCCCGGCAGCATTACGACCACAGCCGGTATCACCTCCTGAACCTGCACAGCGTGTTCCAGAAGGGCACCATCGAGTTCCGGGCCTTCAACAGCACACTCAACGACGGCGAGGTCAAGGCCTACATCCAGCTGTGCATGGCCATCAGCGCCATGGCTCTCAAGTCGGCAAGCGCCAGCCCCCGGCGCACCGAGACCGACAACCCCGCCTACACCTTCCGGTGCTGGCTCCTCCGGCTCGAGATGAACGGCCCCGAGTTCAAGACCGCCCGCGAACACCTCATGAAGCACATGCCCGGCAACGCGGCTTGGCGAAATGCCCCGGAAACCGCCCGGCACAACCCGGACGCGGCCCGGCGCGACACCACCGACCGCGACGAGTGAGTCGCGGCGGTGGGAAGGGAGGCACAGCTTTGAAATCAACCCGCCTGACGAGTGCTGGGTCGCGCCCAGCCGAAACCGGGCACAGCCCGGTCGCGGGAAGCCACAGGCTCCCTAATCGAGAGGAGGTACACCCCATGAAAAAATCCACAGTCGAGCGCATGTACAGCGCGAAGGTCGCTCAGCTCCTGAACGACGGCTGGCACATCAACACCGGCACCATGCCCGGACATCAGGGCGAAATCGCCCACATCGACCTCACCGACGGCTCCGAAATCCGAAGGGCCGTGCTGTACCGCGAGATGGTCTGGGGCCGCGACACCTTCCACGGCCA
The DNA here is from genome assembly GCA_902765305.1 of uncultured Eubacteriales bacterium. Taxonomy (GTDB): domain Bacteria; phylum Bacillota; class Clostridia; order Christensenellales; family Aristaeellaceae; genus UBA2862. The sequence continues at coordinate 1,941 of CACWZI010000030.1, forward strand.
CAAAATCTGCATAGTGGTCGGCAGGAACACCGACCGGGTGTACCCGGGCTGGGACTGCACCATCTGGAACAACCGCCTCGAGGTTCTCTCCCAAATCGAGCTGGCGGAGATACAGGAGCCCAACCATCGGCACCCCGAGGGCTGGTACACCGACATGGAGACCGCGATGGACATCCAGCGCCTTCGGATACAGCGGTGGAAGGCACAGGACTTCGACCTCGAAAAGGAGCTCGGCCCGGCTTTCAAATCGATTGCCCTGCGCTGGCTCCGGAGACAGCCCCGCATGAAGTCCGCCAAGCTGGAGGACATCACGAAGATGACCCGGCACACCACCAGCGAAGGAAAGGTCGGCTTCAAAATCGAGGCCCGGGGAAAGACATTTACCCTGCGTGTGAAACCCGCCTGACGAGGGCTGGGCGGCACTCAGCCGAAACCGGGCCCGGCCCGGATTGCCCCTACGGGGGGCAAATAGACCGCGGGAAGCCACAGGCTCCCAAATCGAAAGGAGGTACACCCATGCCCGGAATCACCTACATCATCCGTTTTCATCTGCGCGACGGTCACATCCCCTGCGAGGAGCAGGAGCACATGGCACTGGCAGACAGTTGGGAAGCATTCAGACTGTTCGCGGAACCCGACAGCGCGGAAATCTACACCCGCATCGAGCTGATTGCACATGACTGGGAGGACAGCACAGAAGCGCCCATCGCGAGCATGGACTTCGCGGAACCGTACAGCTTTTGAATCGCCCGCCTGACGAGGCCCCGGCGGCACCGGGCCGAAACCGGACACCGCGTCCGGTCGCGGGAAGCCACAGGCTTCCAAATCGAAAGGAGGTACATCCATGACACGCCAGAAGAAGGAGCTCATCCGGTCGATACAGCAAATCGATGAGTTCATCGCTGTAGACACAGAATTGGGCTGTGGATTCGCGCCAGCCGACGCTTATGCTGACCTCGAAAAAGAGCGCTTGAATCTGCTCGAAAAACTCGCACAGCTTTCCCACTACAGTTGCGCAATGGAAATGCTCTGCGACGACAGGCACATCCCTCAGACAACTGACCTGCCCTTCGATTGAATCCCCACAGCTTTTGAATCGCCCGCCTGATGAGGACCCGGCGGCACCGGGCCGAAACCGGACACCGCGTCCGGTCGCGGGAAGCCAGCGACAGTGTCGCAGCCATAGAGCTTCCAAATATCGCAGGGCTTGCAGCCCGGAAAGGACACCACCATGAATGAAACCTTCGCCATCGACAGACAGCGTTTCAGCTGCAGAATCGACCCGCGAACCGGAACCCTGTGCATCCAGAGCATCCACCCCTACGACGAGACCAATTATCACTGGGCCCGACAAGGCGTCACCGGCCACAGCTGGTTCGTGTTCCGCGAGGGAAAGCGAGTCGCCACCCTCGGCCAGCTGACCAAGGAACAGGTCGCCCAGGAGCTCCTGAATCTGGACCGGCAGGCACATCTCCATCGGCGCGGCGGCATCTGGTAAGCTGCCCGCCGACCCGGCTCTCAAATATCCATCGCCCCAAGAACACAAAGGAGGACAACACAATGTACGAAATCGCATGGAAGGAAATCACCGCCCGGGGACGCATCGTGTGCAAGCGCAGGGCTTTCAGATCCGAAAGCGCCCGCGAGACCTACATCGACCAGCTCGTCCAGAAGGACAGCTTCTATGAGATCATCGGCCTGCGCGACCCGCTGTGGTCGCGGGGCTGATCCCCCGGAGGATGTACAACCACTCGCAGAGTTATCTTGACTTTCCGCCCCACCAGAGTGATTTATGTTACGCCCGCCTGACGATGGCCTCCGGCACAGGCCGAAACGCTCCGGAATCGAGAGGAGCGTCGCGGGAGCCAACGACAGCTTCCAAATATACATTCAGGAGGTACCAACCATGTGCATCATTTGTGTTTCCCCCAAGCGTGTCCGCCAGCCCAACGTCACAACTATCCGCAGAATGTTCCGGAACAACCCCGACGGCGCGGGGTACATGGTCGCCCGCGACGGCAAGGTCACCATCAGCAAGGGCTTCATGGACGTCGATGAATACATCGAGGCCATCCGCGCTGAACACTTTACCGCCAAGGACCCGGTGGTGTACCACTTCCGCATCAGCACCCAGGCGGGTGTGAACCCGGAGATGACCCATCCCTTCCCGCTTTCAAATCGAATTGAGCACATGAAGGTGCTGGATGTGGAATGCTCCTGCGGGGTCGCCCACAACGGCATCATCCGCCTGACCACAGACCGGAATAACCACGAGTACAGCGATACCGCGCTGTTCATTGCCAACTACCTTTCCCTGATCATCCGCGAGCCCGGCGACCTGAAGGACGAGCGCGTCCTGAAGCTCATACACCGACTGGCGGGCTCCAAGCTGGCCATTATGGACGCCGACGGGTACATCGCCACCGTCGGGGAGTACATCAACCAGAAGGGCCTCCTCTTCAGCAACGCCAGCTTTGAAACCGACACCTATTACCGGCGCTTCAGGTAATTCCCCTGAAGCGCCCACCCTCCGCCTGACGAGCAGCCCTGCGGCACAGGGCCGAAACCGGGGCCACCCGGTCGCGGAAAGCCACGACGCTTCTGAATCGAGAGGAGGAACACCCCATGAAGAACACCCCTGAAGTCCGCCGCCTGTTCGACCAGATGATTGACATCGCGACACACCTGACCAACGGCTATCAAATCGAGACCATACACTATCGTGATGGCGAAGAAATCTCCCTCCGCATCCACAAGCCCGCCGAAACCGAGTGGGCGGTGTATCCGGAAATCTGCTTTTTCGATGACTGGTATGGCATCGAAAGTGTGCGCTTCGAAATCATCACGATCGGCTATGGCAACCACAGCCTCCGTCAAGCGCAGCGTGTGACCACCGGGCTCCTCGCCGCCACCAATCTGGTGCAGAACCTGTACATGGCCGCTGAGGTCGCCGGGTTCACCATCAAGTGATCCACAGCTTTTGAATCGAAAGGAGGAACACCCCATGACGAATACACCGGAAAACCGCCATGCCCTTGAAACCATGGCCCGCCTCGCAAACGCACTGAACACCGGCTATCAGGTTTTCAGCCGCGTCACCGACAGCAAAAAGTACGTCATCCTGGACATGTATTGCCCCGGCGACACCGACCAGATCGCCTATCCCGCCGTGTACTTCTGCGATGCCTTTGTAGATGAAAGCGGCATTTCCTTTGAAATCGTCCCCAATATCTACGGTGACCACAGTCGTGCGCAGACCCGGCGCATGATGAAAGGGTTCGGGATTGCCATGGAGCTGGTCGATGTACTGTATGCCACGGCAAAGGCCTTTGGAATACAGACCGTTTGAATCCCCGCCTGACGAGCAGCCCGGCGGAGGGTCCGCTCCCAGCGGCACCGGGCCGAAACCGGACACCGCGTCCGGTCGCGGGAAGCCGCAGCGCTTTCAAATCCAGAGGGCAAAGCCCGGAAAGGATACACCATGAGCAAGAGACTGAGCGACGAAAACTCCGTGTGGATGTACGAGGATGACGACCGGGAGGACGACACCTTCACCGCCACCGACCTGCAGAACGGTCTGGCACAGCTGATCACCGGCGACTGGGGATATGGCACCGAGGTCAATTGGGAGAACCTGCAGGTTCAGACCTTCGACAACGCGGGCATCATGACCTACAACAAGGGGCTGGTCATTACGCTGCCCGACGGGAGCGAATTCCAGGTTAGCATCGTGCAGAGCCGCTGACACACGGCTCCTGAATCGAGACCAACAACACCGATGAATACGGGAGGACACTTTCATGATGAAGAACCTGACTTATCGTAACCTCATGATCGTGATCAGGAAGATCATGAACAAGGGCTACGACTTCACCACATCCGAGCAGCTTGCCAGGAACATCTTCCGCGATTTTGCAGCCTGCCCCAAGGGGAAGTCCATCGAAGATCGAATCAACCTGATCCTCACCGCTGAAGAATACGCAGCGGAATACGGAAAATAACCACAGCAAGGAGGCCGCCACATGGAAAACAACTTCAACACCAAGGACTGCATCACCGCCGTTCAGCACTATACCGATGAACACGGCAAGGAGGATGCCTACCAGTCGGCCACATGGCTTTTCAAGGCGCAGATCATCACCCAGGAACAGTGGAGCGCCATGGTTCATGCACTCTACGACGACGATCCTTCCACCCCCGCCTGACGAGCAGCCCTGCGGTACAGGGTCGAAACCGGGTGACCCGCACCCGGATTGCCCCTTACGGGGACAAATAGACCGCGGGAAACCGACGCTTTGAAATACAGGAGGACATCACCATGAAAAACACTTCCAAGCACGTCTACAACCTCGAAACCTGTCTGGACATTCTTGACTGGTTCAACGACCCCGATTTCGAGTACATCAACCATATCCTCGTCAGCAAGCTGGACGGTGAGGAGCGCGTCCGCCGGGCGCTGCCCATCATCTCGAAGCACTGCGTGGAGCTCATCCGCGCCTACGCCAATACCCCCGCGGCCTACCCGGTAGCCGACGGAAGGTCCGCTGCCAGCTGACACAGCTTTCAAATCGAAATGCAGGAGGTACATCGCAATGAATGAAAACAACTTCACCCCTGATTACGCCTGCCTCGAGGCTGAGGCACAGAAAAATCCAGCTTACGCATATGGTCGTCTTTGGCAGGAGGCCGATGAAAAGGTGCAGCGGATCAAGGTGTATCTTGACGGCCTGTATGACGGTGCCTCTCCCACGGACTGGGAGCGGGTTACCAACATGGCCCGCCTCAACGAACACCTCGATCAGGCGCTTCAGCTCATTGAGCTCGAAGCGACGGATTGACCCCTCGGCTTCCAAATACAGTTCATCATTGAAAGGAGCTGCACCATGAACAACAACAGTTTCGACCTGCCCGGCTTCCTGCTGGGCGAGGTATATGGCCCGATGAAGCAGGAGGGCGAGAGGCTTGTGTGGTCGATGGCTGACGCGATCTGCCTGGCAGACGACCTGAAACAACACGACGGGATCGACGCCGATCCACAGGAAATCTTCGAGCTCATGATGGAGTTCGACCGACAGGACGCTGAAGAAGAGTGTTCATCAAACCCGCCTGACGAGGGCCTCCGGTAAAGGCCGAAACCACCGACGATTCAAAGCGGCACAGCTTTTGAATCGAGTGGTGGTCGCGGGAACCATCGAACCCTGAATACCATCTGATCAAGAGGAGGTACACCCATGGAAGGATTTTTCAAGGTCAACCAGTCCGGCGGCAGCTATGTGACCGCCGAATTCTACAACCCCACCACCGGGGAAACCCGGTCCGAATGTGTCCGCGATTACGACTATGGTGATTGCAGTCGGGACAACGATGAGCTGTACAATATGCCCATCGACAAGGAAGTCCGGACCCTGTGGCTTCACAGCCGGGGGCAGATTCTGGCGGGGGATACCGTCGAGGTCGTCAAAGGCCGCAAGGTGCCGAGGGGCACGATTGCGACAGTGAAGAGCATTCGCCCTTATTACGACCGCTATGGTCGGTGGGTCGCAAATTATGCGTACTTCACCGATGGCCAGCGCACGAACATCGAAAACTGCCGACTGCTTTTGAAACAGGCATAACCACCAGGCAAGATTGCCGCTTCCGCGAGGAGGCGGTTTTTTTGTATTCCAGCGCTTTCAAATCGAGCGGCCCGTCGCCGCGACGTTTGCCCCACGTTCGCGCCACGGGCGGCGGTCGGGAAAACCCTCGAGTCCCCGGGCACGGGCCGAACGTGGGCCCATTGTGGGCGCGACGCGGGCGAAGGAAAAGCGACCCGCCGCAAGGCAAGCCGCTTTCAAACCTAACCGGTGATCTGTTGAATCTCGCTGGGCTTGTCCTCCAGCACCACCATCATGATCCTCGCCCCGGTCTGGAACCCGGCGGCGTAATCCTCGCGGCGCAGAATGGCATTCGCTTCATCGATGGAGTTCTCGAATACACGGAATATCATTTTCTGCTTCTCCGTCAGCGTTTCGAGCAGCTCCTCCTCCGCGACCACAGCGGCGTCATATGCGCGGGAATAGGCTTTGCCTTTCTCGTATTCCATCTGATCCCGGCTAAGCTTCCCGTCAAACAGCTCGTGCAACACATTCCGCATCAGGCTTCGACCTCCTGCTTCCCCGTCACATCATGAGCGACCTCGATCCTGCCGTCGTTCATCCGGAAGCGCAGAACCAGCTCGCCGTCGTGCACATCGTAGGTGACCATGAAGGGCTGCTCCCAGATCTCCTTGAGCCCTTTGCAGCGCTCCTTCACATCGATACGCTGCTCCGCGAAATGGTTCTGGGTATCGCCATTGATCCAGGCCGTGAACACATCCTTCAGGTAGTCAAGCTGTGTCTCCTGAATCTCTCTCCAGGCCTCCTCGCCGGTGACAGCTTTGAAATCGCCGTCGGGACGGCTGGGCTTGAAGCATGCCCACTGCGTCAGGGGCATCGGATTGCCCATGAAGGCCAGCTTGGCCTCGCTCATGCCGCAGTCGTCGCAGACCATGATGTCCGCCTGACGGCTGAGGGCGTTGGTGTAGATCGCGGACTTCATGGTGTCGCAGCCGCAGCGGGGGCAGGCCATGTGCTCGCCCGCCTCCTGCCTGGCTTTCAAATCCGCAAGAATCCTCTGCATACGCTCATTCATCTTCTGTCCGCCTCCTCATTCACTTCACGTCGTATCCGCCTGATCTCCTTGTACTTGTCCCTGTGCTTCTGCGCCCGATTCTCATCCGGGAAGGCGCAGTAGCCGCCCAGCTTCTGAATCATCCTGCGGCGCAGCGCCTTGTGCTCGGTGCCGCCACAGCCCAGCCGGATCAGCCAGCTGTGCATGTAGTAGCGCTCGTTGTCCGGTGTCTGCAGTACAGGGTGGGTGCGCGTCGCCAACTGTGCGCAGTCGACGATCAGCTTGAAGAGCTTCCCGAACAGGGCCCACTCGGTGGGGTTGTCCTTATCCCGCGGGAAGGTCATCGTCACCTTGCCGTCCTCGTACATGAAGCCCTCCAGCATATCGAGGCCATGTGCGTCCTTCAGGATCATGCTGAACTCATCCATGCCATCCGGGGTGTATTCCTGGAGCCGGGAAATCAGGTTCTTGTCGATAGTCAGTACATCCAGGCCCAGCGCGTGGTTCAGTAACACCTGCTTGGTGTACAGCATGAACACCAGATTCTTCAGTCCTGTGACCGTCATGTCCGGCACAGGAAAGGTGATGGAAACCAGCGGTGCGTCCGCAACGGTTCCTGTCTCCGTGTCCGTGATAGCAATCGGAGATTCCTCGACATGTGCTTCCGCTTCCTCGGCCTCCGCCTCTGCAGGAGCTTCGAAATCGTCAGGCTGTGCGTAGCCCTCAGAGATCAGGAACTCCCTGATCGGGGTAAAGTCATCGCCGATGATGGCACCTTCAAAGTCTACCGTGAAAGCACCGACCGTGTAGGCCTTGCTGGGCATACCTTCGTAGTGGGGGCGTACACCCAGGTACTCGCCGAGCGCTTTCACCATCTCTTTGCGGTTGAAGGTTTCCGCTTCTGTGTGTCTCGTGAGCCGCATCCGAAAATCCTCCTTTTCGCGTGGTAGTGACATTAACGCTCTTTACGCGCCAGAAGTCAAGCCGTTTAGGTCATCTGTGAATGATAAATGTAAGCGTCATAAAAGCCCCGGGAAGTACATCCCAGAGCTTGCTTCGGATTCCTTATCTTTTTTTTGACAGCATACATTATAGCACAGGGGGATACTCCAAATCATCGATTTTACTCCAACTTTTTCGGGCTAATGTTAAGTATTCGTTGCCTCGCCGATGTTCCATGACCTTTCGAGAGGATCAACAGGAACAGCGAAATTTGCCAGCGCAAAGCCGTGCAGCCTGTAGATGTTCGATTCACTGCAGCCAATCGTCTCAGCGATCTCCGTCCACGTTTTATAGCACAGATAACGCATCTCCAGAATCAAGCGCTCATCTGGATTAGCCATAGCGTTGATGGAAGCTCTGGCGGCAGCTTTCATATCGATGAGCCGATCAATATCCCTGTTGATTTCCCGCTCCAGATCGATGATCTTGACGATGGTGTCCTCCAGCCGCTGCAGGTTCGGCGAGCCGCCACGGGGCATGTCCGACACCAGCGATGTGGCTTTCGTTGCCTCATTCCGGAGCCTGTAGAGCTGCTCCAGCTTCGTGTCTATGGCGCGATCTACATACCGCACCTGTTCCAGGAATTCTTTCGAGTTCAAACAATATCCCTCCTCCAGGGCATTAGCCCTCTGTAGTAGGTGTAGGCGATGTGCTTCTGCATATCCTCCGGCAGCGCGGCCAGCCGTGCATACCGCTTTTCCGTGTCGTGCTGGAATTTCCAGACAGGCTTATAGAAAGGGCACTGGGCGTAGCCGGGGCAATTGCCGTCCAGGCAGATGCAATCGCCGGACCGCGACGGCACGGTTTTCTTTGCAAAACACTTCTCGTTCACTTCGGTCCCTCCTTGCTGTTGTCGGTCAGTGCTTATGCTCATACAGAGCATAGGGAGCCAGCACAGCCTTGCCTCCGATCTTGTTGTAGAGCTTCAAAATCGCATAGGCGTAGGCGAAATCCTTGTTACGGGCGGTGCTGTCTTTGAGCCGGTTCAGGGCCAGCAGGTCCGCACTACCCACAAGCTTCATGAAGCGGGCCTCGTTGATCTCGCTGCCATAGACACCCAGGAAAACCGCGAGGCCGCCGATGATGTTAGCGCCCAGGCTCCAGACCTCGCCGTGCCACAGCCGCATGAGCATGGACAGTGTTTCCGAATACAGCTCAGGGCTGTCCTCGTAGATCTTCCACAGCTTTGCGACACATCCAATGCAGCCCTTCGAGGAGGTGTGCCCATTCCCGGCCAGTTTGAAGCCGGTCAGCTCGGTGCGTGTGCGGAAATCGGAGGCAGCCTCATCGTTTGAAAGCATCAGGGCCTTCAACCGCGCCGCCGTCGCCACTTCCTTGGACTCGCCCCGCTGGAGCGCGAACAGATAGGCTTCATCCTCGTAGGTCAGGCCGTGCATCAGCATGCAGTCCACCATGAAGTTGTCGAACCTATTGACCTCTTTCAACACGGACAGCGTGTGAGCTCCATCGAAGACATAGTAGTGCCCATCCCGCAGGCTGACCTTCAGGGGGTTCACCAGACGCCGGTCAAAGTTATCCACGATGCGCTGAACACGCTTCATGTCGATGGGACGCTGATAGGAGGTGTCGCTCTCCAGAATCGTGCTCGGGAGCCGGGTAAACTGATAGCTGCACTTCGCGTCCAGCATCTTCACCTCGCTGGCAGACTGTACAAATCCGGGCTTCGGGGCGACAGGCGCAGTCTTCGCCTGTGTGTCAGTCGGTATGCTCATGGACATCTGAATGCCTTTCAGGTTCAGGGGACGCTTGGCCTGTCGCTGGCCGTTACGATTCTTCCGGCTCATTATTCCGCAACCTCCTTCAGATGGGTGTTCAGGATTTCTTCGGTATCGTTGGCTATGTTGTCGATCATCTCCATGATCATGTTGGTGTGATCCTCGCTGATCATGCTGGGACGATACTGTGCGATGGTGGATTTGAACGCAGCAATATAGGCATCCTGGGCATGCTGCAGCAGCGCGATCATCTGTTCAAACATGGCGGGGTCATCCGGCAGGCCGAGGCTGATGTGCGCGGTCTGGCCGTCCTTGATGCCGATGCCGCTGATCTCCGGCGGCACAGGGAGGGAAGCAGCTATCTCCGCTTGCTTCGCGGCCTGCTTCGCCTTCGCTTCACACTCCTTGCAGATGGGGCTGACATTCTTCCGGTTGGAGGGCAGGCGAAAATCAGAAAAGGGCTTCTCCTGCTGGCAACGTTCACAGACACGGGTCTCGCCTTCATGTTCCTTGTTCATGATCTCGGTGTACGCCTTGTGAATCGACGTATCGCCCTTCCGAAGCTGTTTTTTCGTTTCCTCGTCGGCTTCTTTCTCAAGCCTCTTGACCTTTTTGATTGTGGTGGGTGATACACCGGCCAGCTCCGCCATCTTTTCAGCGGAGTAGCTGGTGGAACTTCCGGACAAATTTGTCCGGAAGTTGGTATCGAGATCGTTCCGCTTGCCCTGCTTGTCCTTGGCGACCTTCTTCAGCATCGGCTCGAACCGCAACGCAAGGAGCGACCTCTGGTAGCTGTTCAGATTCCGCCGCGCCAGCTGATGCTCCAGCATCCAGAAAACAGCAGCATCCCGATCCTCAAAGTGTCGCTCCTCGTAGGCGAAGGGGATGTTGTGCCGGACACATATCTCATAGCGGTTGTGTCCATCCACAATGGTGCCGTCCCACACGGTCAGCGGGGTATCACAGCCATCCCTCACGATACTGTCCTCCAGCATGCGGTGTTCTTCCTCTGAAAGAGGCGGTATCAGATCCCGGAGCTCGGGATCGACCTTCAGCTCATACACTTTCTTCTCCATGAACATACTCACTTTCCCAGACACAAGTCCGTATCGTTGGCTTTTGTGGCGTCAGCGTCGGCCTGTGCAATCACGGCTTTCACATCGTCCACGCTCTCTACGCGCCGCCCGATCCCACCGGCTGCGTTAATCTTGTCCAAGGCCCGGCGCTGAAGCGCCGTCAGCTTGCCACCGGGCAGCTTGGCCTCCAGACCGAGGAACCGCCCTTTGTAGCAGCAGATGATGTCCGGAATTCCGGAGGTGCCATAGGGCCCTCCGTGTTCCTTCCAGAAAAAAACGTCGCTGCCCAGCGACGTGAGATAAATCTTAATGGCTATGATGATGTCCCTCTCCAGCATCACACCGCCTCCTTAATCCTGGCCTTCACCGCCGCCAGCAGCGCGTTCTGATCGGCGGCCTTGTCATGCAAGGCCCGCATGACCTGTTCGTCCATCGTGCCCTTCACCACCAGGTGGTGAATCACGACGGTGTCCTTCTGGCCCTGCCGCCACAACCGGGCGTTGGCCTGTTCATATAACTCCAGCGACCAGTTTAGCCCGAACCACACGATGGTCGAGCCACCGCGCTGGAGGTTTAGGCCGTGGCCGGTGGAAGCCGGCTGTGTCACGGCGATGGCGATCTTACCGGCGTTCCAGTCTGCCATATCGTCTGCCGTTTTCAGCTCCCGCACACCGTCAGGCTTTTCGGGGCTGTATTTGCCGAAGCGTTCCTGAATACGGGCGAGGTCGTGCTGGTAGGTGTACATCACCAGCACCGGTTTGCCGTTCGCTGCCTCAATCAAATCCTCCAGGGCATCCAGCTTTCGATCATGGATGACGCGCACATTGTGAAACTCATCGTAACAGGCTCCATTAGCCAGCTGCAGCAGCTTCCCGGCCAGCGTTGCGGCGTTGATCGCCAGGATGTCGCCGTCCGCATAGGGCAGCAGCATGTCGCGTTCCATCTGCCGGTACAGCTTTTCTTCTCTTGGCGACAGCTTCAACTCCACCACGTTGTCGACGCGGTCCGGCATCTGGATGTGGTCGCTGGCCTTCATGGATACGCAGATGTCGCCGATGCGCTCGTAGATCTGTTCTTCTGCTCCAGGCTTGAGCTCGTGCTTATAGGGCAGCCAGCTGTTCGGCGTCGTGAAGAACATATCGATGTACGTCCGCATCGTCCTGCCCAGCCGCTGTCCCTTGTCCAGCAGGAATATCTGAGGCCACAGATCTTCGAGGCCATTTGGAGCGGGTGTACCTGTCAGACCCACCACGCGGGTGAACTGTCCCAACACCCGCTTCAAGGCGACGAATCGCTTGGCTTTGGAATTCTTGAACGACGACAGCTCGTCAATTACCAGCATGTCGAAGGGAAGTCGCCGCCCAGCGTAGTGCTTGACCAGCCACTCCACGTTTTCACGGTTGATGACATACAGCTCTGCCCGCCGGGAGAGCGCTGCGACGCGGTCCTTCTCCGTCCCGATAACGCGTTCCATGCGGAGCCCCTGAAGGTGTTCCCACTTGTCCAGCTCCGCGATCCAGGTATCCCTGGCCACACGTAGCGGCGCGACGATCAGCACACGGCTGACCTCGAAGCTGTCGTACAGCAGATGCGAAATCGCCGTCAGCGCGATCACCGTCTTGCCCAGACCGCAGTCCAGGAACAGCGCACACTTGGGTTTGCCCTCCACGAAGTCCACACAGAATTTTTGGTAGTCGTGGAGGTCTTTCTCCATCAAAAGTGCTTTTTCAGGCAACTTACCACCTTCCTTCAGTTGCACACAAAAAACCCGGATAACTTATGAACTGGCAACCCTTGGCGGTAGCAAACCACACTTTGCAGCTTCATGTCATATCCGGGGTAAAGACGCAGTACCATTCTGGACACCAACTGTTTCCCTCGCGCGCGCGTAAGCGCACATACGCTCATTTGCGTGTTTCCTTATCCTTTTTATTCACTTTTGGAAAACCTCCTAAAAGAAAAGAAGGAAACAAGGAAACAGGTGTTTTTCTCTTCCTATTAGTAAAGGCTTCAATACATCCGTTTCGATCCCCGTCACTACCGTGTGTCTACCTGTGACAGGAAACATCGACGCTGTTTCTATGGATATCAGGAAACGACATCAATCGTTCCTTGCGCCCGACCGGATATAGCACCGCTGGGGGCCATACGGCTGTCGGCGTATTGAACCGTTCTTGTTGCCGGTGTATTTTTCCCAGCCACCGATTTTCATCAGCATCCCGAAGATATCATAGGTATCGGCGCGTTTGATTGCTGCTGGATCGCGCCCAAAGCATTCAGCCCACACCTCCACGGCTGACACTGCTGTGCGCTTGACCTTGCCTACGCGGTTGCCCGCCGTGAGCATATCTCCCCGGAGGAAGGCCCGGCGCTCTGAGATATCCATGGTGTCCCAGTCCTCGGGCAACAGCGTGTCCAGGTATTCAGCAATCATGCCCTCGCGCACATCGGACTCCAGGGCGGCCACCTGTTCCTGATTGGCCACGGCCTCCAGCTCGTTGGTCAGATACAACGGTTCCCCGGCTTTGTAATAGTGAAAGGCCTCCGCCCACAGATCAGGAACGATCTCTTCCACTTCCCATGGCTTGTGTGGTGCCTTGGTGGAGCAGGTCACTGGCCAGAACCGACGGTTGCCGGTGATGTCCCGGAGAAAACCGTCGTTATTATTCGTGCTGCCCACGATGATGCACTGGCGGGGATGATCCTCCACGCTGTAGCCGTAGCTGTGCCGGAATTTATCATCCTGGCGGGTGATGAACGCCTTCACTGTCTCCACATCGACCTTTTTCAGCCCGGCCAGCTCGCCCAGCTCCAGAATCCAATACCCCTGCAGCTTCTCCGGCGCGGCCTTATCCTTCATGTCGCCGATGGTCACCGAATCTGAGAACCACTTCCCACCCAGCTTAGCGAAGAAAGAGGACTTGCCCATGCCCTGCGGTCCGACCAGTACCACAACGCTGTCGAATTTTACACCGGGCTGGTACACGCGGGCGACGGCGGCGACCATCATTTTCCTTGCAACGGCACGGTTGTAGGCCGTATCATACGCCCCGAGGTAATCCGTGAATATGTGCTCCAACCGTGGTACGCCGTCCCACCCGGGCAGCGCTTCCAGATAGTCGCGGATGGGATGGTAGGCACGTTCCGCTGCCACGGCCAGCAGGATACCCTTGAGCTTCGTCGGCGTGTACAGGCCATAGACCCGTTCCAGGTAAATCTGCAGCGATCCCAAATCTGACTCCGTCCAGCCGGGCTTGATTTGCCTCCACGGGAGTGTGGTGTTGCCATCCTGGTCGTGCCGGATGTCAATGCCGCTACGGTGGATGTTGTAGGAGATGTCCTTCAGCCGAGGGTCATTGCGCAGGATCAGGGCGAGATTACCCAGGGTGTCCTTCACCTTGCCCTGCTTATCTACATTCAGATCGGACTGCCAGTCATCGTTTGGCTCATCGGTAGGGACATCGTTGAAGTCTTCTTCGGCCTGCTCCATGCGCTCCTGGGCCAGCTGCCGCCGGGTTGCTTCGTCGTTTGCGGCGTACTCGCGCATCATGGCGATGGACTTCTGGTCGCTGTCTATCACAGTCCCGTCCTCGGTTCGGCTGCCCGGGGTGAACAGGTGCCACCGAACCAGGTCGAAGGCGTTGCACAGCCTGCCGGAACTGGGGTCGGTCGCGTGGTGGGAAAAGGCGAACTTGTCGTCATACACTACGAGACCGCCGACGGAGCTGCCACCCGCGTAGGTGTAGCGGCCATCCATGAACGTCGGGGTGTAGACGGAGGAAAGGATGTGCTCCAGCACATCCGTCATGGTATGGGCCCGGCAGAACGCACCGACGATACCCTTCTTTTCCAGCGGGTCCTCGGCCTTCGTCGCCGCGCTGTGCATGCGTTCCTCCACCGGCTGGGTGGTCGGCCACAGGGACGTGTCCTTCCAGTCTGCGTAAGTCGCCAGCACCTCGTCCGGATCGAGGAACGGCGCGTCCTCATACTTGAACACATAGTAGCCATCCTCCGGAGTGCTGGGCCAGTACATCAGCCGGGCGGGCTCAAAGGTTGTGGGATCGAAGCGGGTCAGCGTCAGGTCGTTGGCGATTCGCCGGGCGATGGCTGCGTATTCATCCGGTGTCACCGTCCTGGACAGCGGAATGATGATGCGCAGGCGCATCTGCTCCGAGGTGTGACTGTGGGTTGAGTATAACGCGTAGGCGTTGATGAACGTCATGTCCAGGTCGTCCAGCAGGCCGGGGTCGGCATAATCGGCGTCCAGACACACAGCGCAGCGGTTCACCACGGAGGCGTTGTTGCGCTTGCCGCCCTTCAGGTAGCCCGCGACGAAACCACCGACGTCCTTGCAGCGGTTCTTGTCATCCTTACTCATGGCGGCGTACTCTGCCACCGTCTCCCGTGTGCGCGTGGTGGTGGAGAGCTTGTCCAGCAGCTCGTTCCACAGGATTTCCCTGTTCTGCCAGCTCTTGGCCATGCGGCTCTTGCCCACGGCCACCAGCAGCTTCTTATCGTATTTGATCTTCAAAATCGTGTCCTCCCATGGTTTTTGTGCAAAAAACACCGCGCACGTCGCCGTGTACGGTGTGTGAATATATGGCTACCTGTCAGTATTCATCCTCATCGTCGTAATCGTCCCGGTCCTCCTGCTCATCTCGGTAATCCCACATATCCGGAGCGGGCTGTTCACGAAGCTCAGGGTGCGTGTCGATGTAGTCCATGGTCATTTCCGTGACGATCTCCAGAAGCCTTTCGTAAGCAGCTTCGTCGGTCACCTGCCACAGGGCGCGGATCAAATCACCGATGGCGGTGCTGGTCACGCTGGCCAGGAACCGCGCCGGGGGATTACAGGTTTGCTTGCCGTAGCCCACGCCCACCTGATCGCCGTCGTTGTAGAAGCGGTATCCGATGCGCGAGATGGCCCGGACGATCTCACCGGCCAGCGTGTCCGCTTTCCCTTCCAAGGGAACCAGTTCCTCAAATTTGGTGTTCACCCTGTTCATCAAGGCTTTATTCATGGGTTCCTCCTCCAGGACTGTCCTGTTCCTGTGCATGTTCCACACTCCTCGGCACCAACGGGCAGAAAGACGCTCTGTGCCGGGAGACAGTCACATCAAACAGAGGCTTTGGTGCCCTCGCGGCGATGCAATCCCCGTCGCCATACATTCTGCCTTTCTTGTAATACTTGCAGCGCAGGCAGCAGGGCGGGAGTCTCTTTACGCTGATCTTTATCTCGCTCACCCCGGGTCGCCTCCTTTCAACGCCGCTTTGCTCAGCACGTGGAGGTACAGGTTGTAATCGCCCTTCCTTGCGATCATGCGCAGGCGGTACAGCCCGTGCTCCATCTCCAGGTAAGCGCTGCCCTCGGTGGGGTCATCGGTGCGCTCGGCATGATGGTCGATGTAGTCGCGCACGGCTTTCACATCCGGGAAAGCCTTTTGAAAGGCGACGTACACTTCATCCACTTCCTTGACCAGCGCCGGGACCATCAGGTCCTTGTGAATATGGAACACCGTGTTCCACCAATGGCTGCCATCATGATAAGCACGGACGTAGAACAGTTCCGCCCTCGGGTAACCGGTCTCGTCCTTGTCCTCAAGCGCAGCTATAAAGGAGCAGGTGTTCTTCAGCTTCTCTTTCAGCATGGTGTCCTCCTCAGCTATATTCATGGAGCAAGACCTGGAGCGCTTTCCAGGTTGCGTCGTTTGTGGGCTTCTTGTCCCAGCCCCGGTCGTAGTTTGCTGTAGTCACATCGTCGATTCTGATCGTCAGCTTACTGATCCTGCCGCCTTCGATGCCGTACTCGGCGCTGGGCGTGTCATACACCTTCACCCAGTAGCGGCATTTGATATACCCACCGGAGCCATCCGGTATCCCAATGACGCCTTCCTTCCACATGAGCGTCACCCCTGTTCTTCTGTAATGATACGCACCTGATCCACGCCGGGCACGACGTTCAAACCACTGCCATTGTCCCAGGCAACTACGAGGTCCCCAACATCGTCCACGGTGATGATCGTCCCGCGGGTGCCCGCAGGCGGGGCATGCGGATCGTCCATGTGAATCAGTTCGATCCGCAGCCCCTTCGTGTAGCGGGCCTTGATCCTTTCAACCTCCCGCCTCGTCGGCATCTTCATTGTCATCGTCGTCCTCCTCCATCTCATCAAACCAGCCGCCGCACAGAGCGTCTTGCAGATTACTGACCAGCCCGTCGAAATCCTCGTCGGGCCCCAGCACATCGGCCAGGGCATAAACCGCGTCGATGGGGACACCGTAATCCTCGGACAGGCTGTTCAGGTAATCCTCCCGGCTGTCGTAGCCGTTCTCCTGATACACTTCAATGTTCATCATCGAATGATCTCCGTCCTTCCGTTTTCGCTGATCACCAGAATCCCGTTGGGAACCCGCGCAAATGCCTGCGGGTAGCGGAACAGCTTCTCGTATTTCTCTGCCAGGTCGTCAGGCAGATCGGTGAAATCCTCCGCGCCGAGGCCGCATATGAAAAACGTGCCCGCGATGATGTCCTTCCCCGCAATGTAGCGGTTCAGCTCGTAGCCCTTGAGCTTGCCTTCGTCGTCGCACACGAGCGCGACAGGATCGGAGAACCAGTAGACCGCCTGGATGTAGCCGCCGACAATGCGCTGCATCTCACCCAGGGTGTGCGGAATGTCCGCCCGCCGGGGCCGCTGCCTCGGCTCCACAATCAAAATCTTCACGGTGTTTCCTCCTTCCGGTCGGGAACAATGCGGTAGACATCGTCCGCAGAGTAGAACCCGGTGAACGGGTTGAACAGCGCATGGCAGCGGACGCCATCCGGCGTCAGGACGATGTAGTCGTTGTCGCCGACCATTTCCAGAATCTCCACATCCTCCAGCGGGACCTGATGCCTTCCATCCCTGTCCCTGGATTGAAGCATTGCCTTTGCCAAAGTGTTGTCCTCCTTGATTATCGCTCGAATGTCTCCTCCCGGCTCCCGTCCCGGTAATAGATGTTCTTTCGCATCCAGCCGTTGAACTGCGAGGTCATGGTAACAATCTTGTCCTCAAAGATCGAGATGTACACGCTCTCTCCATGCTCGTTCGTGCCGGGATACATGGTCTTGCTCTTGCCATGCTCGTCCATCAGGGCGTTCATGGCTTCCTGATTCGTCGGGTCAAAATGAATCTGTTTCATGATCGTGTCCTCCTCTTGCTGCGAACCGGGTATGTTCATGCATGGTCGCCCTTTCCGTGGTCCCATGAAAAGCGCTTCCAGGGGACATCACAGGCGGGACGTTCTGCGCCGCAGGCATACCAAAGCCTCCAGGATATGCCGTAGGCAAGCCACTCGAATGTTCCTCCTCCTTCAACGTAGACCTCTACATCTTCTTCCTCGGGTTCATCGTAGATGGTTTGAAGAATTGCTGGAGCCAGAGGCATCCAATAAACCGGGTGATCATAATATCGCAAGTTCGCCTCCACCCATACGGGGAAAGGCCTGAAGGCCTCTTTATGCCTCCGCAGCTCCTGCAGTTCCTCAAAGGTGATCATTCTGCAGTGTTCCATCATCTGCACCTCCTTTTGCTTTGGGTAGTGGTACTATCCCTCTTTACCCCGGAAATAGCAATAGGATGTATGATAACTTGTCGATAACTCGTTCATGCCTTGCGGTACGACCGGCATTCGTACCCATCGGCACGAAGCGGAAGGTCGGAACACCACTCCGGCGGCTGGCCCATGATGGCGCAGGCTTCCTCGACGGAACCGATGCCCTCTGGCATTTCCATGACGCACTCATCGTGAACATGGAAGACGATCCTGTACCCGTGGGCTTCAAGGTTCAGCATGGCATAGGCCAGGATGTCACGGGCTGTGGCTTGCGTTACGTTTTCACAGGCCTTGCCTCCGAAGGTCTCCTGCACCATCAGCTGTCCATTTGCTGCCGGAGCCATGTACCCGATGCCGTCGCTTCCGAAGCGGTTCGTCACGGTCCTCGGCGAGAGATAACATAGCTCCCGTCCGGAAGGCAAGCGGATCAGCATCTTCTCATCCTTCCAGTACAGCCGAATCTTTCCGACACGCACACTGGAATGCTCTCGGATCACCTTGCGCATGGCGCGGTCCATGGCGTTCCACAGCCCGACGATATGCGGGTTCGCCGCCCGCCAGGCGTCCACCAGGGGCTGCATCTCATCTTCTGGCATCTTCGCGCCCATGTTCTTCAGCGCTCCGACGCCGCCTCCATAACCACAGCTCAGGGTAGCTTGCTTCCCCTTCTGCCGGTATTCATAGTTCGGATTGCCCTTGACGATGCTCTCCTTGGGCACATGGTACATGCGCGACGCTGTAGCTTCGTATATCTTGCCCGCACCGCTAAACTCGTCCAGCACCCATTCCTCTCCGGCCAGCCACGCCAGCACCCGGGCTTCGATGGCGCTGAAGTCCGCCACGATGAAGCGGCAGCCCTGCTTTGGGATCAGCGCGGTGCGGATCAGCTCCGACAGCGTATTCGGCACGGAGCCGTACAGCATCTCCACCAGCTCTGTGTCACCGGTCTTTACCACGGCGGCGGCGGTGTCCAAATCCTCCAGGTGATTCTGTGGAAGATTCTGAACCTGGAGGAGCCGCCCAGCCCATCTCCCGGTTCGATTGGCCCCATAGAATTGCAGCATCCCATGAACGCGTCCGTCCCGGCACACGCACCGGGCGATGGTCTCATATTTCTTGATGGAGGTCTTGGATAGCTCCAGGCGCAGAGATAACATCTCAGAAACCAAGCCCTCGGTGTTCGCGGCCTTCTCCTGCACCAGCTTCTTGGCGAGCGATTCCATGGGCACATCCTGATCGGCCAGCCAGGCCTTCAATTGCGCCACGCTGCCGGGGTTCTCCAGGCCGGTGATGTCCTTGGCCCGCTGATACGCTGCTTCCGTAAACTCTGAATCGACCCTCATTGCCTGTTTGACGAGCAGCTTATCCACGCGCACGCCGCGGTCATTGATCAGCTGATCCAGCGCGTAAAGCTCCCATTCTGATTCAAGCATGGGGTGCGCCTCACAGGCTTTCCGAACAGCGCGTTCCGTCTCCACGTCCTGGGCGTTGTACTGTTTGTAGACTGCCCACTTATCAGGCGCATGTTCCGGGAGATTCCGCGTCCGCCCGTCATTTGCTTTCGTTGGCTTGCAGGGCACAGAAAAGAAGCGGATCAGGTCCTTGCCCTCTTCCATCTTCTGCTCCGTTGCACCCAGAGCCACAGCAGCGTCGGCCAGGCGAGCAGGCATCGTTAGATAGGCTGCCATCACAGCTGTACACCGCCATTGATGCGGATCGAGCCAATGGCCCAGGTACCTGGATAGGCACACGCGCTCGAACTGTGCGTTGTAAGCCACCTTGATCACATCCGGGTTTTCAAGGTCGGCAAGCACTTTTTCCGGAAGCTGTTCTCCACAGGCCATGTCCACTGTCTGCACAGGACCGTCATCATAGGCATAGGAGAACAGCAAGATTTCAAATTCATCGGTATCGACATAGCGGTACACGCCGGTCTTGGGAAGCGGGACCGGGCTGTAGGTCTCGATGTCGATGCCGAGGATAGTTTTCATTGAACCACCCCCAAAAAAGAACACCCGCAGTTGATTTGCGAGTGTTCTGGTAAGTATGTTATGCTCCTGGTTTTACAGAGCCGGATGATGCTTCAGAAGAATCTGACGGCAATTCTGTATGATCGTATCCGGTTTCTCACAGATGCTGGTCAGAAAGATAATAAACGTCTTCATGCTGCAGAGAGTCTTCCCGTGTTCCAAATCACTGTACGTTCGTAAATCCACCATCAGCTTCCGAGAAAACACTGCCTGAGATAAACCAAGCAGCATCCTCTCTCTTTTGAAGCAGTCCGTCATGTACGTCCTCAATTCATCCACACATTCCTTTTTCATGAGTATGCCCTCACTTTCTGTTTGATTGGCATCTCCATCATAGATGATTTCCAATCAAAACACCATGAGGCACACCTCATTACCGCTCTGTCAGGTGCCGCAGGTGTTCTTCGCCCTCGGTAAGAATAGCACGTATCTGTCCGACAACGTTTCGCCTATTCTTCTCTGCGATCTCCAGAAGTGCTTTCAGGGATTTCAGGTGAAAAGCTTCTGTTTCCAGCGTCCTTTTCCTGTCCTCGTCGTCTTTGGGGGTCCAGGTTTCATCGACATAGGCGATATAGTCCATCGCGCCGTTGGCTGCTCCAACAAGAACGTCGTCCAGCTTATCCCCGAAAACGGACGCAGCTACCCTGAACAGGCCGGCTTCGCCATCATCAGCAGACTGCCTGATGCGCTTAACGTCTGTCCTGTCGACAAGCATCCCATAGAGATTATCGAACTGCTCTACAAAGAGGTACGCCACTTCGTCCAAGATTTTCTGTTGTATCATTTCGTCCTCACCTTTTCTGGTCATTCTACGGCCCAGTCGCAATTCGACCACACCGTCATTACCGGACAAATCTGGTTATTCTGGGTGTATACACCTGTTCGTCGCCATAAGTGGCGATCAGGTGTTTCAGGTCAACATACAGCGGACAGGATTGTTGGTCACACCGGACGTTATTCCCCAGAACAATATAGTCCATCGATGTGCCGAGGCTGGCTGCTAAACGACTGATCGTTTCCAGCGAGGATTTCTTTTCGCCTCGCTCGATATGCCCGATGAAGGATGCTGATACACCCACAGCCTCTGCAAGATTCTCCTTTGTGAGCTTAAGTTTCGTTCTGAGCTCTCGAACCCTGTTTCCCATCGCGCAGTAGTCCAACCTGTCTTCCATTTCATGCACCTCCAATCGGAACACCGTTAGTCTATAACATCGGCGCAGAAAAGTCAACGGTGTACCGTTAACCTTTTGGAGCCTGAATTGATACCATGAAGGTAACGGTATTCCGATGGAGGGACATGGGTATGACAATCGCCGAGGCTGTCGTTAAGCGAATCTATGAGCTTGTCGATGAACGACAGCTCACGATCAATAAGATCAGCACGATCTCAGGCGTCACACAGTCTACTGTGAGCGACATTGTCAACGGCGTTACCTCGAACGTCAAGATCGCAACAATCAAAAAGCTGTGTGATGGCCTTGATATCAGCATTCGAGAGTTCTTCGATAGCCCACTGTTCGACGATTTGGAACAGGAATTGAAATGACCGCCCGGGACATAACCCGGGCGGCTTCTGTCAGTCGAGGAAATCATCCTCATCATCTTCCTCCACATCCAGGGCATCAAACTCATCCTCGGCGCGGACGCGGCCGTTGAGAGGCTCGCCGTCGCACCAGAACTGCACGTTGTTCAGTCCGGCAGCCACGCCCTTATTCCCGTTCACATTGAAGGGATAGAAGTTGATGCTGGCCCGGACGTAGCAGCCGGAGTACACCTGGAGCGGGTCGGTGATCGGGATGGGCTTGCCGTCGCGGCCCTTCTTGTTGTCCACCACACCGGGCTTCTCAAAGCTGGTGGCGTTGATGTAAAAGGCGTCGGCATAGGCCAGATCCTCGTCGCGCTCCTCGTCGCCGTCGTGCAGCGGCAGGCTCAGCTTGCCGGGACGCTTGCCGCCCCACTTGTTGGTAATGCCATTCTCAATAGCCTCGTCCACGGCGGCACGGATGGTGCGGAGGGTCTTGGTGTCCGATTTCGGGATGATGAGGGACATGGAATACTTGGGGTCAGAGCCGTTGACGCTCTTGGGCTCGAAGATGTGGACGAAGGACGCCCGGCACTTGCCGGTGATAACCTTGGTAGACATAATGGTTTCCTTTCTCCCCATGCGGGGTGGTCGTCAGTTGCTGAAATCGGCGGCAGCAGTGAAGATGGCCTGCCGGGGGTCAGAGACAGGCACCAGGGTGGGCGTGCCCTCGGGCTTGTACACCAGCTTGCCCAGCACATCCCTGAACGCTTTCTTGCCCATGCGTTTCTCGAGGTCGCCTACACCCAACAGGGTGGTCTTGTAGATGTCCGTGTATCCGGCGTCCGTACAGGCCTTGATGACCTCGGCCTCGCTGGTGTACTTGCGGACCGTGCGCCCCGCCACCAGCTTGTATCCGGTCCACTGTTTGCCCTCAACGGCCTGCTGTGTGGCGAAAGCAATGAGGTCCTGAACCCAGTTGTTCAAGGCCTCGGCGATGGGCAGCATGTCGGCGATCTCCTCGTCGGTCAGCAGGTCGGGTTGCTTGAAGTCGCGCCGCGCCAGTTCCATGAAGTATTCGCTGCGGGCGCGGCAGGTGAAGCGGGCCTTGCACCAGCGGCAATGCTCCCCGGCGCAGAAATCGCCTTCTCCCTTCTGAGCCAGCAGCGCCCGGGGCCGGAGATACTCGTCCGCCCATTTGATCAGCTCGTCGGCATCCATCTCAAAGGATGAAATGTTCTGTAGCCTCGGCTGCACGATGGTCATGCGCACAGTCCTGATGTCGTACAGCGGATCGAACTCCAGCAGAGCGCCCAGGCCGTACAGCATGAGCTGGCTGTTGTGGTCGGCGTTCACGCAGACGCCGCGCCCGCCCTTGAAGTCGATCACCTCGATCACGCCATCGCCGATGGCAAGGAAGTCGCCGGTGCCGAACCCGCCGGGCACATATTCGCTGAAATCCAGCCGGTGCTCCACAGCGATGTAGGGATCGGCGCACGACAGGCGGATGGCTTCGATCACCTCGATGCAGTGGTTGACGTAGACATCCGTGACCTCCTCAGCCTCGTCCGAGTAGAAGTCGTTGTCCCTGTGCTCGGCATACTGGCGCTCGATCACGTCCCTGGTCATGTCGCCGAGGTACCTGTGGAGCTTTAGCTCACACAATTCATGGAGAAAAGTGCCCTCCTCAGCGTACACAGAGGGCTTGTCCTGGAACTGCGCCGACAGTACGGCGCTGGGGGTACACTTGAGCCAGCGCTCCGAGGACGACGGCCCCAGCTCGGAATGGCCGCGCCCGGCGTGCTGAATAACTTGGTCACTCACAGCTTTGCTACCTCCGCCATCATGGCCTCGTACTTGTCCTCGGGCAGCTCGGTCAGCTTGGCCACACCGAAGCTCTTCAGGATGGCCCTGATCTGCGCCCGGTTCTCCGGCCTGGTGCGCTCCGCCACATAGGCCCTAACCTCCGCGATGGTCAGCTTCTTCCCGGGCTCGGCCTCGGGCGGCACGATGTTCTTCTGCGCGTCCTCCAGCCATTCAGGGTCGGTCTTGCCCGTGGGGTTGTCCGGCGACCTGTTCGCTGCCACCTGCGCCGCGCAGTCGTCTACCACAGCACGCAACGCCTCCGCCATGGCCACAGCCTCGCTGGCCAGACCCTCGGCGTGGACAGCGATGTCGTTGAGCATCTTCACGCTCATAGTCATGATGTTTGTCCTCCTTCTTCAGAATCAGTAGTGTGCCGCTTCCAGGAGCTGATCCGCCATGTCGTCGCGCTCCCAGGGAAGGTTCAGATCCAATCGGCCAAAGTGACCGTACAACGACACCAAGCTGTAGTTGGGCGTGGTCAGCTTCAGGCGGTTGATGATCGCGGCGGGCCGCAAGTCGAACACGCGCCAGACCAGCTTCGCCAGCTCGCTGTCAGACTTTGCGCCGGTGCCGAAAGTGTTCACCGTCAGGCCAATTGGATAGGCGATCCCGATGGCGTACACCAGCTGCACCTCGCACTCCCTGCACAGCTTCGCGGCGACGAGGTTCCTGGCGATCCACCGCGCCGCGTAGGCTCCGGAACGGTCCACCTTTGTGGCGTCCTTCCCGGAAAGCGCTCCGCCACCGATGTGCGCGATGGGGCCGTACTGGTCCACGGCCAGCTTGCGACCGGTCATGCCGGTATCTGCCGCTGGACCGCCCAGCACGAACCTGCCCGAGGGGTTCACCAGCAGCTTCGAGTTGGAGTCCCACATGTCCGCCCGGCCCACAGCCTGATAAACGAGCTGCGTCACCAGATTGCGGAGCCGTTCCTCCGGCGCGTTCGGCGCGTGCTGCACGGAGACCACGATGGTGTGGACAAAGACACGGTCGCCTTCGTATTTCAGGGATACCTGCGCCTTGCCGTCCACACCCAGCCAGGGCGTGTGGGCCGCCTCTTCATCCAGCAGCATACAGATCTTCTGGGCGATCAGGAATACCCGGGGCATCCGCGCCATGGTCTCGTCCGTCGCGTATCCGTACATGATACCCTGGTCGCCAGCGCCGAGGGTGCTGTCGGGAAAGCGCCCGTCCACCGCCGCGGCGATGTCCGTGGACTGCTCGTGCACAGATATCTGGATGTCGAGCTCATCCCGCTCGTCCTCGCACAGATCGTGCCACCTGTAGCCGATCCTGTGCATCACCCCAGCAACGACCTGCTCATAGTTAATGGAAGCCCGGGAAGTGATCTCCCCGCCGATGGTGATCTTGCCCGCCGTGGCCATGACCTCCACAGCCACCCTGGCGTTGGGGTCATAGCTCAGGTGTGCGTCTAGGATAGCGTCCGCGACCTGGTCGCAGAACTTGTCCGGGTGGCCCCTGCGGACGGCCTCCGCCGTCACGAGCCTTGTCTGCTTGTTATTCATGAATTGTTCCTCCTGATACAGTCTTTTCGTTATCCTGCATCCGCTTCGTCAGCCGCTGCCAACAAATCAGCACACGCGCCGCCAGCACCCGGAAGCCACGCTTGATGCGCGTCCAGAAATACACCGGCACAAAGCCAGCGTCCTCACCAGTAGTGTACACGTCGGTGACGTACCAGACCCCGTGCTCCTTGCGCAGGATGAGGAACAGGCCGGACTGGTAGCACACCTCCTGGCACTCGCTGTCCAGGTGGATGCCGCGCTCCTCATAGGAGGCGATGTACGCAGACACGGGAGAGGGGTGAAGCCGAAGAAGTTGCTGCCAGCCTTCCTTCGTAAACTCGACACGCACACGCGCTGCTTTGAAGAGGAGCTTTGTGACCTCCGCCATGCGATTGAACATCGCTGCGGGGCAGGTAAGGGAATTGAGCTGCATGCTATTGCCTCCAATCAACTGATCTGAACCGGCCTGTCGGCCTGTTGTCCCCGAACGGAGGCAGTCGTGCTGCTCATCCCGGCGCTGCCCGCGCTGGAGGTCGCTCGGCCTTGTCCGTCCTGCTGGTTCGTTGAGTCTCTTGGATGCATCCAACGTTCTTGAGAAGCAGCGCGCCTGCAGTGCGCTCTATGCTGTTTCCCTTGGAACTGGTTGAATTCTACAGGGTTTCGAGACGAAAAAACATGAAGTAATTACTTCAGGATCGGATGTTAACAGTTTGACTCGATTCCTGCACAATCCGATAATTATCACTGAAAGCGCGCCATGGCGCGGCTCCTTTCTGCATTTTTTGCCTGTGTGTGATTCAAAAATCATCCTTTAGATCATCCATTTCTCCAAAAAACCTGAAGCAATCACTTCAGGTTTTGAGAATGCGCCTGCCAAAAATAAAAAAGACCCGAACCGGCAATCAAGCCAGTCCGGGCATCCGATAATCCTACGCTGCGCTGTTGTCGGGAAAGCATGAAGTCAACGCCGTCACCCCGAGCAACCTGAACTGCAGGTTGATTTGCTCAATCTCACACATATAGCTTGTTTGGATCGCACAGCTCCAGGCCAGCTCTTCCCGCGATCCCAAGTCCAGTTCATAGTGTGCCTGCTTCAAAAAGTGCTTCGACCAGTCAGGCATCAGGTGCATCAGCAGGGACATGATAATCACGTTTCTCTTGGTTGGCTGCGCCAGGGGCACGAGCGTCTTGGCATCAGCCGGTGCCGTAAGGCTTGCTCTGGGTAGGCTGTCTTTTCGATATTCATAGACCACACGCGGCGAAATCTCCATGGCCTCCGCCAGTTTTTCCGTGGTGACCTTCACACGCTTCATGTGGTATTTCAGAGTCTGTCCAAACCCATTCGGCAGATTTCCTGTGATTTCGCTATATTCTGCCATTGCCTGTGCGTTCTCCTCGGGCGTTCTCAGCGGATCAAACCGGTAATCCTTGACGAATCCGCAGATCTCTTTGTTGAGAAAGCCATCATAATACCTATGCGCAGCGGTGCCTCGCTCCCGGAACGCAAGGCAGCACTCGTCTATATGACTCCGTGCATAGTCCGTCAGGCGGGCGGTCCGCACGCTGGCACTTTGTGTCATGCCCATTGTAACGAATCGCCTATCCGCCAGGCACAGGTGATTCTCCACGAACACAAAGCGCCC
>CACWZI010000031.1 GCA_902765305.1 uncultured Eubacteriales bacterium
TGTCCCCATTACGCCTCGTTCGTCTATTCCTATTGACGATCTTATCCCCGCGTGGACACCTCTTCCGACCCGCCGCAAGCGGCGGCCCACCTTCCCCTCCAAGGGGAAGGCTTTTGGAGACCGCACAGCTTAAGTTGATGACATTGCCCTTTGGGGAGGCGGCGGCTTTTTCGTGGGACAAGGGGACGGTTCTCTTGTCCCACTTCCAACCAGAATAATCGCCTGAAACCATCGAATGATCGCGCGAAAAATGGGATGGAAGAACCGTCCCCTTGTCCCACGAGTTTTTTCCGCGGCTCTATTGCCCTTTTCCCCCCGGCATGGTAAAATACACTGTGAAGGAGAGGCGGTTTTTTATGATGTATCCCTACATGACGCTGAACGACGATACCGAGATCACCCATTCCGAGGAGAAACCGGACGGAAGGGTCAAGGTGTACATCGAGACCCCGGATGAAAAAGACGGCTTCCACAGTGCGGTCTGCTGGCTGCCGGACTACGCCTGGCAGGGCATACACGGATATTCAGAATCCGAGATGGACTACTTTCGCCAGCTGGTGCGCAACAACGCCCACCTGATCCTGGAATTTGCCCGGGACGGAGGAATACTGAATGCCACAACTGCTTAGAATCGGCCCCTACACCTTCTATTTCTGGTCCAACGAATCAGACCCGCTGGAGCCGGTTCACATACACATCGTTGAGGGCCGTCCCACGCCGGACGCCACCAAGGTGTGGATCACCGCCACCGGACGGGCTTTGCTATGCCACAACAAATCGAAGATACCCGAGCACGTGTTGAGCAGATTGCTGCGTGTCGTCGAGGCGAACGCAGAGGAATTTGTACGAAAATGGCACGACCATTTCGGAGAGATCGGTTATTATTGCTGATTCTCGCCCGTGATATCGTCAAGCGGTGTCATGGGGACAGGAACACTTACTCAACCATTCACATGAATGCGTCAAGGTACCCGTCCCCGCGGCTTTAAAGAAATACCATTATATACAACTATATACAACCGTATGTGGAGTAAGTGCTGTGATTGCATGAACAAAACATGGTAGATTTAATTGGAGGGCGCAAAGAATATGTCCAAAGAGTTCAAATGGGTAACGCAATCATCAACAGAGGATAACAAAGATGAATCCAAACAATTAGTCGGGAAGCAAATACTGCATCAGAAATATGGAGTTGGCCTGATAACCAAGACTTATAATAATGCAGAGACAATCTCAGTGCGATTTGATGATGATGGCATTGAAAGAGCCTTTGAGTTACCAGGGGAAATAACCTTTTTTGATGACAATATGGGCGGTCAAGCGTTAGCATCTTTTGTGAGCAATCATTTCGAACATTGGGAGTGTAAAAAATGCAAGAAACAATTTTACCCGAAAATGGCAAAAGGCTTAGATTTGGAGGAAATACAAAATTGCCGAAAATTAAGCATATGCGAGAATTGTTTTGATAATCGGCTAAAATAGATTTCGATAAGCAGGTTCAAATGATCGCTGATATAATTAAGAAATACAATGGGAAATAGCAACATCAAATATAGTATTTATGGGAACAGGCACATGACACCGGGGACGTTCTCATTGACTCATATTGCATAAATGTGGAGTCAACCAGAACCGCCCCCGTTGACTCGAGGAGATGGTGGAGAAGGCCAAGCGCGAGGTGGACAATTCCATCCGCGAGGCCGGCGAGCAGGCCATCTACTGAAATGAATGAATTTCGTAGCAAACAATATTCAAATTCTCGAATAATCTGGGAGGGTATACCCGATCAATCAACAAGGAAATGAATATTTGCATTCGCGATCGATCAACATATCACATCATGCGGCTTTTATCAGCAGTCTCGAACTGTCCCCGCGTGTTTTGCTTCAGTTCATATACAGCTCCTTGAGCAGCTGCTCGCGGTATTCGGGATCACTGGCAGCCCGCTTCGCGTCCTCGATCCGACCGGCGGACAACAGCCGCTCCATGAGGCTGGAAATCATAGCCTGCCCTTCCCTGCGTCCTTCCCTGCGTCCTTCCCTGCGTCCTTCCCTGCGTCCTTCCCTGCGCCCTTCCCGTTGCCCCTTTTCGTGGCCTTCCCTGTAGAAGAGCTCCATCTGCCTGGCTTCATTGTATTCGGTCAAAAGCATGGCCTTCACCTCCGCTCGGTGTGCTTCCAAATAGGGTTTGATGCAAAAGTGGTCCGGCATCTCGTCGATCGCAATGCCAATTGCGTCCTCAAGGCTCCCGTCCGCCTCCAGCGCCCGTATCCGATCGACAATCCAGGCATATTCAGCCAAGGGCTGGCAAAGGGCCATCGTGCGACCGCTGTGCCCCTTGTTGACATTGATCATCCTGACGCGAACCGAGATGTCTGCGTCTTTGCGATGTTCCGGCGGGAAAGCGTCATACATATTGAGCACGGTTTCGTCCGGCATCTCATCCCTGCCATTATAGAACACCAGCAGCCTTGGCACCGGCAAGGGGATGATGGTCTTGCTGTATTTGTTCTTTCCCCGCAGGGTGATGTCCTTTTCGTACAGGCTGCCCGCGTATTGAAGCATGCGCAGGGGCATGTTGGGGTTGAAGGTCGACTGCTGTTCAAACATATTCATTTCGTTGGAAATGATGAACGAGACGTCGTTGTGCATGCCCAGGTAGAGGGCATCCCGGATGGTGGTGATGACGATGGACTCGGGATCGTCATAGCTGGAGCCGTTGACCGCGTTGTAGAGGCTCAACGTCCAGTCCTTATGCTCGTCGCTGCCAAAGATGAAGCTGAACAGACGGTCCTTGTACTGCGTCTGTGCCCTGGCCATTCTCTAACCACCGCCTTCCATGTTTATTCTACCACAATGGGAGTCAGATCGCAAGCAAATCCTTCCGGTATTGCGCTGTCACCAGACTGTCAACACCCCAAATCGCGGGTGTTGCTTTCTTTTTGGCCTCCGCGAAGCTATAATGGAATCGACCCGCGGGAGCATTTTGATTGAAAGGGTGGTTTCACGATGGCTGAATTTGGTGAAAACGTGCGCAGTCTGAGGCAGGCGAAGGGCCTGACCCAGCAGAGCCTCGCGGATCAACTGTATGTGACCCGGCAGGCGGTCTCCCGATGGGAGGGCGGCTCCCGGTACCCCGATTTGATGACGGCAAAGAAGCTCGCCGAGGTTCTGGACAGCACGATGGACGCGCTGCTGTCCCAGGAGGATATGAGACAGTACGCTCAAAAGGCCCCGGTGCTGGAATCGCCGGTGGCGAAGGGCGCACAGACGGCGGCGCTGGCCTTTGGCTTTGCGGATTACCTGGTCCGACTGTTGTGGTTTCTGACAGGCCTTCGGGACGTGACCGGCTGGTCAGGGTCCCCTGTCGGCATCGTCCAGGTACTCAGGGCGGCGCTGCTGGCCGCGCTGTTCGGATATGGCGCGCTGATGTCGATCCGGGACCGGCTGACGCCGAAGGTGGCCGCGGCCATTGCCGCGGTCTGGTTCGGAAGCGCGGCGCTGGCGGACGCGCTTTCCATGACGCCCCGGGTCGGGAACATGGCGATTCTACTGCTGAAGGCGCTGGCCGGCGGCTGCGTCGTCCGTTTCTTCCTGCGGGACCGCCCGTCTCGGCCCTGGGCCGTCTACGCCATCTGCGCCGGTGGCGGCGTCCTGTCCCTCGTCAGCGTGGCCTACAGCATCCACGTGGGTTTTGACCTTGCGGACGAGATGGGCGGGCTGCTGACCGTCAACGCCCTGGTGACCGCCTCCGCCCAGCTGGCCACGCTGTGCCTGCTGTGCGTGATGGCGCGGACGCTGTACCGCAAGTGCCGACAGGCGGCGTGAGCTTCATGGATGTTTTCCGAGACAAGGGTACGGTTCTATTGTCCCGCTTCCAAACGGAACAATCGCCTGAAGCCTTCAATTGTTCGCGCGAAAAATGGGACGGAAGAACCGTCCCATTGTCCATAAAACAATAAAAAAATGCCTCGGTTACCGGTTGGTAATCCGAGGCATCATCGTTATCTCAATGCTGTTGGAGCCGTCCCCATGTGTTTTGCGGCCTTATCCCTCGATCTCGATCTCCCGCTCCAGCCGCAATACCTCTATGTAGGTGGTGCCGGGGTTGAGCTTGACCTTCTTGCCGTTGTCGTCGTAATAGACCGTGTTGTTGCGGATCCTGGAGCGCTTCCAGGTGCCGGTGAAGTGCTTGCCGCCGATGAAGTAGTCGCACTTGTTCTCGCCCCGCAGCTTCACCTTGGGCCGATCGGATTCCCCCTCAAACCAGCTGTATTCCACGTGCTGCACGATGACGTTGTCCACCAGCACCTGCTCGCCGGTCTCGCCGTCCACGAAGGGCTTGTCGTTGTAGAGCCGCCGATACTTCTGGAGCGCGTCGTCCCATTCGTAGGAAGGCACATAGCCCTTCCGGTAGGGCACGCGGAACCTCGTGACAGCATCGCCCTGGCCGGGGACCCTGAATTTGCCCGTGAACCTCAGGGGCGAGCGGCAGGTGACGGTGCTCCAGTCGGTGCGGTCGTAGATGTTCTTCAGGTTGCAGATGACGTTGTTGGGCGCCTTTCGGCTCTTGTCCCGGTAGAAATCCTTGTCGCCCTTGATGCCGTCATAGCGGGGGCCGAAGCCCTCCAGTATGGTGAAGGTGTGGTAGACGTCGCTGCCGGGATACTTCTGCCCGCCGTAGTGGATAAACGCGCCCTGGTACTCGTTGCAGATGTCGGCGTGGACGATTCGCGCCGAGCGTATGGCCTCGATCTTTTCGGGGATGGTGTCGTTGAACACGGCGGTATAGCGGGTATAGCCGCCGTCGTAGATCTCCGTTTCATAGACGATGTCCGCCGAGCCGATGCCCTTCTGGGGCCGCGCGCCGGGCTCGTTGTCCATCTGGCAGATCATGATCCGCGCCTCGGCCTGGTCCGTGGGCAGGCCGGTGGTGATGGATTTCTTCTGCTCGGCGCAGGCCGTGGAAAGCACAAGCGCCAGCAGCAGCATGCATGTCAGTATTTTTTTCATCTTATAAGACCTCCTTGTAGCCTACATTGTATTCCACGGGGAGGGCTTTGTCAATGGCAACATCCGCAGACGCACGGTGGGACAAGGGGACGGTTCTCTTGTCCCATTCTTCCCACGATCAGCCAACAATGTCAGGCGAAAATCCTGGTTGAAAGCGGGACAAGAGAACCGTCCCCTTGTCCCAGAGAACCGTCCCCTTGTCCCAGAATACTCTCTTGCACGTTTTCTTTCGCACAAACCGTCCCCATTGACAATCGACAACTAATTAAAGGGAATTGTCCCCGTTGACAATTCCGGCCTTCTCGCGCAAGCTTTCCCCAGTCCCGCAGTTGGCTTTCAGGCGTTTCTTCTTCATGTTCGAAACATGCAGCAGTTCGATTTCAAAGTCCTGTCGGTTCTTTTGCTGCATCGTCTGGAGCATCAGCCCCGAAAACAGCGATATGATCGCCGCCAGCATCGTAAACCCGCACATGATCAGCGTCGGGAACGCCGGCACCAATCCCGTTTTTATGTACTCCACCGTCACCGGTATGAAGAAGGTCGTGGACAGCAGCGCCAGTATCAGTGAAACGATGCCAAAAAAGCCCAGCGGCTTATAGGTGCGGTAAAGCCGCACGATGGTCATGAGCACCTTGATCCCGTCCGAATACGTGTTCAGCTTTGATACGCTACCGTCCGGGCGATCCCTGTAGCTTACGACGACGTTTTCGCAGTGCATGTTCTTGTCGATGGCATGTATGCTCATCTCCGTCTCGATCTCAAAACCCCGGGAAAGCACAGGAAACGTCTTGACAAACTCATAGCTGAACGCACGGTAGCCCGTCATGATGTCCTTGATATCGTTGTGGAACAGCACGTTGATGCTCTTCCGGACGATCGTATTGCCGAAGTTGTGGAACGGTCGCTTGTTCTCCGAATAATACGTCGACGACAGCCGGTCGCCCACGACCATGTCCGCCTGCCGGTCCAGCACCAGGGCGGCCATCTCCGGCGCGTTCTCCGCCGGATAGGTGTCGTCACCGTCGGTCATGATGTAGCACATCGCGTCCACTTCCCGGAACATCCTTCGTATGACATTGCCCTTGCCCTGCATGTATTCATTGCGCACGATCGCCCCGGCCTGCTCCGCCAACTCCGCCGTCCTGTCCGTGGAATTGTTGTTGTAGACATAGATCGCGGCCTCCGGCAGCGCCCCCCGGAAGTCCTCGATCACCTTCACAATCGTCTTTTCCTCGTTGTAGCACGGTATCAGCACCGCTATTTTGTACATCATTGGTTTGCCTCAAATCCTGTTGATGTAATAATATATCACGTCGAGCAATGTCATACCGTTGCATAGCAGCACAAGCAAGGCTGCATATGAAATCGGATACTGTGCCTTCACGCGAATGCCGCCGTCATTCAGTGCCTTCTGGCGCATGAGTGCGACACTGTATGCCAGTAAGCCGATCAAAGGTGTGTAATACCTTCCCTGAATGCCATTGATGGTTTCGTTTTTCAGGGGCGTCCACTGGACATACAGACTCGTAAAGATCAAAGCGACCCCTGCCAGGAAGGTCAGCAGCAGTATCAGCGAGTGATAAGGCTTCACATTCAGGTCGTTCTCCTGACAGACGCAGGTCTCGTATACCAGCAGTACGGTCATGGTCAGCCACACCGCAGAACTGATTGTAATATTTAGAGCCCCCATTGACGAACCGATCATGGTGGATGTCCAAAACAACAGGTTGTTCAACAGCGACCTGACGCAGACGACATAGTAATCGAAGATATGCGTCAGCACGTATGCGACCTGGGCCGGTGAATCAACGCCCGGCTTGAACTCAATGAGGAAGCCCGAGGATATTTTCAGCCAAATCAGGTTCAGCACGACCGCGGCGAATATTAACATGCCATTAAACAACAGCCACTGGCGCTTGGATTTGTACCGCTTCTGTGGGATAAGGAAGATCAACGCAAGCAAAACCACATAGACGATTTTACACAGCGATATGATAATGCCGATCACCGACAGTATGATCACATCCTTTGCCCGCACTGGCTTTTTCCCATACGAGAGCTTTAGAATATACGCCAGGAAAAACAGACATAGCGATATCGTGAAGCCGTCCGGCGTCAGCGTAACCATCTCCTGAATGGTCATCGGAAAGCACATGATTACAAACAGTATCTTCCGCCCGAAGGGTACGAGCGCAAGGGCCGATACGCAAAGCACAAAGCAGAACAGCGCGTTTGCGATTTTCCCGCCGTAAAAAATCTTTGAAACATTGTTTGTAAACAAGCCGGCTATCTTGATCCCGGTGGCCTCGGGCAGATAGGTCAGCGGCGCATATAGGGCCGTATTGACGAAAGAGACGGCCTCAACATCGTTGCGATCGAGTTCCGCTTCCCTGTCGGCGTATTGACAAATTGCCCTGGGCAGATCATTGCCACCCCTGCCGTTTTCACCCATATGCCTTGATATCAAGCTGACGTTGGCCACTTCATAGGCCCTGAAAAAATGATTGCCCTCGTCAGGCGCCATTCCCAGGGGACAAATAATCATATAGGAAACAAGCAGCGCAAACAGTATGGTGGCCATTAAGGCCACTTCATTCGCTCTGAGCAGGATCAACGCCGCTATCATCACAAAAACAGCGACGCCTATGATGATAACCAGAGCTTTTTTATGTTCGTTTCGATAGGTCAACGTATAGCAGATCGAACCGTTCTCAAAGGCTTCCCCGTCCAGGACATAGCCTGCGGTATCCTCCTTATTGGTCCACAGCGATAATCCATTGTCTCCTTCATAGGTCTGTTGAATGATCAACTGATACTTGTTCTCGCTGTTCACAGCAACGGGCTTGTCAAACTTGAACGTCAGGTATGAGTTCGCCGATGCCATGGAGGACAGGCGGTCCCAATCCTCGAGCAATTCATCGTTTTCATGGATTTCGACGTGAATATTCCCCTTGTTTTGCCTGTCATTCGCACCAAACTGTATATTGATAGCAGACAAGGTGTCCGTTTGCACATCCTTCAATTCCTGTGTAAATACCCACTCACTCTCGGGAACGATCGGTGCATTTGCTGTTTTCCTCTGTGTGGTCAAGTCAAATTTGCTCTCTGCAAAGACACAAAATATGGAAATGATGATGAGCGCGATGCCCAGAAAAACCAACTGCGGCCTGATTCTCTTTATATATGCGATTTTCTTCACGCTGTTGCCTTCCTTCCAGGATTCATTCTATTCCTCCGCCGTTTTCAACTCCTCGTCAAGCAAATCTCCGATACTGCAATCATACAACTTTGACAGAGCTATCAGGTGATCAACGCGAGGCTTCGCTGCGTTTGTTTCCCACTTTGCAATCGTTGAACGCTCCACGCCGATCGTGGCCGCAACGCTTCCCTGGGAATACCCCTTCTTTTTTCTCATTTCTACAAAAGCATTCACCTGAAATCCCCCTGTATTCCGAATATATTTCTCATTATAGTGAATAGAATTCAGATTGTCAAGAGAAATTCTGAATTCTATTCACGTCTATCCAATATCGTTGTTTTAGTGAATTTATTTCACTATAATAGTGATATGAGTGGTGAAAGCGTATGTTTGGGATAAGATTAAAGGCTCTGCGCAAAGAACGGGGTATCACACAGGAAATGCTCGCACAGATAGTTAATATAGATCGATCTTCTATTGGGAAATATGAAGGGAAGAGCAAGGTCATCCCCTCTGAGGAAGTTCGACAGGCCATAGCCGATTACTTTGGCGTGTCCGTGGATTATCTCATGGGAAGGACAGATATTCGTTATCCAAATCCAGCCAATAGGTTGACCGATGATGAAGTGGAGCTCCTGGGTATCTTCCGTAGCTTAAACAGCAAGGGCAAGGAAAGCATTATGCAGTATGCCCGCGAGCGAACGGAGATACCCTCCATGCAAGAGGCTATGCCCTCGATAGTGACGGCATAGTACTCATATTATTATGATCGGTTGTCATGGGACGATTTGGGACAAGGGGACGGTTCTCTTGTCCCACGGGTGACTGGTGCCGCCTTTCATTGTGTTTTTTGCGTTTCTTCGCGCTGTCACCAGACTGTCAACACCCAAATCGCGGGTGTTGCTTTCTTTTTGGCCCTCGCGAAGCTATAATGGAATCGACCCGCGGGAGAATTTCGATTGAAAGGGTGGTTTCACGATGGCTGAATTCGGCGAGAACGTGCGCATGCTGAGGCAGGCGAAGGGCCTGACCCAGCAGAGCCTCGCGGATCAATTGTATGTGACCCGGCAGGCGGCGTCGGTCAAATCTGCAGGCGAGGGGTTATTCTTTAGAAAACTTCCTCTCAGACCCTTCCGGATTTTTCAGGTTGTCTTCCGCAGATTTCGGCTTGTCCTTCGGCTTGAGCTCGCGACGGCATATGAGGCCACCGGAAACCTTTTCCAATTCAGATTCCATGAGTTCCTTCTGATTTTCGTTCGTCATGGTTAAAACCTCCCTTATATAGTCATCCTGTCGCGGCGGGATCGCCGCAGTGGTTCGCTTGGCTACAGGCACAGTATCGCACATCGATCGTCCCAGAAGCGTCACAGCCGCTACTGATAAATCTCCCCCCGGTGCCCCGCCTCGAGCATCAATATCACCAGCCGGTCGTCCTGTATGTCTGCGATCAGCCGGTAGTTGCCCACCCGGTAGCGCCAAAGCCCCGCCAGGTTGCCGGTCAGGGCCTTGCCGTGGGCGCGGGGATTGGGTGTGCCGACGAGGTTCCTGTTCACCCAACCATAGATCATCCTTGAGACGGACTTGTCCATTTTCAACAGCGCTTTGGACGCGGCCTTTGAATACTCGACTGTGTAATACCTCATGCGTCAGCATCCTCCGAAAGGCCCAGCAACCGCCCCATCTCCTCATGGCTGTAGGTCACCGGGTCGGCCAGGTACTCGGCGTAGGCCTTCTCGGCGGCGCGAACGTCCAGCTCGTCCTCGATCTTCTCCAACGCGGCGCGGCGCATGAATTCACTGGCGCTGATGCCGTGCAGCTTCGCAAAGTCCTTGATCAGCCGGGAATCCTCGTCGGAAATGCGCAGGGTCATGGTCATGGAAATCACGCTCCTTCTGCAATACATTGTATTACACAAGGCGCGCGTTGTCAATGACGGAAATGTGGGACAAGGGGACGGTTCTCTTGTCCCACTTCCAACCGGATTATCGCCTGAAACCTTCGAATGGTCTCGCGAAAAATGGGACAGAAGAACCGTCCCCTTGTCCCAGAAGAACCTTCCCCTTGTGTTCCCCCCGGTGTTCGTCTGTGATAATTAACGCAATCAGTATCCCCGCGCGATTGACACGCCCGTGCGGGCAATACTACAATGTAGGTTGTGATTTTTATACAGGGGGATATTGCCATGCGCGGGCCAATCTGATAACTGGCTTCGGTTGACGGAAATAGCAAAGCGAGAAACGAGGAGGAAAAGACCATGTCCCATCCCGAATTGCAGGCCGAGGTGGCGCGCAGGCGCACCTTCGCCATCATTTCCCACCCCGACGCCGGCAAGACCACGCTGACGGAGAAGCTGCTGCTGTACGGCGGGGCCATCCGCCTGGCGGGCAGCGTCAAGGCCCGCAAGACCGCCCGCCACGCCACCAGCGACTGGATGGAGATCGAGAAGCAGCGCGGCATCTCGGTCACGTCGTCGGCGATGCAGTTTGACTACAACGGCTATCGCATCAACATACTGGATACCCCCGGCCACCAGGACTTCTCCGAGGACACCTACCGCACCCTCGTGGCGGCGGACAGCGCGGTCATGCTGATCGACAACGCCAAGGGCGTGGAGGAGCAGACCGTGAAGCTGTTCAAGGTCTGCCGGCTGCGCTCGATCCCCATATTCACGTTCATCAACAAGATGGACCGCACCGGCCGCGACCCCTTCGAGCTGATGGAGGACATCGAATCGGTGCTGGGCATCCGCTCCTGCCCGGTGAACTGGCCCATCGGCATCCACGGGGATTTCAAGGGCGTCTACCACCGGGACACGCGGCTGATCGAGCTGTACAGCGGCGGCGACCACGGCCAGGGCCAGGTCAACGTGGAGACCGTCTCCATCGACGACCCCGACTGCCCCGCCAAGATCGGCCAGACCTACTACGACAAGCTGGTGGAGGACATCGAGCTGCTGGACGTGGCCGGGGACGCATTCGACCTCGACAAGATCCTGGCCGGCCAGCTGACGCCGATGTTCTTCGGCTCGGCCACCAACAACTTCGGCGTGGAGCCGTTCCTGAACCGGTTTTTGACCTACACCAAGTCCCCCACCCCCCGCGTCGCCGAGGAAATCGGCCCCATCGACCCCGCCGACGAGAAGTTCACCGGCTTCATCTTCAAGATCCAGGCCAACATGAACCCGGCCCACCGGGACCGGCTGGCCTTCATGCGGGTGTGCAGCGGCGTGTTCGAGAAGGGCATGACCGTGTGGCACTCCTCCACGAACAGCCGCGTCAAGCTGGCCCAGCCCCAGACCTTCATGGCCCAGGAGCACGAGACGGTGGAGACCGCCTATCCCGGCGACATCATCGGCCTGTTCGACCCCGGCATCTTCCGCCTGGGCGACACCATCTGCACCGGCTCCCCGGTGCGCTACTCGGGCATCCCGCTGTTCGCGCCGGAGTTCTTCTGCCGGGTCAGCCCCGAGGACAGCATGAAGCGCAAGCAGTTCCTGAAGGGCATCAACCAGCTGAGCCAGGAAGGCGCGATCCAGACCTTCAAGCGGCCCAACATCGGCCGGGAGGAGATGATCGCCGGCGTGGTGGGCGTGCTGCAGATGGACGTGCTGGAGTACCGCCTGAAGGGCGAATACGGCGTGAACATCACCCGGGAAAACCTGCCCTTCCGCTTCGTGCGCTGGGTGGTCGAAACCCCCAAGCCCCTTGAAAAGCTGCGCCTGACCAGCACCACCGCCATCGCCGAGGACCGGGTGGGCCGCCCGGTGCTGATGTTTGAAAACGAGTGGAGCATCCGCCTGGCCGGCGAGAACAACGAGGGCCTCGTCCTCGCCGAGACCGCGGACCGGATGTCAGCCGACGAGATGGAATGATCGAAAAACAACGGAAGAACAGGGTATATGTATGGAACAGCCTTCCCCAGCGACCGCAGGGAGCGGTTCAGGGGAAGGTGGGCTGGCCGTAAGGCCGGGTCGGATGAGGTCGTTCCCCCTGCGGCATCGACAGTTTGCGTGGTTTCTTTCAGGAGAACGACCTCATCCGTCTTTCCCGGAACAATGCAAGCATTTTCCGGGAAATCCACCTTCCGCCCAAGGGCATGGCTGCGCACACCCTGAACCGCAGGCTTCGCCTGCTGGGGAAGGCTTTGGAAGCCACCGCCGCAAATGGCAACGCAGTCGCCGCCGCTATACGACCGCGCGCCAGCCGCCATTCCTGTTCCCTGTTCCCTGTTCCCTGTTCCCTCGCAAAGAGCATACACACCGAAAAGAGGTAACCACATTGAATATCACTCGCAACGATCTGCGCAACATCGCCATTATCGCCCACGTCGACCACGGCAAGACCACCCTGGTGGACGAAATGCTGAAGCAGGGCGGCGTGTTCCGCCAGAACCAGCAGGTAGCGGACCGCGTCATGGACTCCAACGACCTGGAGCGGGAGCGCGGCATCACGATCCTGTCCAAGAACACCGCCGTGCACTACAACGGCGTGAAGATCAACATCGTGGATACCCCCGGCCACGCGGACTTCTCCGGCGAGGTGGAGCGCGTGCTGAAGATGGTCAGCGGCGTGCTTCTGCTGGTGGACAGCTTCGAGGGCCCCATGCCCCAGACCCGCTTCGTTTTAAAGAAGGCGCTGGAGCTGAACCTGAAGGTCATCATCGTGGTGAACAAGACCGACCGCCCGGACGCCCGCTGCGACGAGGTGGTGGACGAGACGCTGGAGCTGCTGATCGACTTGGACGCCAACGACGAGCAGCTGGACAGCCCGGTGATCTACGCCTCGGGCCGCACCGGCACCGCCACCACCGACTGGCACCAGCCCGGCGCCGACCTGCGGCCGCTGTTCGACGCGATCCTTGAGCACATCCCCGCCCCCGAGGGCGACCCGGACGGAGCGCTGCAGCTACTGGTGTCCACCATCGACTACAACGACTACGTGGGCCGCATCGGCGTGGGCCGCATCGAGCGGGGCCGCATCGAGGCGGGCCAGATGGCCATACGCTGCGTGTACGATTCCGCCTTCGTCTCGGCCCCGGCGCGGCTGGCGGGCCTGTTCGAATTCGACGGCCTGAAGCGCGTCAACGCCGAGAGCGCCGAGGTGGGCGACATCGTGGCCGTGTCCGGCTTTACGGACCTGCTGATCGGCGACACCATCTGCCCCCCGGCGATGGCCGAGCCGCTGCCCTTCGTGAAGATCGACGAGCCCACGATCTCCATGACCTTCTGCGTCAACGACAGCCCCTTCGCCGGCACCGAGGGCACCTACGTGACCAGCCGCCACCTGCGGGCGCGGCTGGAGAAGGAGGCCCTGACCGACGTCTCCCTGCGCGTGGAGGAGACCGACAGCACCGACGCCTTCCGTGTGTACGGCAGGGGCGAATTGCACCTGTCCATCCTCATCGAAAACATGCGCCGCCAAGGCTACGAGTTCGCCGTGACCAAGCCGGTGGTGCTGTACAAGGAGATCGACGGCGTCAAATGCGAGCCCATGGAGCGCCTGGTGTGCGACGTGCCCACCGAGTATTCCGGCGCGGTGATCGACAAGATCGGCCGCCGCCGCGGCACGCTGCTTTCGATGAACGGCGAGGGCCGCATGCGCCTGGAGTTCCTCGTGCCGTCCCGCGGCCTGTTCGGCTACCGCAGCGAATTTTTGACGGACACCCGCGGCGAGGGCGTGATGAGCGCCGTGTTCGAGGACTACGAGCCGGTCAAGGGCGACATCCCCACCCGCAACGTGGGCGCGCTGGTGGCCTGGGAGGACGGCGTCTCCACCCCCTACGCCCTGTTCAACATCCAGGACCGGGGCGAGCTGTTCATCGAGGCGGGCGTGAAGGTCTACAACGGCATGATCATCGGGCGCAACTCCCGCCCCGGCGACATCGACGTGAACGTGTGCAAGAAGAAGCACATGACCAACAGCCGCAACTCCGCCGCCGCCGAGGAGGCGCTGAAGATCACCGGCGTCCACATCCCCACGCTGGAGGAGGCCATGGAATTCATCGACGACGACGAGCTGGTGGAGATCACCCCGAAGTCGATCCGCATGCGCAAGCGCATCCTGGGCACCGAGGCCAGGAAGAAGCTGGAGGCCCGGAAGAAGAACGGGTAGGGTTGCAGATAAGGCAGGGCCGCACGCATAAGCGCGCGGCCTTGATCGTTGGATGGCGGGCGAATATGGAATGAGGGGACGGTTCCTCCGTTCCATTTCTCCTGCGATCAGCCCAAGGTTTCTGGCGTTGATACTGATCGGTAGGCGGGACAAGAGAACCGTCCGAGACTACTGAAAAGCCCCGCGTCTTCCGAATCTCAAAGCTCCGTAGCGGCGACACGCAGTTAGTCCTTTAGGGCGACTATCAGTCGCCATGCACGCTTTCCTGTGGCGACTGATAGTCGCCGCCACGTCAGATCGGTGCTTGTCAGGAAGTCTTTGGCACAAGTTCACCGCTTGTCTTACTTTTTCAGCGGTTTCGAACCGTCCCCTTGTCCCACGGACAGATCTTCTGTATTATCCGAAAAAAAATCAGGGCCGCACGCATTCGCGTGCGGCCTTCTTCTCACCCGCCCAGGCGCAGCATCAGGTTCCGAAGCTTTCTCTCCGTCCAACGCTTCTCCGTTGCCGGGTCCACATTCAGGATCATGCGCAGCTGCTCCAGCATGATCTCCACCTCAACCATTCCCTCCACAATCGCCTCCCCGGCGCCGGCATCATCCGCGCCGGGGCCTTTGTCGAAGCGCCTGCAAATGGCCTGTATCAGCGTTCCCAGCTTCTCGCAGCACTCGATCATCTGCCTGTCGTCGCCCCAGCGATCGATGGCCTCCGCCAGCAGCCGCCTGACCACACCGTCACTTTGCATCATGTCCGCACCACCCCTCAAATACTCATATAATGGTACATTATACCAATATTCCAGTTAATTGTCAACCAATATTTGAGTATAATACCTATATAATGGTATAGAAGGTGAATGAATGCTGTTTGGAGAGGGTATGAAAAATGAGCGCAAGCGCCTCAAACTATCCCAAAGCGAATTGAGCGCCAAAAGCAGCGTCTCCCAACAAACCATCAGCGCCATTGAGCGCGGCGCCAGCGAGCCAACCGAGCACACCATGGTCATGATCGCCCACGGACTGGGCTGCACAGTCGGCAAGCTGCTGGGTGAATGCGACATAAAAACAGACGCACCGAAATCAACCGATGCGCTCTTCAAAAATATCGCCGAAGCCATCAACGGTCTTCCCGTGACCGACCTTCAGCGCGTGCTTGATTTTGTCGCAGGCTTAAGATCCGCCCGTATGGAACCGCCATCAGTAACGCGCGAGGACGGTTCCATACGGCAGTAGCACAGCGAGCGTTTCTAAAATACCTGGAGCC
This sequence comes from uncultured Eubacteriales bacterium, assembly GCA_902765305.1. Classification (GTDB taxonomy): domain Bacteria; phylum Bacillota; class Clostridia; order Christensenellales; family Aristaeellaceae; genus UBA2862. Next base: position 15,585 of record CACWZI010000031.1, read on the forward strand.
CATTTAGAAACACACTCTAAGCTACTGCCGGTTTTCACGCAACAGAGACGATCCACATGATTCGCCCTGAACAGTGGCGGCAATGCAAAGCGTCCCGCTGCCAAACCGCGATTCCGGCCCTCCCGGCGGCGGTCGGCCGACTCGGCCTCTCGCGGGCGGGCCGCGTTATTTCATGTGCACATCCATTTGCGGATAAGGGATTTCTATCCCCTCCCTGTCCAGCAGCCGCTTCCCGTTCTCCGTCAGATCCCAGTTGACATTCCAATAGTCTTCGGCTTTGCACCAGATGCGAACCATGTACACCAGGCTGCTGTCGCCGCATTCTATTGTCATGGGGACGTATTGTCATGGGGACGGTTCTGTTGACAACTTTTCATCATCAATAAGTTGTCATGAGAACCGTCCCCATGAGAACCGTCCCCATGACAACCTGATTGTTGAATGCCTCTGTTACCTCGCCTGCCGCATCCGCCTGCGCAGCAGCCACAGCAGCGCCAGCGCGATGACCGCCACGCTCAGGTACAGCGGCAGATTGCTGTGATCGCCGGTATCCACGCTGTCGCGAACATGGAGTGTCGCCGAGTCGCTTATGACTGTCGTGCCAGCGCGGTCGGTGACGACGCAGCGAAACTGCGCGCCGTCCCACTTCTTTTCGACTTTCTCGCGGGACAGCGCCGAACCCGTCGCGCCGGGGATATCCACCCACTTCTTGTGCTTCGCGTCCCATATCTGCCACTGGTAGCCGTAGGGCCAAACGCCGCCGGTCACACCCACCGAGAAGGAGGCCGATTCGCCCTCCTGGATCGTAACGTCCCTGGGCTGCCTGAGTATAATCAGCGGGTCGGGCTTGCCGTCCAGGTAGAGTGTAAACTCGTTGTTGGACAGAGCGCATTCCTCGACGTCCAGGCCCAAGATCACGATCCGTGCCTTTTGGCAGGCGTTCGGATCCACCAATGCCGAGATGGGCATGTCGTAGGTGTGGGTCACGTTGTCGGACACCGCGTTTGGAACGTAGGGCAGATTCACATAGAAGGGATTTTCAGCGTCATCCACATAGACGGCGGCGGTGAGGTGGACGCTCTCGCCGGTGTGAGCGTGATCTGTCACGGTGATGGCCAGCATCCTCTCATTTCCGGAACCACGGTAAACTCGGTGGTGCACCTCCAAATCGTGGAACGCGCTGACCTTCAGGCTCTCAGGGATATCGACAGCTTTAAAGAACTGTCTGCCGTACAGGTCGTTTGTGCCGCCGGCTTGTGGCATCATCTTACTTGTCTCGGCATCCCGTACCCAAGTAACTTCATCGAAGTCGTCCAAGGCAGACAACACGGTCGGTTTTCCGGCATCCCCGCCGGGTGCTGCCTCAATGCTGCCGGTTCTGCCGTTGGAGACGGCCATGGCGCCCGCCCAGTTCAGGCTGCTGGAGAAGGAGGATAACCGCAGCTCAATAGTCACATCATTCTCCCAGTCGTCAGGGATCTTTATGCTGCCCTTAAACACCGCCTTTGAACCGGGCATGATGAAGCTGGACTTCACGTACTCAGAATTCGCATCCTCCTTGTTCACGGATTCCTGCGCGCTGTTTCTGTAGGTGTAGTTTGTTTTTTGCTCGCTGATGACAAAATCCCTCTGCCGCGCCGTGAATTCAAAGTCTTCCAGCCTGTAAAACGCCTTCTCGCCGGTGACGACGGGCGTGCCGTCCGCCATGGCGAGGAAGGAATTCCGGGGCGTCATCAGATCCGCGTGCAGCGTCTCCACGCGCTGCTCGCCGTTGTCCAGCACCATCAGATCCAGATTCAGGCTGGTGGCGGGGAGGTTGCCGGAGTTCATGATGGTGACGGTGATGTCGTCGAAATCGCCGGGGCAGACCAGCAGATCCGTTACCACCTGGTTTTTTAGCTCCAGCACCGGGGCCATCTGCGTCGGGAAGCTGTAGAGCGTCAGGGGTTTCAGCTCGTTTGTGATGGTGGGGTTGTCCTTGGGACCAGGATCGGGCACGCCTCCTGCGGTAAAGTACCAGGTGCCGTTCTCGGTGAGAAAGAGGTCGCGCAGCGCCATGCCGTCGGGCAGGCTGAATTCCGCAAACACGGTGTCGTCGGACAGGGTATTGCTGTTCGAGTCGTAGGCGGCATAGTGGATGCGGTACAGGGCCTTGCCGTCCGGGTCGGTGGGGCCGGTCGACGCCCAGTACAGTATGTTGGAGCTGCCCTGTCGGATCCTGAAGTTGTCCGTTGGCAGATCAACGTCGTATGCCGTCTCGACGGTGCTGAAGCGGTCGTAACCCAAGTCCCACTTGATGGGGCTGATGCGAAGCCCCTTCAGCATGTACTTGTTGAAGTCCTCGTCCGTTTCCGCGTCGTCCGCGTAGAACAGGGTCCAGCCGGAGTTGTTGGAGAGGCTCGGCACCACCGTGAACCTGGAGATGTCCCCCTTCGCCAGGACCACGGATTGCGCGGCGGCGTTCATTTTTGAGGGGGAATAGAGTTCAATGGCCCCGTCCTTGCCGTTGCCCCCTTCGGATCGGCTAACGGCGACCCATGTGTCCCCGGAGATGTATCGGGTGAACACGCGCGCATAATCTTCGCCCGCCCCGCTTGGGATGGCCGCGTCGGAGTTGACGGTGTTCGCGAGGCCAAGGCGCCTGTATTTTTCGATCTTCGGCACATAGTCGTTGATTCCGGTGTCCCAATTATCGTCGCAAGTGGTATTCAGTGTCAGCGTCGCCTGGGTCGTCTCCTGCGTCGCGTCCTGCGTGTCGTCCAACTCGTGGAACTCGATAAGCGCGGAGGCTTCGTAGCTCCTGTAATGGTGCAGGCCTGCGCTGTCCGAATTGTCCTTCACTCGGTATTCCGCTTGGATGATGTCGGGCTGGATGCCGATGTAATCCGAGATCGAGCCCTCGCCGCCGCCCATCTGGGCCGACCGGAAGGCGGTCAGCTGCCGCGTGTCGCCGTTGAGGCCTGGCACCAGCGTGCCGTCGGTGGCCCGCCACAGGTATAGCGTGTACAGATAAGCGCTTTCCCCTGCCACCGGGCGGCCGTTTTCGTCCAGGTTTTCCGCGCACAGGCCGGCCACCGCGATGAAGTCCTCCGCGTGCCCCTGTACACCTCTGGCGTCGGGGCTACGCCACGCGGACGCAACGCAGGCGTCGAAGGCGTAGTCCTTCATCCCGGCAACATTCGCGCCGTCGTCATAGCGGGCCTGGCAATCGGGCAGGAAGCCGGCTATGTCGCCGTCCACGCCCTGCACGAGGTTGTACCAGTGGATCCGCCCGTCCTGGAGGACGATGGCATAGACGTCACTGCCCAGCACCAGCGTGCGAAAATCGCCCGCGGTGCCCTTCAGGTCCGTAAGCTCCGCCTTTTGCTCCGGCACCAGCTGCGGATAGGTCTCGGGTTCATCCGGGTTCGCGGCCTGCTCGTCCTCGTCCGCGTTCGCCCCGGGCAGATAGTGCTCCAGCAGCGAATAGCTTTTTTTCTTCGGATAGAGCGGCCACTCGCCCTTCACGATGTCCATGCTGAGCGAGAAGAAGAACAGCGTAAGGCCGCCTGAAATCCCCGCAGAGGCGGTGATGGTGAACATAAAGCCCTCTTCCAGCCAGCTGCCGAAGAAGGTGAAGCCGCCCGAGCCCCTTACCCAGATGGTCAAAAGCCCCTTGATGCCAGCGCCCAGCGTCAGGCTGATCGTGATATTGAATGAGAAGCTGGCGTGCAGGTCGACGCCCCAGCCAAAATCCGTGACCGTCATTCTATCCGTTTCGGGGTCTTTCTCCAGCGTGAAGTTGAATTTCACCAGGCTCAGCGCAAGGGTCAGGCTCAGCGATAGGCCAAAATCAAGGAATAAGGGGATGCCCGCCGCCACAACATAGCAGATCACATCCACGCCGAACGTCACCGTGCCGCCCACGGTGCCCTTGCCCTCGAGGTACGTCTTGCCGTCCTTCTCCTTCCATGTGGCCGAGATGAGCAGGAAAAAGCCCGCCGTCAGCGATGCCGAGCTCATGAAGGGATACTGTCTTGCCGCCAGATGATCCTTCAGGTCGGCGCGGTTCTCACGAAAATGCTTCCAGTCCTTTTCGATGCCCTTGGTGAGCTTTTTCCAATCCGCCATCTCCTTGTTCTGCCAATTTTCATTCATCTTTTCGAACCAGTTGGTGTTCCCGCCGATCGAGAGCACCACGGAGCCCAGCGGATCGACGGCGATGGAGAGCTTGAAGTCCTCCAGCGGCGTCGCGCTTACGTCCACCGATCGGGTGACCCCGTCCGGGAACCACGGGATATCAAAGGAAAACCCAAAACCGCCCTCCAGGCCGCCGATAACGGACGACTTATCCGTCGGTTCGTCGAACACGCCGCGGATGGGCGTGAACAGAACGTCGATGGCATCGCCGCCCTCGCCCCACCGGAAATAGACTTCGTCGATGTTATCCGGGTCGATTATACTCTTCCACGCGTCCCGGAAGACGTAGACGTTGCCCTTGGATCGCTTCGCGTCGTGCGTGTACACCGTTTCCTTGTTGTGCTTGTCCAGCAGGCACAGCACTGGCGCGACGGTCGCGTTTCGCGTCTCCAGTTCGAAATTGAAATTCTCCACGACATTCTTGCTGTAGATCATTTCAAACGCGTTGTACCGGATGTCATGCTTATTAAAGGCGGCCTTGTAGACGTAGGGCGAATTGTCGTTTGCCTTCAGACAGACTTTATTGACGCTGCCCTTTGTGACATCCATCGTCGGATTGCAGAAGCTCCGGTAGCCCGCCGCTTCCGCGTCCGCCTCCATCCACAGCGCCATGTCGCCGTCCTCGTCCACGGTAAAGGCGCTGATCTGGAACACCGCGATGCCGTCCGCGCCGGTGGTCGCGCTCATCGGGTCTTTTGTGGAATCTGCGTCCCGCAGGCGGATGACCACCCCCTGCACGGGCTGGTCGTCGTCGTTGTAGACCTGGAAACCCAGTTGGTCCTTGGTGAGCACCTTGACCGTGGTGCTCGTCAGCCCGTCGTTCGCGAGCACACCCTCGTCCGCGCTCAGCCGCGAGGCGCGGGTGGACGCGCCGCTGGTGGACAGCTTCACCTGGGCGCTCGCCTGCACGCTCCCGGCTGCGAACACGCGGTCGATCCAATCGCCCATCGCGCCGTCCACGGCGCTGTTGCCCGTATAGCTGCCGTTGACGATGCTCTGCCAGGTATCGACTTTGGCGCTCCACGCGTCGCTGCCGGCGAGGATTTCATCCCGGAGGCTTCCGATGTCGCCGGAGGCATTGCGGATGCGTTCGGAGTAGCGCACGATCTCATGGTCATAGCTCAGGCCACCGTCCAACAGGCTGCCCATCTGCCGAACCATGGACACGTTCTCCTGCAGCCGGTCCTGGGTAAAGCGCAGCGTCTGGCGAAGATCCTCCGCCTCCAGCTGCAGCGCGTCGCAGCGCTCCACCAGCGCCTGTTCCTCGTCGGTCTAGGTCAGCTGCCGCCAGGTCTCAGGATCGCTCTGTTTCAGGTCGGCCAGCGCCGAATGTACCCGCGCCAGCATGTGTCCGACGGAATACAGGTCGCCCGACTGCATCTCCTCCAGCCAGTCCGACAGCTGCAGGGCATTCATCGACGCGCTGACGCCCATGCCGTTGTGAAACACGCCTGCCCCGTCGTTCAGACCCGCTATCGCGTAGGCCTTGGCCAGCTCGGCCTCGGTGATCGGTCTGCCAGACACCGCCGTCGCCAGGGCGGTCACTGGAAGGGCTTGTAACAGCAGCATCAGCGCCAGCAGCGCGGCTATCCATTTCTTCATGGTCATCCTCCGTATCTGCGATCGTAGGTAGGGCGGGGTGGTATCAGTATTCAAGCAGCTCCGGGTGGGTCTCGATGTCGTATTCCGGCTTCCACTCTTCAAACAGCTTTTGCAGCTGTTCCACCTGGTAGTAGTGCAGCGCCGATGTTTTCAGCAGCTCCTTCTCATCCTCCGTCAGCGCGTGGTCCCCTGCGGGTATGTCGGAATCATAGTACAGAATGTGGATGCCCTTTTCCGTCAGTACCGGCTCGGACACGTCCCCCGGCTTCTCCAGGGCCATGGCGGCCTCCAGGAATTCCGCCGGCCAGCCCTCGGATTTGGGATGGATGGGGTATCCGGCGCCGGAGACGTTGCGCTCGCTGGTATCCGTGCTATACTTGGAAATCAGCGTCTTGAAGTCGATGCCCGCGTCCAGGCGCTCGTCGATGGCGTCCAGCGTGTCCTGTATCAGCGGCAGCGTCACTTCCCGCAGCTTTTCCACATAGGCCCGATTCGCCGCATCCAGCTTCGCCATGGCCGCGTCATAGGCCGCCCTGGGCTCATCCATTTCTGACCAGTCGTCCGCGGAGGTGGCGACCTCGGTCAGCTTCGTCAGGGCGCTTGCGACCTCCTGGGCGATTTCCTGCACCTTGGCCTTGTCCTTCTTCATGATCTTTTCGACGTCGTCAGGGTATTCCAGAAGTATTTGCCGGATGGCGCGATAGCCCTCCGGCGTGTAGAAGGATTCGCTGTCCGTATTCAGGATCTCCCGCTCATAGGTCGGGATGTCATCGGCGTAGCGCTCCCGGTCCGGCGCGAGGAACTGAGACTCGTAATACTCGTCCAGCATGTCCTCGGTGAGCAGGATCTCCGGCACGAACAGCGCTATGGCCCGCCGTTGGCGCTCCGACACCTCGAACTCCCGGTAGATGGCGTCCATGTCGTAACCCTCCTCCGTCATGGCCTCCGAGACCTCCGCCTCGGTCACGTCCATGCCGTTTTTCACCATCATCTGGTAGACGCCCTGCCACAGCTCCTCGTAGCGCGTGGAGGCGGTGGATTTCATCAGCTCGATCTCCTCGTCGGTGAAATCGTGCTGTCCGGCCTCGGTGAGCTTCGCCTCGATAAGGCCGATGCCCACAATATTGCCGATGACATCCTCGGCCATCTGCGCCTTTTCCTCGTCCGATAGCTGCTCACCATTCAAGGTCGAGGAAGCCTTCAAACCTGAGTCCAGCGACTGCTGAACCAGACTCAGTGGATAGCTGAAATCCCCTACCCGCACGACGACGGGATCGTCCGCCTGCTCCGCCCAGCCTATCCCGCACAGCAGCAGGACAATTATGACCGCGATGATCTTTTTCATGGTATGAACGCCCTCCCCATGGTTGAATTCCTGTGTTATGGTTTGCCCGTACAGCGTTTCACTCCTCCGGCGGATGCTTTTCCCGACATCGGATGCACGTTATTGTGATGACGACCGCGGCGACAAAGCTGATCAGTCCAACCAGCACATACCCACCGGCTTCGGCAGGCAGCATATACGCGCCAAAGCGCGTCATTCCGCTGATCCTCGCCCCCGGTTGGACGCATTGATACAGGACATAAGGCAGGAGCGCAAACAGCGTCAGGCAGGCTGCCGAAAGGCGACGCGTCCTGCGTTGAATACGGCGCATCCTGCGGACGACAACGCGACGCTCAATTTCCAGTACCGCTTCTTCGAGTTCGTATTTCATGCCCGTCCCTCCCTGTCAAAACATTCCCATATATAAATTGCACTGGCCGCCTGAATTGGCCAGTGCCGTGTGTAAATATTCAGTTAAATCACGTCTGCCGCTTCTATGTGTCTCCGGATGTCATACCGCGAAATGGGATATAGAGCAAGAGCGCCGTCAGCAGAGGCAGCGTATAGGCAATGATCGAGGGCGCTCCCGGCGCGGAGACCAGGAGGTTGTAGAGCGCGTGAAAGGTCACGGACAGCGAGAGCGCGCCGATCACACTGCTCGTTGAGAGCGCGTTGTATCGCCGAGCCGTGGAGAGGCCCATCGTCAGCAGCAGCAGGCTCACAATGTGCATCACGCCGACGGCCAGTCCGCGGATCAGCGTATAGGTAAGGCTTTGCGTGCCATTCTGCAACAGAAAACAGCAGTTTTCAAAGGTTGCAAAGCCCGTTCCAAGCGCCGCCGCGCATTGCATCAGTGAAAGCGGCGGCACGCGCAGCACCGACAACAGAAACAGCAGCGGCAGCAGCTTTAATATCTCTTCCACCATGGGCGCAATGTATACTGCGGTTTCTTCCGGCGTGCCGCCGGTGACCAGGTGTAAATATCCGCTGATGTAGCCGGAGATGAGGCAGGTGACCATGCCGATCAGGAACAGGACAGAATACCGCCGGGCTTCACGCCGAACAAAAAAGCTGGAGAGCAATACCGGCACGCCGATGCACAGCAACAGGTATTCCGAGTAGATCATGCGACGCACGCCTCCTGTCTCAGTGCCAACAGTGCCAGGGGCGCCGTCAGCGTGAACGCCGTGTCCGCCGCGTAGTAGATGGGATCCCAGCACATGTACATCGTACAGGCTGACCAGGCCAGCGTGGCGAAGGCCAGACTGACCGCTGCTTTGGAGCGACCGCTCCGCAGCGCCAGCACGGTCTTTGCGTAAAACCACACAATACCGGCAAAGAGCAGCACATAGCAGCCATACTCCACCCGTTTTCTCCAGGACGCTGTGAGCCAGAACCAACCAATCAAAAGCCCGATCAGCACGACACAGAGGACAAGCAGCCCCTGCCATTCCCGCCTGGACAACGCCTTTGCCGCCCACAGGTCACGCGCCACCCGCCAGTAGTAATAACCCAGCGCAATGCCCCCGATCAGGTTCCGGATCCATTCGCCGTTCCATGCGGTCCACAGGGCGATGTTTGACAGGCCAAAGAGGCTTACCGCCACAGTCAACACGAATGGCGGACGCGAGGAATCGCCCTCAAAGACTGCCTTTGACGCCGACGCGAGCAGCAGGAAAAGCCCGAAATCTCCCATATCCGCCGCGGTAAAGGGCAGCCGGGATCCGCCCTTCAGCAGCAGGTGGGCGATCCAATAGATGTCGCTGACCAGATAGGTCGTCATGCCGAGGGCAAAAAACGCCATCGACATGGGGCGCGCAGACTTCCCAAGGCTCAGGAACGCACCGGCGGCGACGGTCAGCAGCACGGCGATTTGGACGATGTTGTCCAGGTTGCGAATCGTTTCCATGCTCACTTTTGTTCGCGCTCCCCGTGGCGCAAATCCAACAGGCGCCTGCACAGCAAAGTCACAAACACACCCAGCGCGAACGCCAGGATGCCGATGATGACATATCCAACATACTCATTTTGCAGGATATAACCGCCATAGGACGCCATGTCGAATTCGGCCATGCCGACATGAAGCCGTGGAAGCGCGATGAAAAAGGCTGCGATCATAGCAAGACAGGCAGCCACGCCGATGCCGTTGCCCCACGCGGCCCGTATGATCGTTCTCCTCATCCTTCGCGCCTCGGCCTTCTGGGTGATGATCTTCATCTGTTCGTCAAGGCTGCGCATCGTATCCCATCCCTTCGAGCGTTTCCCGCAGGGCCTTCTTGCCCCGCGAGACCAAATGATAGACCTGCGCCCTCGTCTTGTGCATCGCCTGGCCCGCTTCTTCCGCGCTCATACCATCCATTTCCGTCAGGATGAGTACCTGACGATAATCCCGCGGCAGGCGACTCAGGGCGGCGTAAAGCAGGCGATTCCGTTCTGAGTGCACAAGGGATATTTCAGGCAAGTCTCCCTGCGGTGCTGCCCGATATTTATCCATCGCGCGGGCATGAATCGCCTTGCGGCGGAGGTATATCCTGGCCTGGTTCCGTGCGACACCGTACAGCCACGCCTTGAAGCTGCCTTTGCCGGGAAATCGCGCGTCCCCGCAAAGAAGCGCAGCGAAGGTCTCCATTTGCAGGTCTTCCGCGTCGTCCATGTTTCCGACATAGCCGTACACAAACAGGATCAAACCCTCACGATGGCGCTCGACCAATGTACGCAGGGCCGCCCTGTCTCCGCCCAGAAACTGTTGATAAATGCTTTCATCCGTCAATACCATATTGTCATGGGGACGGTTCTGTTGACAACTTTTCATCATCAATAAGTTGTCATGAGAACCGTCCCCATGACAACAGGTAACGTCATTTGATCCTTGTCCCTGCTGTTGAATACCACACAGCTCTCATGGACCGCGTCACAGGAGGTGTATGCACATTCGGAGGAAGTATAGACCGTCACGGGGCTTCCTTCTGCGCAACCCACATACACATGTCCAATGAGCACCGCAAGCAACAGGCACCAAAGCGCTGTTCTGTACGATCGGAAGCGGCGCCCGATGCCCTCCTCACCTGCCTGGAATGTGTCGCCTTTGTACTTCATTCGTTGTTTCCTCCCTCTTCCCCTTATCAGCGGTACACTATCAGTATATCAAATCGTATAACAAAAATCAACTCCGCCTATACTACAATATACTAAGTGAGGAAAGATGGAGCGAGAGAATGTAAACACGCGGGGACGGTTCGAGACCACTGAAAAAGTCAAGAGGATGGCGAGGATATATATAAAAACGAGAGAAGATATGATATAATAGAAGCATCAAACGAAGGGAC
>CACWZI010000032.1:0-46900 GCA_902765305.1 uncultured Eubacteriales bacterium
CGCTCCTTCACTTGATGCTTCTATTATACCATATCTTCCGTCGTTTTTGTATATATTCTCCTCTACCTTTTGACTTTTTCAGTGGTCTCGGACGGTTCTTCTGACTCGTTTTGTCTGGCAAAAAGGAATAAGATGAGTCAATAGAACCGTCCCATTGACTCATTTGAGAACCGTCCCCTTTGCTCATCTTTGCTCGTCCTGGCCGATGATCTCGATGCCGTCGCGCTGGATGGGGGAGAAGTCGCGGATGCGGTTGGCGGTCACGTTTACCAGCCTGAGGTTTTCCAGGCCGGCCAGCGGCGACAGGTCGGATACGTCGTTGCCGGGGATCTCCAGGCACTCCAGCCAGGGCATGCCGGCCAGCGGCGACAGGTCGGTGACTTTGCAGCCGGGCAGGCACAGCGCGGTCAGCGCCTGCATGCGGGTGAAGGGGGTCAGGTCGCGAATGCCGGCCTCGCCGAAGGAGAGCCCCGGCAGCCATTGCAGCTTCGATACGGATTCCAGGTCGATGCCCTCGCCGCCCAGGGCCAGCCATTTCAGGCCGGTGAGGGCGGTCATCCAGGACAGGTCGCTGTTGTCGCACCGGCCCCCGATGTGTAGGGAGACCAGGCTGTCGCCCATGCCCGCAAGGCCGCGCCAGTCGTCGGGCATGTCGCATTGGTCGACGATCAGATGCAGCGTATTGGGCCACGGCGCATCCAGCCCCTCGACGGATTCGAGACGCAGGTTTTGCAGCACGATCTCCCCGATGGGAATGCCGGAGGCGCGCAGGGCGTCCAGCATGCGCTTCAGCTGTTTCCCGTCCATGGGGTCGCGCCGCTCGTTCCGGCTCCAGTCGTCATCGCCTTCATACCGGGTGAAGCGGATGCCACTGCCGGTGACGTAGACCCGCGCTTCGCAGGGGTAGCCGCTTTCCGCCTGATAGCCAGCCCACAGCTCCGGCGCTGCCTTGAACATATCCTCCGTCAGGGCAAAGGGCGCGGGCCGGTTTCGCAGCAGCAGAAACAGACCCAGCGCCACGCAGACCGCAGCGGCGAGTCCGGCTACCAGCGCCCGGAGGGGGAGGCGGCGCTTCGGTGGCATGCCTACGGCGAGGGCCTCGGAGAGGTCCTCCATGCATTGAAAGCGGCCCTCGGGTCGCACGGCCAGCCCCTTCATCAGGGCGCGTTCCTGGGCGGGACTCATGCCCGTTGCCCCGGCGTCGATGGGCGGCACGAGGGTGTCCTGCTGGACGCGATCGGCGGCGGGGGGCGGCGTGACGCCGGTGGTCACCCTGTAGATCGTGGCGCAGAGGGCGTAGATGTCGGACCAGGCGCCCTCGCGGCCTTCATCGGCGTACATCTCCAGGGCGGAGTAGCCGGGGCGCACCTTCAGGAAGGTGGATTTGGTCGCGTCGCCGGTTCGGGTTGCGCCGAAGTCGATCAGCTTGACCACGCCGCCGTCGGCGATCATCAGGTTTTCGGGGCTGATATCCCGGTGGAAGGTGTTCTGGCGGTGCATCTCGGCCAGCGTCCTCATGGGCAGCTCCAGCAGCCGGAGCACCTGGCGGAAGGGCAGCCGGCCGTCGCTGTGCTCGGCCAGCGCGTCGAGGGTGATGCCCTGTACGTATTCCATAATGATGTAGGCGGTGCCGTTTTCGCAGAAGTAGTTTTTGACGCCCACCACGCCGGGGTTGCCGTCGAAGCGGGCCAGCATCCTGGCCTCCTCCAGGAACTTTTCCCGGTCGTGAAAGAAGATGGCCTCGCCGCTGCCCGAGAACACGCAAACCGCGTTGCTCTGGGCGTTATCGCGGTAGACGACGCCGGTGGGAAAGAACTCCTTGATGGCCACCATCGTGCGCAGGCGCAGATCCATGCCCACATAGGTGATGCCGAAGCCGCCTTCGCCCAGCAGGCAGCCCACCAGATACTGCCCGTTGAGTATGGTGAAGGGCGGCAGGTGGTGGCGGGCCGGGGTATAGGCGCTGGGAATGAATTGACATTTGGGACAGCGCTCCCGCCCCTGCATGGGGCTCATGCAGTGGGGGCAGAGGTCGGCGGCATCCAGCGGACGGTCCATGTGATCACTTCCTGTTTATCGGGATAGGAGGCGTGGTTTCATTCCAATCGAAGTCCGGCCCGCACAGGGGCACGAAAAGCAGCTCGGTCCGGCCGATGCTGAGCTTATCTCCGGCGTTCATGCGGGTGGTGCTCAGCAGGGGCGTGCCGTTCAGGCGCACCAGGTCGCAGCCGTTCATCAGTCCGCAATAGAAGGCGCGGTCCCGGGCGTCGTAGGTGACGACGAAGGGCTGACCCTGGGAGATGCTCCCGTCGCCCTCCAGGTCGATGTCGCATACGCCGCCCCGCCCCACAAAATTGTTATCGCTGTGGATTTCGTGGCTGCGGCCCCGGTTCGGCCCTGCCGTGCACACCAGCCATCCGGCCACGGGGCGGATCTCGGCCGTCGACCTGCCACCCTCCCGGGGAGAAACAGGGGCTTCCAGCGATTCCCGGGGTATGACCAGCGGCTCTGAGAAGCGGCGGTTGACCTCGCCGCAATAGGGACAATGCCTGTAAATCGAGGCGTCGTAAAAGTGCCCGAAGGCGCACTGCCTGATTTCCATACGGTTCCCTCCTATAATTGCTCCCCGTCCCGGCTCATGTTGTCCACGAGCACCTGGCGCATGCGCTCGCTGACCTCGGTGTCCTCGTCACAGTACATGCAGTACAGGGCCAGCCAGTCGAAACAGTTGCGGGGGTCCAGTTGGCAGAAGCCGCACTCGTCCAGCAGCAGGTTGAGCCGCCGGTAGCGGTCCGCGAACAGCTCGGCGGGGTCGTCGCTGTCCGAGGCGTCGTCGTCCCCGCCGTCGGTGACCAGGAACAGCAGCGTCAGCACCTTGCGGGGCACATCCACCTGGCGGGTGAGTATGCGGCTGATCAGCACCTCGTCGGGCCAGTGCCGGTTCAGTATGGAGGCCACCACGCCGCCCCGGGCGGCCTGGCCGGGCATGCGCAGGTACATGCGCACCACGTCGCGCACGGTGTAGGTCTCCTCCTCGACGCCGTTGGGGCTGCTTTCCGGTCCGGTGAGTATGGCCAGCAGCCGGCGGAAGTGCCGGTAGGCGGTGTTGTGCAGCCGGCCCAGGCTCCTGGCCTTGCGTGAGACGAACAGCACGAATTCGTCCACCGTGCGCACCTTGCTGAACTCCTCCATGATCTCGGCAGTGGTGCCCTCGCCGCCGATGCGCACGCAGGCGATCATTCGCTGCAGGTTCAACACCCGGTTGTAGTCCATGCGGTTGCGCAGCCCGTAGAGCCAGGTCAGCTCCACCGGGTTGCGGTAGTGCAGCCCGCCCTCGCCCACGGTGGCGATGAAGTTCTGGGCGCTTTCCAAATCCATGTCCAGCGCGAAGCAGATGCGGATCAGCTGCTCGCGGCTGGTGGCGGTCGTCTTGCCCTTGAGCCAGTTGTCGATCTTCCGGCGCAGGCTGTCGCCGGCGGGCTCGCCCTCAAAGCCCTGCAGCCGGAACAGCTTCAGGCGCAGCTGGGCCGCATCGCTCAGGCCGGAATATTGCAGCAGCGTCTCGGAAAAGGTGCGGGTGTGGATGCCCGATTCCAGATACTCCCGGGCAAAGGCGCTGTTTCGGCGAAGCCGTATAACAGCGTCCATGTCCGCGTCCAGTATTGGAATCGACTTGTCGCGAACTGGCATACACAGTCCCCCTTCTGATGATTATACTGTATCTCCAGTCTATTATTATATAACATATTTGGCGATGCTTTTGCAATGGATGTCCAGTCTCCGGATTCCGGAAAGGCACTGAAAATATAAAAAGGGGGATGGTATATAATAGTAAGGCTGAATTTGGCACAAGAAATGGAGGGGTTACATCATGAAGAAACTGACGGCTTTGCTGCTGGCACTGCTGCTGGTCCTGGGTGGACTTGCCGCGCTGGCGGAGGCGGAACCGACCGGGAACGAAGAGCTGGAGCTGGTCGATGAACTCGACCAGATCGACGCTTCGGGGCTCCCGGAGTTGTCCGATCTGGAGTTTGCGGAGCTGGACGACCTGCTGCCCGGTGAAGCGGTGAGCTTGGAGCCTGAGGCCGAGTCCAACGCCTCAAAGGGCGTGAAGATCTCTTCCGCCAACTTCCCGGACGCGGCGTTCAGGAAGTACGTGAAGGCCCAGTATGACGCGAACAAGAACGGCTATCTGTCCTCCGACGAGACAGACGGCGTGACGGGCATGTGGCTGGGCGTCGAAGAGGGCTACACGAAGGTCAATTGCAAGAACGTCAAGGGCATCCGGTATTTCCCCAACCTGGAGGAGCTGTTTATCATCGGCAGCGCTGATACGACCCTCCCGCTGACCAGCCTGGATGTCAGCAAGAACACCAAGCTGGTCAGGCTGTATGTGTGCTTTACCAAGCTGGGCAGCCTGGACGTGAGCAAGAACGCCAACCTGGAGGAGTTGAACGTCGGCACCAACAAGCTCAAGACCCTGACCCTGGGCAAGAAGATGGCGAACCTGGATTCCATGGTCTGCGACAACAACCAGCTGACCAGGCTGGACGTGAGCGGATGCCCGGCGCTGACCTATCTGCAGTGCCACGACAACCAGCTGTCCACGCTGAATGTGACGAAGAACACCCAGCTGCGGGAGCTGTACTGCGAGCGGAACAAGCTGAAGACGTTGAGCCTGAACAAGAACACCGAGCTGGTTATCCTGACGGCCTGCGAGCAGGCGAACAACAGCCTTTCGACCGTCGATATCGGCAAGTGCACCAAGCTGGAGCGTCTGGATATCAGCATCAACAAGGTCTCCAAGCTGGACGTCTCCAAGTGCACCAAGCTGAAGTTCCTGGACGTCACCGGCAATCGACTCTCCAAGCTGGACGTCGCCAATGCGACAAATATGGAGAACCTGCTTCTGAGCGAAAACAAGGTTTCCAAGCTGGATGTCAGCAAGATGAAGGCGCTGGTCGAGCTGCGGTGCCGGGAAAACAAGATCGACAGCCTGGATGTCCGCAAGGCCAGTGGGCTCGAGGTGCTGGAGGCCAGCGTGAACGCGCTGACCACGGTGAAGCTGGGCAAGCACCCCAAGCTGAGGGAGCTGTACGTGGACAGCAACGAGGTCTCCGCGCTGGACGTCAGCAAGTGCCCCGCGCTGGTCAATGTGGACGCCACCGGCAACAAGATCGCCAAGCTGGACTTTTCCAAGGCTTCGAAGCTGGAGATCCTGTACGCAGGCGACAACCGGCTGACCACGCTGAAGCTGGGCAGCCACCCGAAACTGAGGGAGCTGCATTGCTACAACAACAAGCTCGGGACGCTGAACGTCAGCAAGTGCCCCGCGCTGGTGAGGCTGGAGTGCTTCACCAACAAGATCGCCAAGCTGGACCTGACCAAGAGCCCCAAGCTTCAGTACCTGTACGCCGCCGTGAACAA
The DNA here is from genome assembly GCA_902765305.1 of uncultured Eubacteriales bacterium. Classification (GTDB taxonomy): domain Bacteria; phylum Bacillota; class Clostridia; order Christensenellales; family Aristaeellaceae; genus UBA2862. Next base: position 5,428 of record CACWZI010000032.1, read on the forward strand.
GCTGACCAGCCTGGATGTCAGCAAGAACACGAAGATGGTGGAAATGCAGGTGTGCGAGCAGAGCGGCAAGGGCATCGATGCCGTGGACGTCAGCCGGATGAAGGACCTGGTCTTCCTGGACGTCTCCATGAACCATCGCATCAGCAAGATCAACGTGAAGAACTGCGCCAAGCTGGTCCATCTGGACGTGACCGACAACAATCTGACCGCCCTGGACGTGAGCAGGAATACCAGGCTGCAGAAGCTGTGGCTGGAGGGCAACCGGATCAGCAAGCTGAACGTGTCCAAGCTGCCCGAGCTGACCCACCTGTGGTGCGGCACCAACCAGCTGAAGACCGTCGACGTCAGCAAGAACGCCAAGCTGACCAGCTTCCGCTGCCACGACAATCCCATCAAGACCTATGACATCGCCAAGCTGCCCGCCAGCCTGAAGGCGCTGGCCCTGAACGACGATATCCGAGAGATCGACACCGATGCGGACATGATTCGCTGGTTCGTCTCGGAAGACGAGCACCTGACCTTCCCGAGCCGGACCAGGCTGGTCAACGGTGAGGAGGTCGTCTACGAGCCCGAGGAGGACTGACGCCCGGAGGACATAACAAAACCGGGGATGCCGGATTGGCATCCCCGGTTTTGTTATGCGCCGCATTTACAGCCTGCACTCCAGCTTCTCCAGGGCCTTCACCACGTAATCATAGGCGAAATCCACGGCCTCGGCCTCGGGCACGATCTCCTTCATGGACTTGTCGCGGCTGGCGATTTCGATGGTGCCGTTCTTCAGGCCCTTGGGGCTGACCACGATGCGCAGCGGCACGCCGAACAGGTCCGCGTCGGAGAACATGACGCCGGCGGAGACGCTGCGGTCGTCCCAGAGGACCTCCACGCCCTTGGCGGTCAGTTCGTCATAGAGCTTCTGGCTGGCCTCGGCGACTTCCGGCTGGTCGGCCCGCAGCGAGCAGATCTGCACGTGCCAGGGGGCGATGCTCATGGGCCAGATGGGGCCGTAGTCGTCCCGGTGCGCCTCGCAGACGGAGGCCGCCAAGCGGCCCACGCCGATGCCGTAGCAGCCCATAATCGGGTGCTTCAGGCTGCCGTCCTGGTCCACGTAGGTCATGTCCATGCTCTCAGTGTACTTGGTGCCCAGCTGGAAGATGTTGCCCACCTCGATGCCGCGGCTGGTGTAGATATGGGGCTTGCCGCACTTCGGGCAGATGCCGCCGTCGATGGCCTTGGCCACGTCCACGTAGTCCACCGCGCCGACGTCACGGGCGATGTTGAAGCCCACGTAGTGCATGTCGTCCTCGCAGGCGCCGGTGGCGAACCACTCGATGCCTTTGAGGCTGTTGTCGTAGACCACGGTCACGCCCTCGGGCAGGCCGATGGGGCCGGTGAAGCCGGCGTGGATGCCGCTGTCCTCGGTGATGACGGCGGGGTGCACCTCGGCCTTGAGGAAGTTGCGCAGCTTGGTCTCGTTCACGTCCAGGTCGCCTCGGATGAACACGATCACGAAGGAATCGTCGGCGTTGCGCTGGTACATGACCGCCTTGCAGGTCTGCTGCGGCCTGATCTTCAAAAACGCGCACAGGTCCTCGATGGTCTTGCAGCCCGGGGTGCTGACCTTCTCCAAAGGCGCGATCTCGCCGGGCTCGTTGGTCAGCAGGCAGGGGGCCGCCTCCATGTTGGCGCGGTAGTCGCAGTCTCGGCACAGCACGATGGTGTCCTCGCCCACGTCGGTCAGCAGCATGTACTCGTGGCTCACCTTGCCGCCCATCATGCCGCTGTCCGAGGCCACCGCCACCACCTCAGGCACGCCGCAGTGGGCGTAGATGCGGTTGTAGGCGTCGTAGCAGCGGGCGTAGTATTTCTCCAGGTCCTCCTGGGAGGTGTGGAAGGAGTAGGCGTCCTTCATCGTGAACTCGCGCACGCGAATCAGGCCGCCGCGGCAGCGGGGCTCGTCGCGGAACTTGGTCTGGATCTGGTAGATCATGAAGGGGTACTGGGTGTAGGAGTCGGCCACGTCGGTCATCAGGTGGACGGAGGCCTCCTCGTGGGTCATGCCCAGCACCATGTCGCCGCCGGAGCGGTCCTTGAACCGGAGCAGCTCGCTGCCGATGCTGTCGTAGCGGCCCGACTTGCGCCACAGGTCCGCGGGCATCGTCACCGGGAACAGCACCTCCTGGCCGTCGATGCGGTTCATCTCCTGGCGGATGATGTTCTCGATCTTGGCGGTGATGCGTTTGGTGATGGGGAACAGCGTGAATATGCCGTTGCCCACGGGCTTGATGTAGCCGCCGCGCATCATCAGCGCCTGGGACGCGATGACGCAGTCCGCCGGGGTCTCCTTGAAGCGCTTGGAAACGAGATTTCTGACCTTCATGTGTAGACTTCCTTCCCTCGTTATGCTAATATAAATCTATTATAGTAGTATAGCCGCGAAGGGAGAATTATGCAAGTGAAGATTTGGGGAAAGACAGTCAGGCAAGATATTGCTTCAGGATTCCCCTCAGCTTATCATCCACAGGCAGGGCATACAGGACCAGGGTTTGTGTCTCGGGCTTGTCGGGATTGTCGATGAAGGGAAGTGTTGCTTCGCTGCGCCATCTGTCCGGCTTCAGGCCCAGCGCGCGGGGACCGCAGAGCAATGTGAAATGCCCGTCCTCGTCACTGCGCAGTGCTGTGCTCTCGATTCGGCTATAAGGGACGCTCTCTTCCTTCGTGTCTACGCGCAATATGCGCCTGTCGGTCAAGCCGTAATAGGTATTTTGCCGCAGGCGCCTTGCGGTGAGAAAGGGATAGGCAAATGCGAAAGCGGCAATCAACAGGATAATAGCGATCACGCCGGGCTTGATGCCGGCGTCCGTGTTGCGGGCAACCCGGAGATACATCATCGTCGCACCAGCCGCGAATATTGCCTTGAGGATGAAACCCACGATGATGCCCTTCCTGTTGGTCCTGTCCATTGTATCAAAGGATGCGGGACGGCCGGACCACAGCAGCGTCTCATCCTCCGTCAGCATGGCGCGCAGCTTGTCATACATATAAACGTCCTCCTTCTTACAGCCATTTTAGCAGAATCGATGCTAATACGGCGCTAAGAAAGAGGACATCGCGAATGCTGGGGTTTGTATCCCAAATGCGCTTTGGGCCTGTAAGTCTTTATTAATCCAGCGTGAGCTTGAACACCGGCGGCGTGGACGGGCGAACGGGCGTATGCAGGTGGAGCCCTTCGCCGTCCCGCGTCCATTGCACGGCCCCGTCGGCGCCGAGGAGCTGGATGTCCCGGATGATGCCGTGGAAGTTGGCCTGTCGGGAGGCGTCCAGCTCGCCCAGGGACTGCACGCAGTATTCCCCGCTGTCCGAGCCCTTCATGGCGATGACGTACAGCGCGTCGCCCTTGGCGGTAAAGCGGAAGTCCCGGTCGGTGTACCGGGGCGCCACGTCGTCGGAGAACTGTCCCTCAGCGACGCGGGTGGGTCCCTCGCCGTATTTGCGCCAGGGATGGGTATCGTAGATCGCCTCGCCGTTGACCTGAAGCCAGGCACCGATCTCCTCGAGGATCCGGGCGTCCTCATCCGGGATCGTGCCGTCTGCCCTCGGGCCGATGTTGAGCAGGAAGTTTCCGTTTTTGCTGACCACGTCCACCAGGTTCCAGATCAGCTCCTCCGAGCTCTTGTAGACGTTGCCTTCGGTGTAGCCCCAGGAATTGCGGGCCACGGCGGTGTCCGTCTGCCAGATGTAGGGCTTGATGTCCGCGAACTGGCCCCGCTCCACGTCGGGCACGGCGGTGCCGAACACGAAGGCGTCGTGCTTGTAGTTGATGACGACGTCCTCACCCCGCTCCGCGGCCCGGTTGTAGTAGTAGGCCGCCAGCTTTTTGAGCCAGGGCTTCGCGGCGCTGTGCTCGATCCACCAGTCGAAGTAGATGATGCCGGGCTGGTAGCGGTCGATCAGCTCGCAGGTCCGAAGCAGCCAGTCCTCCATGTATTCCCGGCTGGGCGCGGGCTTTCCGTCGATGTCGTGCCACGCCGGCTCCGGCATGGACGGCCAGTAGAGGTCGCCTCTGGCCAGGGGCTCATGGATGTCGCTGTCAAATTCCCTGCCGTGTCCCAGAAAGAACCAGTGCTCGATGCGGTGGGAGGAAGCGCCCATGACCAGGCCGCGGGCGCGGCAGGCGGTGAAGAGCTCGCCCAATACGTCCCGCTTCGGCCCCATCTCAAAGGCGTTCCAGTGGGAAATATCGCTGCGGTACATCTGAAAGCCGTCGTGGTGCTCCGCCACCGGCACGACGTACCTCGCCCCGGAGCGCTCGAACAGATCCGCCCAGGCCTCCGGGTCGAACCGCTCGGCGCGGAACAGGGGAATGAAGTCCTTGTAGCCGAATTCCCTGTGCGGCCCGTAGGTCTCCACGTGGTGCCTGAATTCCGGGGAGCCCTGCATGTACATGTTCCTCGGATACCACTCGTTGCCAAAGGCCGGCACGCTGTAGACGCCCCAGTGGATGAAGATGCCGAACTTCAGCCTGCGATACCAATCCGGGGCCTGATACCGGGAAAGGGACGCCCAGGAGTCGGTAAACGGGCCATGAGCGATTTGCGCGTCGATCTGTTCCAGGGTTGGATGTCTGTATTCTGTCATGCTGCTGCACTCCTTTGCAATCCCTTGGCGTGATAGGAACATCATATCATCATGTCAATCATATTGCAAGTAGGTGTATGCGGATTGTCATCGTGCGACCGTTTTATTTATCAACGAGGAGGAACATAGATGTATATCGGGCACAGGGGAGAACAGGGAAAATGCCAGGCGTTGAGCGATCACCTGGCGAATGTATCAAATATCGCCGGTCGCTTTGGCGCGGCCTTTAATGCCGAAGCGCATGCACGGCGAACCGGCACATTGCACGACGTCGGCAAATACAGTCCGGCTGCACAGCGACGAATGGCTGATCCTGAGCACACGTCCAAGGTCGACCATTCCACGGCTGGCGCGAAAATCGCGCTGGAACAATGCAGGGATGGCGCAGGGGCTCTGGCGATTGCCGGCCACCATGGGGGCATGCCTGACTTCGGGGGAAGGCTGGCGTCTGCCGGCGATGGCACCCTGCTGGGACGTATGAAGAAGGACCTCTCCGGCCCCAATGACTACGCCGCATTTTGGCAGGAGAACGACATAGACAAAGGCATGCTGTTGCCCGGATGGCTGATGGAGCCGGCCAATCCCTTCGCCGGCCAGTTTTATACCCGGATGCTCTTTTCATGCCTGGTCGACGCCGATTTTCTGGATACGGAGCAGTATTTGCGTGGGGATACACCCCGGGGCGGGTACGATGATATGCCCACCCTGCTCGACAGATTCCAAAGGTATATTCAACCCTGGATCGATCATCCTGCCACTGAAATCAATCAAAAGCGGTGTGAAATCCTGCGTAATTGTCTGCGCGCAGGGGAAGGATCCTGCGGCTTGTATACCCTTACCGTTCCCACGGGCGGCGGGAAGACGCTCTCCTCTTTGGCATTTGCGCTGACGTACGCGGTAAAGAACAACCTGAAGCACATCATCTATGTGATTCCATATACCAGCATCATTGAGCAAAACGCCGCTGTATTCAAGGGCGTTTTGGGCGAGGACAATGTCATTGAGCACCATTCAGGCATCGATTATGGCGGGGATGGAGATATGGAAAGGCCGGAGGTCATGCGACAGATGCTCGCTACCGAAAACTGGGATGCGCCGGTGATCGTAACCACGGCCGTACAATTCTTTGAATCGCTCTTTTCAAATAAGCCTTCCCGCTGTCGCAAGCTCCACAACATTGCAAGCAGTGTCGTCATATTTGACGAGGCGCAGATGTTGCCGCTGTCCTGCCTCAAGCCGTGCGTCTCGGCCATAGCCGAGCTGGTGCGGCATTATCGCACAACCGCAGTTCTGTGTACTGCGACCCAGCCCTCCCTGGCACGTCTTTTCCATGATTATGACGCAACCATCGACAGCCGCGAGATCTGTGAAAAACCCGGCGCGCTTCAGTCTTTTTTTCGCAGAGTCCATTTTGTGCGCAAGGAAGCCATGGATTGTGCAACACTGGCGCGTCACATCGGTGGGAAAGCGCAAATCCTGTGCATCGTCAACACAAGGCGGACCGCCCAGGAGGTCTTCTCGATGTTGCCTGGGGAAGGCTGCTACCACCTTTCCACACGCATGACGCCGGAGCATCGCTCCAAAGTGCTGGATGAAGTGCGGAAGCGGCTGCGCGATGGGTTGACGTGCCGCGTGGTATCCACCAGCCTGATCGAGGCAGGCGTGGATGTGGATTTCCCGGAGGTATGGCGGGAGACGGCGGGGCTGGACTCGATACTGCAGGCGGCAGGGCGCTGCAACCGCGAGGGTCGTCGGGACGCCTCTGCGAGCGAGGTGGTGGTATTTTCTCTGGACCGCGGCGTGCCGAAGGGCATGCGGCCCAACGCCATTGCGGCTGAGATCGCAATGGAGGGCGCTGATTATATCGACGAAAGCCCGGTCATCCGACGTTACTTTGACCAGCTTTACTGGCAACAGGGCGATCAGGCGATGGATGCAAAAGATATGATGAAGCTGTGCGCCAAACCCAATATGAAAACCATCGCCGAAGGCTTCCACCTGATCGAATCCGATACGAGAACCATCTACATCCCCTCGGAGACCAATGCCGAAGATATCAGATTGCTGAGGCTGGGAATCCTGAGCCGCAGCCTGATGCGCCGACTGGCGCGCAGCGCCGTCAGCGTTTATCCCTGGGATTGGCAGAAGCTGATTGACGCGGGAACCATCGAACGGCTCACGGAAGGCACGGCTGTGCTGACGGATCAGACGGCATATGACCCCTGCCGCGGCCTGACGACGGATGCTGAACCCGGTCAGGGCTTGTGGATATAGCGCCGACAGAGAAGTGTCTGTTTTTTGGTACAGCAAACAGCTTTTTTTCTCTTGCAATTTACAGATAACAATGCGATAATTAACTCACAAGGCAACTGTTCATTCCTGATGCAAGGAAATTTAGCGGCGGCGCCGGCGCCGCCGCTACACATGAAATGTTAATCAATAGACTGAACAGTTCCATCATAAGTTGAAAGGAAGTGATGACTTTGTCTGTAAAGATGGAGGTGTGGGGCGATTACGCGCTCTTCACACGTCCTGAGATGAAGGTTGAGCGCGTCTCCTACGACGTCCCGACACCCAGCGCGGCCAGGGGCATGCTGGAGGCCGTCTATTACCATCCCGGGCTGACCTGGAAGATCGATCGCATCCACATTCTGAATCCCATTCGCTTTACCAACCTGCGCCGCAACGAGGTGGACGCCAAAATTCTGGCCTCCGACCTGCGCTCCGCTGCACAGGGGGGCGACAGAAGGCTGTATCTCGCGGCTGCGGAGCATATCCAGCAGCGGGCGGCCCTGATGCTGAAGGATGTACACTATGTCATCGAAGCGCACTTCGACATGACGGATCGGGCGTCACCTTCCGACAATCCGGGAAAATTCCAGGATATCATCAAGCGCCGGCTGCGCAGGGGGCAGGCCTTTGCCCAGCCCTACCTCGGGTGCAGGGAATGTACGGCGCACTTTGGACTGTGGGAGAATGGGGGAATCCCGGCGATTGCGGAATCGCGAGACCTTGGCTGGATGCTCTACGACATGGACTATTCCCGCCCTGACGATATAACGCCGATGTTCTTCCGAGCGCGGATGGAGAACGGCGTCGTCGACGTATCGAATTGCGAGGTGGTTCGATGATCCTGCAAGCGCTCAATCACTACTATGATCGGCTTGCCCAGGCAGGAACCCTGGAAAGGCCGGGATGGCAGCCGGTAAAGGTGTCCTATGCTTTGGAGCTTGACGATGATGGACAGCTGCTGCATGTGCTGCCGCTGATGCGGGAGGAGGATAGGGGCAAGAAGAAGGTGCTGGTCCCCAGAGTGATGAAGCTGCCGGCACAGGTGAAGCGCACTGTGGGCATCGCGTCCAATTTCCTCTGCGACAACGCGACTTATGTCCTGGGCCTGGACAGCAAGGGAAAGCCGGAGCGCAGCCTCAAATGCTTTCAGGCGAGCCGCGACTTGCACATCGGGCTGTTGAAGAGGGTGGACAGTGCGCCGGCCCGCGCTATCTGTTGTTTCTTTGAAAGCTGGAGGCCACAGGCCGCCCGGGACTGCGCGCTGCTCGCGCCGTTCATGGACGATCTGCTGGGCGGGGTCAATATCACCTTCGCCTACAGGCAAAGCGTTGTGCAGGATTGGCCGGAAGTGCAGCAGGCATGGGACAAGCATTACAACAGCGAGGGTGAGGGCATAGCCATGCGCTGTCTGGTCACGGGCGAGGCGGTCATACCGGCCCGCATTCATCCGAGCATCAAGGGCGTGGCGGGCGGACAGTCATCGGGCACGACGCTGGTGGGCTTCAATGCCCCGGCCTTTGAATCCTTTGGACGCGACGGCGGCCAGGGCTTGAACGCGCCGGTCAGCGAGAAGGCCGCGTTCGCCTACAGCGCCGCCCTGAACTACATGATATCAGAGCGCTGGCATCATCTTCGGCTCAGCGACGCGACCATCGTCTTCTGGGCTGAAAGCGGGAATGAAGGCTATGCTTCATGCTTTGCCGCGCTGTTTGGCGACGCCTCGCCTCTGGATGAAAGCGATATCCATGCAGCGATGAAGAACCTCGCCGCCGGGCGCAGGGTCACCTGGCAGGACGACGATCTCAACCCAGACGAGCGCTTTTATATCCTCGGCCTGGCTCCGAACGCGGCACGCCTGTCCGTGCGCTTCTTCATGCAGGATACCTTGTGTATCCAGCGACAGAGGGCTTCAGCGCCAATGATTTTTCGGGTGCTGATATCGACCTTGGGCTGATAATAGACGAGAAATTCCCGCTTTTTCAGGGCGCCTACAAACCTTCTCTGAACCTTGGCGGCCTTTGCTTTGGCGTGTTTGAATTCGTCGGTGTAATAGATGATGTCGTCGGTGTTTTCCCGTTTGGCAATCAGATAGGCCTGAATAATGCGGTTCATCAGCTCGCCGGGGTTTGTGATATCCGAATCGTCAAGTATGCTGCAAATACCCGCGACAGCAGAGATGACGATACGGTTTTGATCGTCATAGGGGATGGGGATGCCTTCCAGGCATTTGAGAACGTCAGGCAGATGCTCGGTGTTGAAGAGGGCCACGAAGTTGTCGCCGCCCAAGCGGGAGACAAAGCCTTCAGGCTCGGCGGCTTCGCTCAACGCGGCAATGTAATTTCGCAGGGCAGTGTCGCCGGCGATCTTGCCGCCCTGTTCGTTGACGACGGAGAAATTCTTCAGGTTGATGCGGATCGCGGTTTTGCCCACCAGCGTGCCCATTTGTTTGTTTTTCATAATCCGGGCGTAGAAGTACCTCAAATTATGATAGCCGTCGTCGTCGAAGTATAGCAGCTTTTCCATGATCTCATCCTGCCTGGTTTTGTTCAGATAGGTGAGCATCATGCGCTGGACGGTTTCCACGCGGCGGCGTTCGAAATCTGTGAACGGGGCGGAGCCTTCCGCTTGATAGACGTCGCAGGTGATGACGGTTTGGGCGCGCGTAACATGGCGCTTGGAGGAGACCAACACATGCTTTTCCCCGCTGTCATAACAGACGAACGGTTCACCTTCACCGCGCTGTTCGTGCGCGGGGGATGGGTAGAAGGTTGTAATCCCTTTGGAAACCCGCAGTTCCCTGCACAACTCAGCAAGCGTGGAAAAGATAGCCGGGATGTCAAACGCATCCAGGCTGGTCATCAGCTCGGTAAGTCGTTCAAACGGAGACAGTTGTCCCATATGGATTGCTCCTTTAGTAGTTCTGATAAACTATTATAACATAACTGAGTGACATTAACAAGTGGTTTGGTTGCTGTTTTGAATTATAAATTTTGCTGATAATGCAGGAACCATACGGCATCCGGGAACGTCACATTTTCGCGGTTGATGTCTGAAACTTCACGTGGTATAATGATCTGGCAATTCAATCGGAGGCAGGACGCTTACAAGAAATGGGAACCGGAAGAGGAGGAATGAAGCCATGAAGAAGTTCATCCCGAAGGAAAAGCTGGGCAAGAAGGCCCGCAAGCAGCTCGACAGCGAGCAGCGAACCACCTGGGTGTTCTCCCCGGTGACGAAAAAGGTGGAAAGCAAAAAGCTCTACAACCGCAAAAGAAAAGCTCATGACCGTTACGATGACTACGGCATGGGCTTTTGTTGTTTCGCGAGTCTAATTTTTACCCCTTCAAAGGGTGCTCATTATTTATACTGTTCGCTCAGCCGGTGAATTTCTTCCCGCATACGCTCGACCAGGGCGTCTGGGGCGACGATCCGTATGTTTTTTCCGAGGGCTACGATCCAGCCGATGAACTGGGGGCTGGTGATGACGTTGACCGTCGCCTGGAAATGGGTGTCGCTCACTGGCGCGAGACTGATGTCCTTGCCGAACCGGTCGATGATGACGCCGACCATGTGGTTCTCAACCTCCAGCGTAACGGTGGTTTCCTCACCGGTGAACATGCCGAAAACGCTCTTGCTGTAGATCGCCATGTCGAAGGCCTCAAACGCTTTCTGGCCTTCGCGCGGCTCATCCAGCGCTTTGATACGCAGCATCTTGTCCACATCTGAAAAAGAGCGAACAAGGCAATTCTGATGAAAAAACTGATTGTTATATTGCTGGCGCTGCTGTTCTGCTCGGCGGCGCTGGCGGAGGAAACCGGTATGAAGTATGATTTTTCCGCCTTCACCAATGTGACCCTGAAAGGCATTGATATATCGACGCTCAATGAAGATGAGCTGTCCGCGCTGTACCAGGCCGCCCGCTACTGCCAGGCGATGACCGAGGCCGACATCGACACTATGCGTCAGATCGTGTCGGAGGACATGAAGTTCGTCCACATGAGCGGCATGACCCAGACCCGCGAGGAATACTTCGCGGATGTGGCGGACGGCAGCCTGACCTACTACGCCATCGGCATGGAGAACCCCGTGGTGGAGGTGGATGGCGACATGGCCATGGTGACCTACACCTCCGCGCTGACCGCCAATGCCTACGGGGCCCAAGGCACATTTCGGATGAAGGGCACGCATTATTACCAGAGAATCGACGGGGAATGGATCGCCGTGAACCGACCCGAATAAAGGAGCAGACCATGAAAAAGATCATCCTTATTGCGCTAATTTGCCTGTGCTTCGCCGTGCCCGCCCTGGCGGAGTATCCGGCGTTCGACCTTGAGAATGCCACCGTCACCCTGAACAACGGCGTGGGAATGCCCATCTTCGGCATCGGCACCTTTGCTTTGTCCAGCGAGCAGGCGGAGAACTCCGTGTACTGGGCGCTGCGGGACGGTTATCACCTGATCGACACCGCCCGCATTTACGGCAACGAGGACGGCGTGGGCCGGGGCATCCGTCGCGCCATCGAAGAGGGCTATGTCACCCGTGAGGAAATCTTCGTGACCACCAAGATGTGGACCAGCGACTTCGGCAACGGCGACGCAGCCATCGACGCCTCCCTGGAACGTCTGGGCCTGGACTACATCGATTTGATGATCCTGCACCACTCCCAGCCCAGCAACGATGTGGACGCCTATCAGGCCATGGAGCGCGCCGTGGCGGACGGCAAGCTGAGGTGCATCGGCCTGTCCAACTACTATGAGCCGGAGGACTTCGACCGGCTGGTGAACGCCACCACCACCGTTCCGGCCCTCCTGCAGAACGAGACGCATCCCTACCACCAGAGCACCGAGATGAAGGCGCACATCGCCCAGTACGGCACGGTGATGGAGTCCTGGTTCCCGCTGGGCGGGCGCGGCAATACGCAGGTGCTGTTCAATGACCCCACAATCGCCGCCATTGCCGGGGCCCACGGCAAGACCTCCGCGCAGGTCATCCTCCGCTGGCACCTCCAGGCCGGCAACATCGCCATCCCCGGCAGCAGCAATCCGGATCACATTCTGGAGAAGGGTGAATCATCATGATCTTAACTGGCAACGAAGATCTGCGGGTGAAGAAGACCATCACCGGCATCAAGACCGCCTTTGAAGCGCTGATCTGCGAAAAGGAATATGACCGGATCACCGTCAAAGAGCTCTGCGACCGGGCGCAGGTGAACAAGAAGACCTTCTATCACTACTACGAGACGTTGGACGCGCTTCTGGCTGAATTGCAGCTGGAGCTGTCTTCCGCGTATCTGGAGCGCATACGGCATTTCAAGCTTCCGGAGGAGCTGGACAAGGTGAACCGGGAGTTCTTCCTCTACTCCGCGGAGCAGGGGACAGCCTATGAGAAGATTACCATAAGCGGCATGTATCACGCCATCCGGGATGAGATGATCGCGGACGTGAACGACGCGGGGTGGGGAAAGTCGGAGGCGTTCAACAAGCTCTCCGACTATGAAAAGCGCATGCTGATGACCTTCATCAACAACGCATCCCTGGGCGCGTACCGCCAGTGGATCGAGGATGGCAAGCAGATGCCACTTGATGAAGTTATCGAGATGACCAACTGCCTGGTTCTGGGCGGAGTGAGGAGCTTTTTCAAATGAAGACGCGCAAGCTGCACAACCTGTCCGTCTCCGAAGTGGGCATGGGCTGCATGGCCTTCTCCCATGGCTACGGACAAATTCCGTCTGAACAATACAGCATCGAGGCCATCCGCAACGGCTATGACCACGGCTGCACCTTCTTCGACACGGCGGAGGTCTATAGCCCCGGCCTGTCCGGCATCGGGCACAACGAGCTGATCGTTGGCAAGGCCTTGAAGGACGTGCGGGAAAATGTGGTCATCGCCACCAAGCTGATGCTGCATGGGTTCAGCTTCGGGAGCGCCTACCAGACGATTCGCAAGCACCTTGAGGCTTCCATGAAGCGCCTGCAAACGGATCATGTTGATCTCTACTATTTGCACCGCATGGGCGGAGTACCCGTGGAAAAGGTGGCCGAGGCCATGGGACGGCTGATCGACGAGGGCCTGATCGGCGGCTGGGGGCTTTCCCAGGTGGACGTGGACATCATCGACCGCGCCCAGAAGGTGACGCCGCTGACCGCCATCCAGAACATCTACTCCATGGTGGAACGGGATTCCGAAGCGGCCATCATCCCTTACTGCATGGCCCACGACATCGGCTTTGTGCCGTTTTCGCCCATCGCCAGCGGGCTGCTGTCCGGCAGAATCACGCCGCAGACGCAGTTTGAAAGCTATGACGATGTGCGCAACTGGGTGCCGCAGCTGAAAAAGGCGAACATCAAGGGCAACCAGCCCATCGTCGATCTGTTGAAGCAGTATGCCGAGATGAAGCAGGCGACGCCCGCGCAGATCTCCCTGGCCTGGATGCTGCACAAGTACCCGAACGTGGTGCCCATCCCCGGCTCCAAGAACAAGGAGCGCATCGTGGAGAACCTGAATGCCTCCAATGTGGCGCTGACAGACGGGGAGTTCAACGCGCTGGAAGCGTCCCTCAACCAGTGCCGGGTCTTCGGCCATCGTGGTTTGGTTGGATTCTGACGAAGAATGAAAGGAGAACAAGGAAATGAAGAAACTGTTTGCTTTTGTACTGGCCCTGTGCCTGCTGAGCGGCGTTGCGGTGGCGGAGTCCGCGCCTCGAATCCTGATCGCCTATGTCTCACGTGCCGGTGAGAACTACAACGTGGGCGTCACCGACCCCGATTCCGCCAGCGCCGCCTATGCCGGATATGTGGAGAAGGGCAACACGGAAATCGTCGCGGAGACCATCGCCGAGCTGACCGGCGGCGACCTGTACCACATCACGACGGTGGAGCCCTATCCCGACGACTACGCCTCCATGCTGACCCGCGCCCAGGAGGAACTGGACAGCAACGCCAGGCCGGAGCTGGCGGGCGAGCTGCCGAACCTGGAGGACTACGACATCATCATGATCGGCTATCCCATCTGGCACGGCGCGGCGCCTCGCCCGGTGCTCACCTTCCTGGAGAGCTATGATCTGTCCGGCAAGAAGCTGGTTCCCTTCAATACCCACGAGGGAAGCGGCCAGGGCCGCACGGTTTCTGAAATCGAAGCCTCTGCGCCGAACGCGGAAATGCTGGAGGGCATCGCCATCCAGGGTAAGGTGGCCCAGGAGGACGACAGCCGCACCCGCGAACTGTTGACTGAGTGGCTTAAGAAGCTCGCAATAGGGTGACGCTGTTTCAATCCCAGCAAAGTATACGTACGCTTGGGACTGATGTTACACACAACACTACAGCTTGATAAAGCCCAGAAGGGGAAAGCCCGGCGTTCATAAGCGTGAACACCGGGCTTTCTTTTTTGACGTGCCCTGCATGGGCAACAACCTGGCGGTGAAAGTCCGCTACGCGCTTGGCAGTAGGGGGCGTTAGCCGAAGGCAAGGGTGTCCGTCGCGAGGCGGAATCTGAAGGAAGCCGGATGTCGGGGGAAGGATATAAACCCGGCGGGCAAAGTCCCGGCCTGTATAAGGTAAACCGGGACAAGAGCCACATTGCCAAGGTAAACGCGACGAAGAAATTCAAGTTTCTGGGATTCGCGTTCGGAAAGGGCAAGGACGGCCTCTTTATACGGGCACACCAGAAGTCGATGCAGAAAGCAAAGGATAAGCTCAGAGCACTGACACGGCAGGGAGGGTCAGATGGACCCCATGAGCACCGCCTTCCTTCAGATGGCGTCCATCTTCAATCAACTGGAACTGTCCCTCATAAGGTCGCGTGTGCGGTCTGGCGTCGCCAACGCCAAGGCCAAGGGCAAGCAGATAGGCCGCAAGCCCACCACAAAGGACGATATTCCAGCGGTCTTCTATAAGCACTTTCCCGCGTTTCAGGCTGGGCATATGAACACCAGCGAGTTTGCTCGCATATGTGGGCTGTCGCGGACAACTGTATACAAGTATTTGAAGCTGCTGGAATAGCAGCTTCAAATCAATCTTCTTTAGCAGAAATAAATCAGAATTGTCTACGAAAGCATCCTTCGTAAGGTTTCTATAAAGGTTTCAAAGTTTTCAAATTGACAAATATCTTCACAGAGATATTGGATAAACTGCCCCTTATTAATTCCAACATCTTCAAGATTTGAACAAACCATTCTGTACAGTTTCTTACCATTTTTATCTTTTCCTGCTGGGAAATTGGTTTTGTAGTCTTGGATAATATCGTTTATTGATCGCCTTGTAAAATACTTATCTCCTATTAGCTTTGTAAACACACTATAGGCGTTGCGGTTGAAGCTGTTGGCAAGCATAGCACAGATGTAGGTCTTGCCAAGGCCAACCACATCAGAAATGAAGACGCCATTGTAGGCTTCCAGCTTCTGTCGCGCTTGCATAACCGCGTCAATCTGGTATTGCAGCCGCATGTAGCCATCTGGCAGAAGGGTCTGGAAATTCTCTTTGTCAGCGTTGATCTCTTCCTTGAAGAATTCATACAGCGTCTTCAGGTAAAGCTGGTAGGGCGTGATATCGTCCCGCATCCATGTCTTCTTTTCCACAGCGTCGATGTAGGTTTCGCGGATATCCACAGCCTTTTCCCACAGCGCTTCAAAGCGGTCCAGAGCAAACTTCACATCAGGCGTGTCCTTCAGTTCCACATTGAATTCCAAATTGTTGATGAGGCCAGCTTCAGAAAAGTTGCTCGATCCTGTGATAACGCTGCCATAGGTATCAGGCACCTTAACAGGGTCTTTTCGCATGATGTAAACCTTGGCATGGATGGGCGCGGCAGTATACATCCTCATTTCAAGCTTGCCAGACTTCAGCCAATCTATGAAAACGCGGACACCCTTTTCAACTGCTTCAGAAGCCTCCGCTTGCTCAAATTCATGCTCGATCTCTTCCTCCACCGCACGCTTTCCTTCATTGGCAGAAACAGCAGCATATTTTATTTCATCTTTTGCGCGGTCAATGATCTTGACTGTGAAGCGGTCCACATTCAAACCCACAAGAATGCGGATATGCTTCACAGTCTTCATGGCGTCCGCCAGCCTGAAGAAGCCGCTTGTGCGGAAATAACCAACCAGCACATCAAAGAACTGTGTATTGCTCTTCAGGATGCTTGAAAACCTGCTGTATAAATCGCGTTCAGGTTCATTGGTGAAGAATTTGAGATCAGTCATCATTGGTTTTCCCTCCGCTGATGTGTTCTATGATATCGCCATAATCAGCGCCCAGCGTTTCGCAGATTCTGTCAAGGATGGGCAAGGCGACAACCTCATCCCTTCGCAGTTTTGTCATGGTGTTGGGAGCGATTACCGCCGCCCGCCCTGCGAACGTCTGCCGCGCTCATCTTCTTGTCTATCAATAGCTTCCAGAGCTTGTTATAACTGACTGCCATCTTGCGCCTCCATATTATGTTAAATTATAGCACGTTTCTTGAACAAAAGCAATGGAGAAATCGCAAGAGGTTGGGAACAAATGAAGAGAATGAAGCAAAAGAAGGGAGAAGTATGGATTTATGCTGGATTTGCGGCCTTGGCTAATTCAGCCTTGCGGACATCACCCAAACGCTGCCATTGGTAGTTGACAATTATGCTGATTATACCCATAGGTCGCTATTGACACTTTTCGAAAATGATAATATAATGGATTCACAGAAAAAAACAAAGGGGTTGACCAGGATGCCGAGGCCCAAGGGTTCAAAGAACAAGAAGACAGCCGTTATAGTTGAAACTGTCGAAAGTATTGATGAGAAAATTGCCACTACGGAGGCTGCGATTTCCACGCTGACCGAGGAATTGAAAGCCAAGAAAGCGGAGTTAAAGGAATTGACCAAAGCGAAGGCCGCAGCTGAAAAGCTGGCTGCTGAGAAGAAGGCAGGGGAAGATAGAGCGAAGCTCCTGGATGCTATTGCTGCCAGTGGCAAGAGTATTGATGAAATAATCGACATGATAGGAAAATAAGGTAAAACCCTTGAACTGCAATGGATGTGGTTCAAGGGTTTACTTTTCATCAATCTTCTATTGCACTTGACAATATATCGCTTTAGCGATATAATCAGGGCTGGAGGAGATCACAATGATTGTTTATCACGGATCAAGCCATGTCATTGAAGTGCCAGAGTATAACGGGAGCAAGAAGACAAATGACTATGGCTATGGTTTTTATACAACCGAGAGCCTGGAGCTCGCAAAGGAATGGGCATGCGCGGACAACCGGGACGGTTTTACCAATAGTTATGAATTTGAACCGGAGCATCTAAAAATCCTTAATCTCAACGCTCCGGAGTACAATATCCTGAATTGGCTGGCAATCCTCACCAGATACAGGACCTACTGGCAAAATGGAAGCATTGCGGAGGAGGCCAAGGACTATTTGCAGCGACATTTCTTCGTCGACCCATCTGAATACGATGTGATCATCGGTTATCGGGCGGATGATTCGTACTTCACCTTTGCTCAGGATTTTGTGGCGGGAACGATTTCCCTCTCCAAATTATCCGAAGCGATGCGTTTGGGAAAGCTCGGCGAGCAAATTGTACTGAAAAGCAAACAATCATTCGCGCATATCCAGTTCTTGGAAGCGATCCCGGCAGATGCTCAAACGTACTTTGAAAAGAAATCCGTCAGAGACCGGGATGCCCGTCGGGAATATCGCCGTGCGAAGCGTGCTCCGGATGGGATCAACGAACTGTTTATGATCGACATTATGCGGGAGGGAATGCGCAATGGAGATCCGCGCTTACGATGAAAGCTATGTGCAGAGCGCCCAAAATGTCCTTGGTCATGCGGTTGATTTCGCAGTGATGACCCTTGAGATTTCGCCGGAGGTCTTTGGCAATGCGTTCTGCGTTTCAAATGCTTCCAAGCAGTTCGCGATCGGCAATCCGCGCTATGTTGCAGGCATAAACGGATGTGAGCTTGCGCGGCTGGTTCTGGAGGAAGCGAGAATTCCCTTCGCTGATACCGCAGATGCCATGTATT
This sequence comes from uncultured Eubacteriales bacterium, assembly GCA_902765305.1. Classification (GTDB taxonomy): domain Bacteria; phylum Bacillota; class Clostridia; order Christensenellales; family Aristaeellaceae; genus UBA2862. Next base: position 23,354 of record CACWZI010000032.1, read on the forward strand.
TGGATAAATCCCCCGAATACTGGGCGGGCTGGGCGCTTGCCTATTACCAGTGGTTTTCGGGCATGTCCTTCATGGACATTCTTAAGGCTGTCCCGCTGAATCGGCTTATCGAGATGTATTCGGTCTACCATGAGATGGACATTTCGCACATCGTTGAGAAGATGGATGGATTACTAAAAGAATACTATCCGTTCACCAGACTCAGGACAAGGCGTGAAAACTGCGGACTGTCGCAATCGCAGTTGGCTGCTGATTCAGGCGTTGCTCTACGTCAGATCCAGCTTTTCGAGCAGAAGCAGAGAGATATCAACAAAACTGCCGGAGAAACACTGCTCCGATTGAGCAGGTCTCTCCACTGCCGGATGGAGGACTTGATGGAGTTTTCATCCACCTGACGGTTGCGTGAGTCGTCACATCTGGCTAGTTTTACTTCATGGGGCTTATTTTTTCCCAGCTTCTCATACTGCTCAATCATAAGGAATGCAATGTCATCGCAAACCGTACTAAACTGGTACGGTTTGCCTTCTGCATTTAGATCCACTGGAGCAGTCCGTTGTGATTCATAGTGTTACCTCCTGCGTTTGTTTATTTGTAATAGGACATTCCATCGTGAAAAGCTGATTACTATAGGCCTGTTCATATCAAAATTGACATGCATCATGTCTGCATTCCAATGAAAATCTTCCCTTTGGTACAGTTCCCAAACTGGAGATACTATGCTATGCTTTTAATGGAAATATAGGGGAATGAATGATTTGTCGAAGACCATATTACTTTAGCGAAAACTGTCTCAGGACAGCGTTGGGAGGGAGAGAACATGGCCAATAATTACATCATTGGCAGAACGGAGCGCGTTCGTGAACTGAAGGCGCTGCTTCAGCAGAAGCAGGCCGTGTATCTCTCGGCTTTCTTCTATGCGGGCAAGACGGTTCTGCTTGATCAACTGGCGAAGGCACTGGAGGGAACGGTGCTTCGCTTTGATATGGGGCGGGACGACTGGAATCGGTTCCAAAGCCAGGCGCAGCGGACGCCGGACTGCACCCTGTTGATCGACAGCCTGCATCGGCTGGACGATGCCACCGCCCAGGCGCTTTCCACACTGATCGCCAACCTGGGTGCCGGACAGCGCGTCGTGATGGCGGGAAGGGCACAGCTGCCCGCACACCTGCATCAGCTCTGCGCTACCAATGTCATCACGCTGCTCGACAAGGATTTTGTGTTATTCGATGAAGAAGAGATCGTTCAGCTCTTCCTGGAATACGGCACTGCCATTAAGCCGGAGGACGCGGCCTGGCTCAAACAAAACACCTGGGGCTGGCCGGTTCCGCTGCATATCACTGCGCAAAGGCTCCAGCGCGATCCCAGCCGCGACATCCGTGAGATTCGCACGGAGGTTGTAAAGGAGCTGGAGAGCCTGTTGATCCAGGATGTGGTGGCGGCCTTTCCCGACGCGGAGCGGGTCCTGCTTTACAACCTGTCGCCGTTTTTCTCCTTCACGGAGGAGATGGCGCGCATGGTCACGGGCCGCGCGGACGCCCCAAAGCTGATGCGCGAAATTGCGCAGAAGTCGTATATGCTTCTCGATGAAAAGAACGGGAGCTATGCCTTTGTTCCCTTTGTTCGCAATGCGCTGTTCAACGAGATGAAGAACAGCTATACCGACGACTATATTCGCAACCAGTACCGCCGCGCGGCGCTGTACCATGAATTGCAGGGCGACGCGACGGAGGCCGTCAGGATCTACATGCTCCTCGGGGACGCCGAGAAGATCAAGGAGCTGCTGATCCGCGACACCCAACTGCGCCCGTCCAACGGCGAATACGTGGATTTGAAGCCCGCCTACGACATGCTCCCCCGGGAGGCCATACTGTCCTCACCGGAGCTGATGAAGGGCATGTGCATGATCGAGAGCCTGCGCGGCCACGTGGCCGAGAGCGACCACTGGTATGACGCGCTCAGGGCCTACATTGACAAGACCCCCGCGACGGATGCCAACCGCCGCAACGCTCAGGAAGCAGTGGCCTACCTGGACATCGCCCTGTCCCATCGGGGAACGGGCAGCATTCTCAAAACACTTGTGTCCACCGCGAAGCTGGGCCTGTTCACCGATTCCAATTCCTGGCGCGGCGGCTTCAACGTGGCGGGCAACAGCGTGAGCCTGATGAACGGCGGCAAGGACTTTTCCCGGTGGAATCCCCACGGGCGAACCCTCTACCGACTGTTCCGAGCGCCGGTGGAGCTGGCCCTGGGGCGCGGCGGCAGCGGCATGGCGGACATCGCCATCGGCGAGTGCCTGCTGGAATCCAGCCTCGACGGCGACTATGCCGAGGCGTGGCGCATGGTCAGCCAGGGCATGTCCCGCGCCGCCGACGATATTGAGATGCACTGCGCGGCGACGGGCATACAGGCCCGCATCGTCATGGCCCAAGGCGACGTGGCTGCCGGATCGGACATGCTGAAAAACCGGCTGGAGGCGCTCCCGGCGAAGACCTCGCCGCGGCTTCGGCAAAACCTGAAGTGCGCATGGCTGACGATGGAGCTGATGCAGGGCCGCACCGCCGACGCCCTCGCCTGGCTGGCCGCCGAGGCCCCGGACGAGACGAAGGAGTTTATCATCCTCGACCGCTATCGCTATATGTTGAAGCTGCGTCTGTACATCATCACCGGCAACTGGGTCAAAACCCGGCTGCTGATCAACCGACTGTCGGACTACTTTGAACGCTACCAGCGCCCCTACATGCGCGCCCAGCTGTACATGCTGGAAGCCCTGATCGACAGGCGCACCGGCAAGGCCACATGGAAGGAGAAGCTGACCGGGGCACTCGACCTCGCAAGGCGCTATAAGCTGGTCCGCGTCATCGCGGACGAGGGCATCGCGGTGCTGGATATGCTGACGGAATTGAAGCTGCGGGAGGAAGCATGGGCACAGGGCGTGCTGGCCCTCACGCGAACCCAGGCGGCGGCGTGTCCGGGCTTTATGCGCTCCATTGCCCAGAGACCGACGCTCAGCGACCGGGAGTATCAGGTCTATTCGCTGATGATCTCCGGAATGCCCAACGCGAAGATCGCCCAACTGCTGAACATCACCGTTCGCGCGGTGAAATACCATGTCACGGAAATCTTCCGTAAGATGGACGTAACGTCCCGCTCCGAGCTGATGAAAAAGGCCTATGAGCTGGGAGATTTGCAATAGATGCGATTCGGGAGGAACGGAACAGGAAGCATATCCTGGGCTTTGCCGCTTTCCCCCCGTATATACAGACCGACGAATCACCAACCCTCTCCCCATGGCGACTGTCGAAGGGACGTGAGCGCCGCTATGACACTTGAGAGCTTCGGAAACATCTTATCCCTGCTATGTACCATCGTGGGGCTGCTGTATTGTGTGTTCAAATACATCGAAGTCCCCAAGCGGGGCTTCCGGCTGCTCATTGGTTTTTTCCTGGCGAAATTCCTGGGCGAATACTACTGGACGATCTATGTGCTCGTCATACACGCCGATCCCGATGTATCCGGGTTTACGGCCTACCTGGGATGGAATATCAGTTACCTGTGCCTGTTCCTGGCTGTGCTTTGCATGCGACGCGAGGGCGCAAGGCGGTTTTTCCATCCCGTCATGCTGGCGCCCATACTGACCAACGTTCCCCAGTTTTTTCTGTATAACCGCTATGGCGGCCTCCTGAACAACCTTTGGGAGGTGGGAATCACAACCCTGACGATGGTCTTCTGCCTTCAGACGCTTGTATTCCATCTGAAAGCCCGTGAAGGTCGGCGTCGCTTCCCCCTGTTATCCCTGCTTGTGCTGATCTATTTGATCACCGAATACGGGATGTGGACTTCATCCTGCTTTGAGTGGGAAAATGATCTGCTCAACCCCTATTTCTACTGTTCCGTACTCGGCTCGCTGATCTGTACGGGCTTTGCCTATGGGGCGAAAAAGCATTATGAAGCCGATGGACCCGAGGAGGCACCGGGCGGCGCGTCGGAGCTGCGCTTTCAGGTGCTGATCCAGGCGATTATTTCCCTGGTCATCGTCGGCATCTGTGTGGCAGGCTTTTTCGCGGCGGTTTGGATCAAAGACGCCATTTCAAGGGATGGCGGAGTATTTCAGCATGAACGGCAGATCGTGATCTGCCTCTTCATCCTATCGGCTGTCCTGATCCTCCTGGTCCTGGTGCTGGTCTACGTGCTGACTTCCCGCTATCGCCAGGTCATCAAGGTCATCGGCAGGATGAATGCCGGAAAGCGCGACCGCCTGAACTTCGTCTTTACGATTGCCGTCACGCTCGCGCTGATGGCCTTCACTGTGGTCTATAACAGCGTGCTGCTGTACAGGGCCTCCGTCGTCAGCGTACACGAGGACGGCAATGAAGCCATCAAGACGATGGCAGCGGAGCTCGAAAACTACCTGACCGTGGCTTCGACGACGCTGCGGGTCACTGCCGACAGCGTTGACCTGATCAAGACCGCCGGTAAATCTACCCAGGAGCTGGAACAGTTCATCCAGGACCAGACGAAGCGGCAGGCGGAGAAGTTTGATGAGAACTTCACGGGCCTCTACGCCTATATCGACGGGGAATACCTGGACGGGCTCGGCTGGGTTCCACCCGAGGACTATGAGCCGACGCAAAGGGAATGGTACAGGGTGGCCTCGGACGCCGATGGCGAGGTCGTCATCGTCTCGCCCTATGTGGACGCGCAGACGGGCTCCGTCGTCATCACCATTGCCCAGAGCATTTCCCGCTCCGCCCAGGCCGGTGAAGCGCATAAGAACGTGGTCGCCTTGGATGTCATCGTCAATCACATCCAGGAAATCACGGAATCGGTGCAGATTGCCGGGAAGGGCTACGGCATGGTGATCAACACGGATGGCTTCATCATCGCCCATCAGGACCCGACCCTCAACGGAAAGAACGCTGCGGAAGTCTATGGCCCGGCGCTTTTCACCGACATTCAGGGCACAAGGGGCAACATGATCGCCGCGAATATCAACGGCGAAGCCTGTACGTTGTTCATCGCGCCTGTGATGGCGCAATGGAATTCGGTGATCGTGATCAGCGACGCGGATTTGCTTGAGGAGACCCATTCCCAGCTGGCGATCAACATCATGGTGTCCCTCATCATATTCTGCCTGATCACATTCTTCTACTACATCGGATACAAAAACGAGCAGATCTCCAGCAAAAAGGTGGAGGAGATGAACCTGCAGGTCATCACCGCGCTCGCGACGGCCATCGACGCAAAGGACCCCTATACCAGGGGCCATTCCACGCGCGTCAGCCAGTATGCGGTGATGATCGCCGAGGCCCTGGGCTGGAGCAGGGCACGGATCGAGAACCTCCGCTATGCCGCGCTGCTGCACGACATTGGAAAAATAGGCGTGCCTGACTCGATACTGAACAAGCCGACGCGGCTTACGGACGTGGAGTTTGGCATCATCAAATCCCACACGACGATGGGCGGGGAGATCCTCCGGGGACGCACGGTCATCGATATCGCGGAGGATGTCGCCCTGAGCCATCACGAGCGATACGACGGCAGGGGTTATCCCCGTGGGCTGCAAGGCAGCCAGATGACGGAGGAGGCCCGAATCGTAGGCATCGCGGACGCCTTCGACGCCATGAATTCCAGCCGGGTGTACCGGAGGGCCTGCGACCATAATTATATCCTCCGCCAGCTGGAGGAGGGACGCGGAAAGCAGTTTGACCCCGAATACGTGGATGTACTCATCAAACTCTGGAACGATGGCCGCCTGGCAGAGAGTATGAAAAGCGGCCTGGAATCGAACAATGTCGATGAAGTCATCGAGGCAACGCTTCACCGGGCGGTTCAGACGTTCATCCTGGAAAACGCCTCGCCGGAGCTGCTGGCCAAAGATATCCAGAGCGCAGGCAGCTACGATGGTGCGCTGGACGTGGAATACAGCCAGTTCGCCCGGTTGTATGATTATGTCGCCAACCTGGGGAAGCGGTTCAATCACCCCTTCAAGCTGGTCCTGATCACCCTGGAGGAGAATGCCGGTGGAAACGCCCTTCCGGTCAATCTGGAAAACGCCATGTTCTTTATGGACCGGGCCATCCGGATCAGCATCCGCGACGTGGACATTGTGACGCAATACAACCGGCATCAGTTCCTGGTGATCCTGCTCGGCACAGACCGTGCCGGCGTGGAGGTCGCGATGGACCGGATATTCAAGAGCTATTTCAGGATGAACGGAAGCAATACCTTTTCGCCGTCCTACAGAATCCTTGAACCGGAAGACGCGGGCGGATGATCTTCGGGATGTCCAGTGTGAAGATCGCTCAACCGCTATACAGTGAATGAAATTCGGGAGGAACAGAACATGAAGCATAACATCAAACGAGCACTCGCATTGTTCATCGCGCTGTTGCTGGCCGTGCCGACGTTCACGTTTGCGGAAGAACCCTCTGATGAGGTCATCGTGATTGAAGAAGCGCCTGCGGAAGATGCGGAGGTTACAAATCTTGACCTTGAACCGGAGGTCATGGAATTGGAGGATGCGCCTCTGGAATTGCCCGACCTCGACATCGATCTGCCCGTGGATGGATTGATCCAGGGAAATGCCGGGGACCCCGCGCCGGACAGCGTCGTTACATGGTGTTTCATCGTGGAAGATACGCTGTTCGCCACCCAGGAGGCCCGCGACGGGGACTTGATTCTCCGTCCCGAGGATCCCGCTGCCCCGGAAGGACAGGTATTTGCCGGCTGGGCGCTGGAGGATGGCACCCGGTTGTTCGTGGATGCGGACGGCGACGGCGTGACCGACCCGGTCATCGCCCATCCGGACCCACTTTGCCCCGAAGTGAATGTGTTCGCCCAGTTTGTGGAGGCGGAGGTGCCTGCAGAAGGATCAGGTGAAGTCGAGCAGCCCGCCGAGGCCGAACAGCTTGCCGAAGCAGAGCAGCCCGTCGAAGAAGAGCAGCCCGTCGAAGAAGAGCAGCCCATTGAGGCTGAGCAGCCTGCCGAAGAGGTAGAACAGCCTGCTGAGGAAGAGCAGCCCGCCGAGGCCGAGCAGCCCACGGACACCCAAAAGCCTTCCCCAGCGACCGAAGGGAGCGATTCAGGGGAAGGTGGCGCGGCGCAAAGCGCCGTGACGGAAGAGGTCGTTTCCCCTGAAGGAATAGTTGCCGAAGAAGATCAAGAACAGCCCGCCGAGCCAGAGCAGCCCACCGGCGAAGCCACCGAAGAAGAAGCTGCCGAGGGTGAACCTACAGACGAAGGTGAATCCACCGGCGAGGAAGACGCCCAGCAACCCGCCGACGAAGTCACAGAAGAAGAAATCCCCATAGAATACCCCGCAGAAGCGGAGGGCGAAGCCCTCCAGCCCATCAGCGTGATATTCAACGCCATGCCCGATACGGCTGTGGTGACGGTCTGGCCCGCCGCCACGGAGGAGGTCCCGGCCCCCGAAGCTATCCCCGCGCAGGCGGACGGCTCCTTTGCGCTGCTCCCCGGCGAATACATCTATACCGCCGAGGCGGAGGGCTATGTTTCCCTTGAAAACGTGCCCTTCACCGTAACGGGGGACGCGCAGCCGCTGCTGCTGTCCTTTGCGCTGGAGGCTGTTTCGGAGCCCGTGGCCTTTGACCAGTCCCAGACCGTGAACGGCGTGATCGTCACCGTCAGGGCCGAGCCGGGCGTGTTCCCTGAGGGCGCAGCGCTCTCCGTGAAGCGCGTGCCGGTGTACAAACAGCGGCAGGCGGACGCCGCCGTGGAGGAGGTGCGCGACGAAAACCAGAACGTGGCCGTCTCCTACACCTTCGACATCAAGGTGATCGACCCCGAAACCCGTGAGGAGCTCCAGCCCGCCGAGGGACAGACCGTCAGCGTGTCCTTTGCCCTGGCGGAGGTCGCCGACGAGAACCTGGAGACCAGCGTCTACCACATCGACGAGGGTGGCGCGGCTCAAAAGCTGGACGTGACCCAGGAGGATGAAGTCACCGCTGGGAGCGGACCTTCCGTCTCTGTGGAGACCGAGGGCTTCTCCCTCTACACCGTGGAATTTACCTACAACACGCTGGAATACGTCCTCCCTGGCGATTCCTCCGTGGCCATGTCCGAAATCCTGACCACGCTCGGTCTGACCGGCGAAGTCACGGCGGTGGAGATCAGCAACGCCAGTCTGTTCTCCGCCTCTAACGAAACTGGCGAATGGATCGTGACGGCGCATCAGGCGTTCTCCACCGACGAGTGGATGAAGGTCACGATCAACGGCGTGGTGTATGAAATCACTGTGACGGATGATCTGACACCCGTCAGCTATGTCTATTATGAGAATGAAACCGCGGCCGTCGCCGGGACGACGACACAGGGCTCCTGCACGGACTATACCGTCATCACCGATCAAACCGCGTGGGGCGAGGCAGGACAGACGAAATGGTATGTGGTCAACAGAAGCGTGACGATTGCCGACCGCATCACCGCCAGCGGCGATGTGCATCTGATTCTGTCGGACGGCTGCACGCTGACAGCCTCCAAGGGCATCGGCGTGACCAACGGCAACAGCCTGACGATCTACGGTCAGTCTGTCAATGAAAGCACGATGGGCGCGATTGACGCGCAGTTGGGCATACAAAATAACTATCTTGCGGCCATTGGCGGCGGAGGCAGCCAAAACAGCAGCGGACAGATTACCGTCAATGGCGGTAAGATCATAGCGACAGGCGGCACAAATGCTGCGGGTATCGGCGGTGGCAAGGACGAAAGCGGCACCGTAACGATCAACGGCGGTTTTATCACCGCCACATCCCAATACAACAACGCGACACCTGGCGCGGCCATCGGCGGAGGGAACAACGGAAGCGGCACCGTAACGATCAACGGTGGGCACATTGTCGCAACCGGAGGCCAATCGGCTGCGGGCATTGGTGGCGGTTATGCCGCTTCTGCAACTGTTACGATCAACGGCGGCTCCATTGAAGCCCATGGCGGCGTGGGCGCCGCAGGTATCGGTAGCGGAAAGTATTGGAACGATACATCTACAACCAGACAAGCTACGGTGTACATTCACGGAGGAACCGTGACAGCGGATACAAAAAGCCCAATGTATAACACCGATGGCAGTGCAGCCATCGGTGGCGGGGCTCATTCTCAGGGATTTGTAGCCATTGACGGCGGTCATGTAACTGCGACAGCTCCTAAGAACTGCACTTGCATAGGAAATTACGAGGTGAATTATCGGCAAACCGGTTCGGTAACAATTACGGGCGGCGTTGTTATGGCACAGTTGGATAGCAGCGTTCAAGCATCTGATACCTACTATGGAATCGGCGGTGCGGATTGCAGCGTTACCCTCGGATGGACGAATGAAAGCGACAGCATCACAGCGCCTGCCTGGGGAAAACAAGGCAATAATATTGCCACACAAAATAATGGCGTAACCTTTGTTGACGGCAAGAGTTTTCAGTATCAGGACACCCATACGCTGGCGGAGGCAGCATCCCTGCGAAACAGCGCGACGCTGATTCCGTTTATTCCGGCTGCGCAGGAAAATGTCGAGCAGGCGGATGTGTCCGGTGTGCGGGCATGGTATCCCTACACCGGCTCCGCCATCGAGCCGGAGCCGGTCGTGACCTACGCTGGGACGGCGCTCACAAAGGAAACGGATTATACGCTTTCCTACACAAGCGACCACACCAGTATCGGTGAGAAAGCAGTCACGATCACAGGCAAAGGAAACTACACGGGCACGAAGACGATCTATTATCAGATTGTTGAGGCAAGCACGACCTATCTCGATGATACTGGTACATCCCAAACCTGCACGATATTCCAATGTCTGGATCAGAGTGACACGGCGCTGGGCGCAGGCTGGTATCTCGTTTATAACGATCTGACCATAGATGATCGCATTTCCCTTACCGGCGACGTAAAACTGATCCTCAAGAACGGCACAACGCTGACGGCCCAAAAGGGTATCTCTGTGCCGACCTCTGCGAGCCTGACCATCTATGCGCAGTCGAATAGCGAATCGACTGCGGGCAAGCTCGAAACCGGTGCGCCGGATGTTTCTTACCCGGGCATCGGCGGCCCGTATCAAGCAAATACGGCTGTTACGCCCGGCAACATTACCATTGTGGGCGGCGTAATCAATGTCACAGGTGGTGTTGGAGCGGCGGCCATCGGCGGCGCTTCGTATTCGCCCGGCGGTAACATTACCATTAAGGGCGGCTTTGTCACTGCCGGAGCCACTGTCGGCGGCGGTGCGGCCATCGGCGGCGGCGCAAACGCAGACGGCGGCACGATCACCATCAGCGGCGGAACAGTGACTGCGACAGGCAACGGCGGCGCGGCCATCGGCGGCGGCTCCAACGGAAAAAGCGGTACGATCAACATTTCCGGCGGCACAGTAACTGCAACAGCCAGCGGCAGCGCGGCCATCGGCGGCGGCTCAAACGGTGCAGGCGAAACTATCAACATTACCGGCGGAACCATTACGGCGACTAATTCCGGCGAAACCGGCGGCGCGGCCATCGGCGGCGGCATCAACGCGGCGGGTGGCAAAATTACCATTGAAAACGCCACCATCGCAAAAGCGACAGCCAGCGCGGGCGCGGGCATCGGCAGCGGCGGCGGGGAAACAGCTGGAACAACGACAGTCATCATCGGAACCGGCGCGATAATCTCAAACGCGGGCAGCTATAACGGCGCGGGCATCGGCAGCGGTCAGAACAGCAGCACATCCTGTTCGGTGACGATCCAGTCCGGCGCAAATGTTAATGCCGGGAGCGTACTTGGCGCTGGCATTGGCGGCGGCAACGGCGCTTCCGAATTCTCCGTGACTATTCAGGGCGGAACCGTTAATGCCTGGGCGGGCGGAATCGGCACGCAGGATGGAAACGGCAATCTCTCGGCTTACGGCGGCGCGGCTATCGGCGGCGGCGCAAACACCAGCGGCGGTAACGTAAGCATTTCCGGCGGCACCGTGACCGCGAGAGCCATCGGAGGCGGCGCAGGAATCGGCTCCGGCGCAAATACCAGCACCAGCGCCACAACAGACAGCGGAACGATCACGATTTCCGGCGGCACGGTCACGGCTACCGCCACACACCGCGCAGCGGGTATCGGCGGCGGACGCCGCTCCAACGGCGGAACCATCACGATCAGCGGCGGCACGATCGTTGCCAACGGTTCCAACGCCGCGGGCATCGGTCACGGTGGAGAAGACACTCTTTGGGAAGGTCAAGGCAACTATTACGTTCCAATTGTAACCGATCCGACGCAGGATGTGGGCGTTGCATGGTATGACAGCATCGTTCAGATCAGCGGGACAAACAAAACGACCACGGACGGCACGGTAACGTATACTTATACCGACACTGTGAGCATCACCGCGAGCAGCTATCCCGCTGCCGTAACGCTTGACAAGGAGTTTATGTACAGCGACACCGGCGAAAAGGTCAACGGCTCCTCCATCACAGCGGAAAAGACTCTCGTTCCGTATTCCAATCATGTTCACAGCTTTACCTACTCCGCAGAAGGGGCGACGCTCACGGCGACCTGTAATGCACCAGGCTGTATTCTGGTCGATCACAAGGCCACGCTGACCATCAACGCTCCGACAGAGCTGATCTACGACGGCACGGCGAAGGCGGTGACCGTCATCGGCGAGATTCCTGGCGTGACCATGCCGGACATCGTGTATAAGCAGGACGAGACCATCTTGGCGGCGGCCCCTGTGAATGCGGGTACCTACACCGCGTCCATCACGCTGGGCGAGGGTGACGGCGCTGCCACGGCGTCGGTAACATATACTATCATTCCGAAGCAGTATACCATTGTCATTGACACAGATATTGATAACGGCACCGTAACAGCGGACAAGAACGCCTTTACCGAGGGCGAGACCGTCACCCTGACCGCCACCCCGGCGGCGGGCTACGCGCTGGACACCCTGACCGTGAAGCAGGGCGAAACCGACGTGACTGTGGAGAACAACCAGTTCACCATGCCCGCGGGCGACGTGACCGTCTCGGCGACGTTCCGCGAGATCGACTATGCCATAGACACCAGCGGCATCACGAACGGCACAGTGACCATGCAGGTGGGTCAGACGGAAAACGTCACGACCGCGCACTACAGCGACACCGTCACCCTCGCCGCCACCCCAGCGGCGGGCTATGCGCTCGGAAGCTGGGACGTGAGGGACGCGGAGAACAACCCGGTGACCGTGACGAACGACGCCTTCACCATGCCCGCAAGCGACGTGACCGTGTCGGCGTTGTTCCTGAAAAAGGCGGAGAATGTGCCCTACATCGACGCGGACGGCAGTCCGGCGACGCAGGACGCCTATATCCTGGAGGGCGACCATTCCACCCTGCCTGGCGGCTGGTATTATGTGCCGGAGGGGAGCGTGAGCTATCCCGCGGGCATCACATTCACCGGCGACACGCACCTGATCCTCGCGGACGGGTGCAATCTGACCGTGGGCAGCGCGAACGACGAGACGGTTATCGGCGGCCTGATGGTTTGGGATTCCGCGACAAGTACCATCAAGGATTTGACCGTCTACGGCCAGTCCGGGCAAACCGGCAGGCTCACCGCCACAGGCAGCTATATCGGCATACAGGCAGATGACGTTGCCATATACGGCGGCGATATTGAAGCCAAGAGTGCGGAAACAGGATACTACGGCCTGTACGGCACATCGTCCGTTACCATCGCCCGGGGCAGCGTCACGGCCCGGGGCGGCAATGGCATTGTCGCCTTTCCGGTAGGTGGAGGACAGGCGACCGTCACGATCTCGGGCGGCACGGTGAACGCCACCGCAACGGGGCAAAACGGATATGGCATCAGCGGCAAGGATAGCCTTACTATCAGCGGCGGTACGGTGAACGCCATCGGCACAGGTCAAGCCTATGCCATTGGCAGCAACGGTGATGTCAGCGTCACCGGCGGCAACGTGACCGCGACCTGCGAAAACGGTCAGGGCTTCTACTCTGCCGACGGCAACATCACCCTCGGCTGGACGAATGCCGGCGACAGCATCAAAGCCAACCGCTATAATGTGAATACCGGGAAAAACAAGACCGTCTCCGTCCAGACCGGCAAGTACCTGTACGACGCGGCGGGCAAGGTGTATTATTCCGGCGACATCACCGGCAACGCAGATGACCTCGCGAACGTCACCCTCACCCCGGCGAACATCATCGTCGAGCCCAGCGAACACGGCGGCGTGACGACCGAGTCCGGCGTATACTATGCCGCGAAGGACGACACCGTCACCCTGACCGTCAAGCCCGACGCGAGCTATGAACTGGCATCGCTGAAGGTGAACGGCACGGAGAAAAAGGACGAGGTTTCCGACGACAACACCTATGCCTTCACCATGCCCGCGGGGAACGTGACCGTCACCCCGTTGTTCATCACCGAGTGGCAGGCGCTGCAAAACGCCATCGATGCCGCCACCGGCGACAACCCGACCGTCAAGCTGAGCGACTACGCCGGCGCGGACGGGCGCATCGTATGCCCGGAGGGCGGCAGCGGCCTGGCAATCGACAAAAAGCTCACCCTCGACCTGGCCGGCTGCGTGCTGGACCGGGGGCTGGAAGCGGCCGCAGAAAACGGCTATGTCATCCTTGTCGGCGGGAGTGGAGACCTGACCGTTATTGACAACAACAGCACCGCGACCCATGACCCGGCCATCACCTACAAAGACTCGACGGATTCCACCAGGACCGTCACCGTCACCGGCGGCGTCATCACCGGCGGCAACAACACCGCCAACGGCGGCGGCGTGTTCGTCGGCAGCGGCGGCAGCTTCACCCTGTCCGGCGGCACGGTCAGCGGGAACACCGCGACAGTCTTCGGCGGCGGCGTGGCCGTCGGCGGCAACGGCAGCTTCACCCTGTCCGGCGGCACGGTCAGCGGGAACACCGCGAAACATGGCGGCGGCGTGTACGTCAACGGCGGCAGCTTCACCCTGTCTGGCGGCACGGTCAGCGGGAACACCGCGACATTATCCGGCGGCGGCGTGAACGTCGGCAGCGGCAGCTTCACCCTGTCCGGCGGCACGGTCAGCGGGAACAATGGCGGCGGCGTGTACGTCGGTGGCGGCGGCAGCTTCACCATGTCCGGCGGCACGGTCAGCGGGAACACCGCGACATATGGCGGCGGCGTGTGCGTCTTCAGCAGCAGCTTCACCATGTCCGGCGGCACGGTCAGCGGGAACACCGCGGATCGTGGCGGCGGCGTGATCGTCGGTGGCGGCAGCTTCACCCTGTCCGGCGGCACGGTCAGCGGAAACACCGCGAACGAATTTGGCGGCGGCGTGTACTTCGAGGGCAGCGGCAGCTTCAACCTGTCCGGCAGCCCGACCGTCAGCGGCAACAAGCGGGGCACGGGCGAAAGCGCCGCGGACGACAATGTCTATCTGCCCACAAACAAAACCATCGCCGTCGCCGGCGCGCTGGCCAATACGGCCCACATCGGCGTGACGATGCAAACGCCCGGCGCGTTCACCACCGGCTACAGCGAAGGCGGCGCGGGGGACGGCGCCTATGCGAATACCGACGATCCCAAGAAATTCTTCATCAGCGACGACACGGCCTATGCCGTGGGCCTGGTGGACGGCGAGGCCGCGATCGGCCGTAGCCACACCGTGTCCGTCGCGCCGGTCGACAACGGCGAGGCGACCGCGGACAAGGCGAGGGCCATCCCGGGCGAGGCGATCACCGTTACCGTCACCCCGGAGGAGGGCTACCTGCCGGGCGACATGTTCTATACCGTGGGCGAGGGCGAACCCGTGCCCATCGATGGCTGGAGCTTCGGCATGCCCGGGGGCGACGTGACCGTCGTACCGACGTTGATCACCGAGTGGGAGGCGCTGCAAAAGGCCATCGACTTCGATACCGGCGAATACGCGAGCGTCAGGCTGAGCGACTACGCCGGCAACGACGGGCGGATCACCTGCCCGGCGGAAGGCAGCGCCCTGGATATCGACAAAAAGCTCACCCTCGACCTGGCCGGCTGCGTGCTGAACCGCGGGCTGACCGAGGCCACGGAAGCAGGCTATGTCATCCATGTCGGCGGAAACGGCGTTCTGACCGTTATTGACAGCGATGACAGCGACAGCCCCACGGAGCACACCTACAAAAACCCCGTCACGGGAAAAACCGAAACCGTGACCGGTGGCGTCATCACCGGCGGCAATGCCTCGGGCATCAACGTTGATAACAAAGCCTGCAGCGGCGGCGTGCAGGTGTCCGGGGGTGCGTTCACCCTGTTCGGCGGCACGATCTGCGGCAACACCGGCTCCAACGGCGGCGGCGTGTTCGTCGGCGGCAACGGCAGCTTCACCCTGTCAGGCGGCGCGGTCACCGGCAACACGGCTTCTACCGCGGGCGGCGGCGTGAACGTGGCGGACGGCGGCACGTTCAACGTGACCGGCAAGCCCGTGGTCAGCGGCAACGCGCTGACGGACGGCGCGGCCAGCAACGTGCAGCTGTACTGTTACAATTTTATCCACGTCACCGGCGCGCTGACTTCCGGCGCGAATATCGGCGTGACGATATGGAATAGCGAATCCGATTCCTCCATGCCGACCAACAGCATATTCACCGCGGGCTACGACTACCTCGGAGCTGACAGCGCCAACGGGGAGACGTTCCCCTCGACATACTTCCACTCCGACGCGGGGGTCTATGACGTGGGCTTGAATACGAAGAAAAAGGATTCGGGCGTGGGGGAGACGCTCGAGGCCCAGCTGGTCACCCCGTGGTCGGCGCTGAACGACCGGCTCCAGTATCAGCTACCGGAAAGCGACGGCGTGACCCGTATCGTGCTGGACAAGGACTATACGCCCACTGAAGGCCCGGGCGCCAATGGTAATTTGTCGGTGCCGGCGGGCCAAAATGTCGAGCTCGACCTGAACGGGCACACGATCGACCGCAATCTGACCGAAGCCAAAGATTCTGGCTACGTCATCGATGTCGAAGGCGCGATGACCGTGAAGGACAGCAACGCAAAGCAGACAGGAACCATCACCGGCGGCAATACCACCGGATACGGCGGCGGCGTGAATGTGCATGGTTCAACTTCCAGCCTCACCCTTACGGGCGGCCACATCACCGGCAACAAGGCGAAGTACGGCGGCGGCGTAGAGGTGGGCCCTGGTAGCACCTTTACCATGACCGGCGGCAGCATCACCGGCAACAGCGCGAGCAGCGAAAACAGCTATGACGGTGGCGGCGGCGTGTGCATATTCGGCGGCTATCGGAAAGATGAAACTGACAAGCCCCAGCCCTATGGCACGTTCATACTGTCCGGCGGCAGCATCACCGGCAACAGTGCGCATCGTGGCGGCGGCGTGTTTGTGCAGAACGGTTACTACACAGGCGATAACAGCTCAACCAATTTCGACGATATATGTCCGTCCCTCAACAGCGTATTCAAGCTCTCCGGCGCGCCCGAAATCAGCGGCAACACGCTGATGGACGGCAAGACGGTCAGCAACGTCTACCTGCGCCCCGGCACGGTGATCACCGTGGACAGCGACCTGACCTACACCGGCTCCGTCGGCGTGTCGATGGCGACCCCCGGCGTGTTCACCTCCGGCCTGTCCGGCAGGCTCCCCAAGGGCAAGACCGAGCGCGACCTGTTCCACAGCGAAGACGCGGCCCGCGTCGTGGGTCCCACCGCCTCCGGCGAGGCCGTGCTGGCGGAACCGCACACCCACGCGGCGGGCGAACAATTCATACCGTGGGACGGCGAAACCAGCCTGCCCGACGCGCCCGGCAGCTACGCGCTGACGAAGGACGTGCGGCTGGGCGGCACGTGGGAAGTTCCCGCGGGCACGGTGAACCTGTGCCTGAACGGACATGGCATAAGCTATACAGGTGCAAGCGGCAGCGTGATTGCCGTCGGCTCCGGCGCGGTGCTGAACCTGTACGACTGCGGCACGGCGGAGCATAAGTATACCCTGACAAACGGCCTCGCCACTGTGGACGATTCCGCCACCGGCGATAACGTAAAGACAATCACCGGCGGCTACATCACCGGCGGCAACGGCGACAACGGCGGCGGCGTGAGCGTGGCGGGCGGCGGCGCGTTCACCCTGTCCAGCGGCACGATCTGCGGCAACACGGCAAACTTCGGCGGCGGCGTGTACGTGGCCGAGAACGGCGCGTTCACCCTGTCCGGCGGCGCGGTCACCGGCAACACGGCTTCGACCGCGGGCGGCGGCGTGAACGTGGCCAGCAACCATGAAACGGAAAAGATGGGCACGTTCAACGTGTCCGGCAGGCCCGTGGTCAGCGGCAACGCGCTGTCGGGCGGCGCGGCCAGCAACGTGCAGCTGTACCTTGGCAATTATATCAACATCACCGGCGCGCTGACTTCCGGCGCGAATATCGGCGTGACGATATGGGAAAGCGAATCCGCTCTCTCCATGCGTGGCTACAGCGTATTCACCGCGGGCTACGACTACCTCGGAGCTGACAGCGCCAACAAGGGGACGCTCCCCTCGGCATACTTCCACTCCGACGCGGAGGCCTATGACGTGGGCCTGAATACGAAGAAAAAGGGTGAGCTGGATACCGAGGGGGAGACGCTCGAAGCCCAGCTGCTCACCCCGTGGGGGGCGCTGCACAGCCGGCTCCGGTATCAGCTGCCGGAAAGCGACGGCGTGACCCGTATCGTGCTGGACAAGGACTATACGGCTGACACAGGCGACAGTTCATTGGAGGTGCCGAAGGGCCGAAACGTCGAGCTCGACCTGAACGGGCACACGATCGACCGCAATCTGACCGAAGCCCAATATTCAGGCTACGTCATCTCAGTGCTCGGCACGCTGACCGTGAAGGACAGCAGCGCAAACGCGGATAATCCCTATGGCGCAGGCAGGATCACCGGCGGCAGGAACCAAAGTGGCTACGGTGGCGGCGTGGTCGTCGGCAACGGCGGCAGCTTCACCCTGGCGGGCGGCAGCATCACCGGCAATACCACAAAGAACGGCGGCGGCGTGTCTGTTAATAATCGCGCTATCTTCAAAATGACCGGCGGCAGCATCACCGGCAACACCGCGGAGGATAGCGCCGGCGAAGGCTATGGCGGCGGCGTGTACGTGTTTGGCGACTATAGTCAGGACATAAAGGGCGGCGAGTTCGAGCTGTCCGGCGGCAGCATCACCGGCAACAAGGCGGAGCGCGGCGGCGGCGTGTTTGTGGAATACGGCTACACTGGGGAAGG
This sequence comes from uncultured Eubacteriales bacterium, assembly GCA_902765305.1. Classification (GTDB taxonomy): domain Bacteria; phylum Bacillota; class Clostridia; order Christensenellales; family Aristaeellaceae; genus UBA2862. The sequence continues at coordinate 41,561 of CACWZI010000032.1, forward strand.
AGAACCGGAGCCGCAGAGAAGCGGCGTGTTCAGGCTCTCCGGCAATCCCGAAATCAGCGGCAACACGCTGACGGACGGCACGACGGCCAGCAACGTTTGCCTGGATTCCGGCACGGTCATCGACGTCACCGGCAAGCTGACCTACACCGATTCCGTCGGCGTGACGATGGCGACCCCCGGCGTGTTCACCACCGGCCTGTCCGGCAACGGCGCGACCGCGAAATTTGCCAGCGACGACGGCGATTACTTCGTCGAGGAGACGACCGGCGGCGAGGCGACGCTCGTAACCGAGTGGGCGCACCTGCAAACCCTGTTGAACGCGGGCGGGAACATCAAGTTCGACGATGGCGAACTGGCGGGCTCCGGCGACATCACCGCCACGGCCTTCGACGCGGCGGCGCTGACCGTGCCCGCGGGGAAGACCGTCACCATCGACCTGAACGGCCACAAGATCGACCGCGCCCTGACGAGCCCCACGGAGAACGGCTATGTCATTGGCGTGGGGCAGGGGAGCGCCCTGACCGTCACGGACAGCATCGGGACCGGCGCGATCACCGGCGGCAGCAACACCGGCAGCGGCGGCGGCGTGTATGTTGGCCAGAACAGCACGTTCACCCTGAACGGCGGCAGCGTCACCGGCAACGGCTCGAATGATAATGGCGGCGGCGTGTATGTTGACGCAACCGGCACGTTCAACCTGTCCGGCGGCGGGATCAGCGGCAACAACACAAAGAATCAGGGCGGCGGCGTATACATCGGCGACGGCATCACGTTCAACCTGTCCGGCGCGCCCGTCGTCTCCGGCAATACAAAGGGCGGCGCCCTGTCGGGCGGCGTCTATACCGGCGGCACGGCCAACAACGTCTACCTGTTGGACGGCAGCATTATCGCCGTCACCGGCGAACTGGCCAACGCGACGCCCGTCGGCGTGACGATGGCGGCCCCAGGCGTGTTCACCGGCGGCCTGTCCGGCAAGCTCCCCGAGGGCAAGACCGTGAACGACATGTTCGCCAGCGACGACGCGGAGCATTACGCGGTGCGGCGGACCGCCGATGGCGAGGCGGCGCTGCGCAGGCTCTCCGCGGTGACGTGGACCGCGCCCGAGAACGGCGGGATGACCGTCAGCGTGGGCGGCAGCGCCGTCAGCTCGGGCGTCATCGTCGCCGCGGAAGACGAAATCACCCTGACCGCGACCCCGGACGCGGGCTATGCGCTCAATACATTGACCTATACCCCGGAGGGCGGCGCGGCGACGGACGTCGCGGTGGCAAAGACCTTCGCCATGCCCGATCAGGCCGTGACCGTTCAGGCGGCGTTCACGCCGATCATCCGGACACAGCCCTCCGATCTGGCGCTGACCTACGGCTATACGGCGGGCGCGGTGGCGGTCGTGGCGAACAGCCTTGACGGGCACAGCCTGTCCTGCCAGTGGTATGCCTGCGACGACGCGAGCGGGACGAACCCGAAGGCCATCGACGGCGCGACGGCGGCAAGCTATACCATTCCCACCGGCAGGGTTGCCGGAACGACGGAATACTGCTATTGCGTCGTCACCGACACGCGCGCGGCCAACAGCGAGACGGCGACCGCGACCTCAAACGTGGCGACGGTGACCGTTGAAAAGGCGCCGACGGCCATCTCCGCCGCGCCCGCGGCAAGCGCCATCACCTACGGGCAGACGCTCGCCGAAAGCGCCCTCTCGGGCGGCGCGGCCAACGTGGCGGGCAGCTTCGCGTGGACCGACGGCTCGATCGCCCCCAAAGTGTCGGACAGCGAAGCGACAGCGTACAGCGTGACCTTCACGCCGTACGACGCGACGAACTACAACACTGCGGCCACCACTGTCAGGCTGACGGTCAATCCGAAGCCTGTCACCGGCGCGACGGTCACGCTGAGCGCAACGCAGCTTGAATACGACGGCTCTGAGAAGGGCGTCAGTGTGACGGGTGTCACGCTGGACGGTACAACACTGACCGCCGGAACCGACTATGATGTGACGAGCGGCACGACCGGCACCGATGTGGGCACTTATACCGTGACCGTCACGGGCAAGGGCAACTATGGGGGTACCGCCACGGCGACGTGGGAGATCGTCCCCACAATGACCTTCATCGGAACCATAAAATGGGTCGATGGCGGCAGGAAACACACCACGCCGCCTACGCTCACGCTCTATCGCACGACGGGCGCGGCGCCGGAGGACCCGACTGACGGTACGCGCGTTACCAACGTAGAGCCCACGTGGAATGAGGACTACACGGTCTTCACCTACGCCATCCTGCGTGAGTTTGACGAGAACCACAACCCCTACAGCTACTGGGCCCTCGAGAACGCGGTGGACGGCTACGAGGCGCCCGTGTATCGCATCACGAATCACGAAACGGGCAATACACGGGAAACCGACCGCCTGGAGAACGGCGGCACAGTCGAGAACACCATCAAACAGGAAAAGATTGCACTCGTGGGCACCGTGAAGTGGGAACACGGCGACAATCCCGGGACGGATCGTCCCAAAACGGCCACCGTGCACCTGCAGGGGTACGGTACTGACCTGCCGAATAAGGTCATTACGCTGGATGGCACCGAGGATGACCCTACCGTGGACTCGTCTGGCAATTCTTGCGATTTTGAACTTGCACCCACCGATGGAAATACCTGGCGCTTTGAGTTCACCGGCCTCGACAAGTACGATGGCAGAACCGGCGAGGAAGTTATCTACACCGTGCGCGAGGAGCATGTGGCCAACTACAAGGCGACCTACGACAAGGCGCAGCGCGACATCACCAACACCTACAACACCAACACCCTGGGCGACATCCTCAAGGTGCGCAAGGCGGTTGAAGTGCCCGACGGCAACCCTGCCTGGACGTGGGGCGACGACGACAAGTTCGTGTTCGGCCTGTTTGGCGTGAGTAACACCGCGGGCGTCACGCAGCCCATGCCCTCCGGCTCGGTCTACGGCGACGAGGTGTACAAGCGTATCGAAGTCACCAAAGACAGTGTGAATCAAGAGGCAAGCTTCGGAGAGGCAAGCTTCGGCGCGGTGAGCTTCGATACGCCCGGTACCTACGTGTACTGCGCGCGTGAGATGACACCGGCCGAGTCCGGCACGCCGCGCCTGCCGGGCATGACCTACGACACCGAGGCTTATACCGTCACCGCAGTTGTAGACAGCGCCATGCGCATCTCGGTCACAGTAACCAACAAGGCGGGACAGACGATTGCGCCCGGCGACGATAACGTCGTTACCATGCCCTTCACCAACCGGTTCGACGCGAACAAGGTCGCCTACGCCATGGCTGCCGGGATGGTCTATGTGGATCCCTCGAAGCTCGACGGCGACGGCCGCCCGCTCGACGTCACCAGCGAGGTGAGCGGCGAGTTCGGCTTCACCATGCGGCCGGTCGGGACCAATGCCGCAGTTGCGCCCATGCCCTCCGACGTATACTCGTCCGACACGGAATGCGGCCTGAAGGGAGAGGGCGCCGACCGCGTGTACTACGCGAAGAACGTGAACGATCGCGTGGCCTTTGAGGCGGACGCCACGCACGCCATCAAATTCGGCGCGCAGCAAGTGGGAAGAACCTACGCCTACGAGCTCGCCGAGATCATCCCCGACGATGCCCGCTACATCGGCGACGGCTTCTGGTACAACGATGTCAACGATACGGTCTACGACGGCATGGTGCACACGCGCACGCTTACGGCGGCAATGGAGAATGGCGTGCTCACCGTAACGCTGGATTCCAGCCACAACGACAAGTACCTCGACCCTGAAAAGGGCACGAAGTACAGTGACGCCAGGAACGGCCAGTACCGGGATGCCCCGGCGTCCTTCTACAGCAGTATCTACCCACGCCCCACGAACGGCGAGCCGCGGTTCTGCAACTTCAAGCAGCCCAGGATCGACGTCACCGCGGCCAAGGTATGGGACGACGCCGACAACCAGGACGGCAAGCGGCCCGCCAACGTGTACTTCTTCATCGAGCGCATAGACGGGCAGCCGCTCATAGACGTGTACGGCAACCTCTCGATAGACAACAAGGTCAGCATTGCCGGCGCCGACTCGTCGGGCAGCTCGCTTGAGGCCGTGTGGTCCAACCTGCCGCGCTACAAGCGCTGGAACGACGGCACATACGAGAGACTCACCTACAGGGTGTTTGAGAGCGCGAGCGGGGAACCAAGTCGTAACAGCGTACCCGGCTACGCGGATCAGGTCATTACGGGCGACGACGAGAAGGGCTTCACCATCACCAACAAGCGCGTTCCCGAGCTGCGCGGCGTGACCGTCACCAAGCAGTGGAACGACTTCGACGACCGCTACCACAGTCGTCCCGAGGGCGTGACCTTCCGCCTCGACCAGTGGAAGGTCGGCGATTCCACGCCCGACTGCCGGCAGCACGTCGTGGCCCGCGCGGACGGCGGCTGGAAGGCCACATGGCTCGACCTGCCGGCGCGGTACGGTGACGCCTCGAAGGCGTACGCCTACACCCTGCGCGAGGATGCCGTCCCCGACTACAGGGCTGGCGACTTCGTGGAAGGCAAGGCCAGCATGCGGGTCCAGATTCCGGCGGGCGTGACGCCGCTCACGGACAAGCTGATGGTATCGCTGACGGATAACGATGCCGTCACGGGCGTCCCGATCGAGCTCACCAAGGCCAACAACTGGACCGGTACGTTCGAAGGCGTGCTTACGCAGTCGGGCGCCGATGGCTACGCGCGGTACGGCGTAACCGTCCATGGCTCGGGCACGGGTGTGGAGGACGGAGACCTGCAGAAAACCGTCATTCGCAACTACACCATCACCAACACGAAGAATCCGGCCGCGATACCAGGGCTTGTTTACGATGGCAAGCCACAGGCGCTTGTTTCGACAGGCGTTGCCACAGGCGGTGCCTTCTGGTATGCGCTTGGTGAAAGCGCCACCGCGCCTGCGGATAGCCTCTATGACACAGCCATCCCCACCGCAACCAACGCCGGAACCTACTATGTCTGGTATAAGTTCAAGGGCGACGGGAAGCAAAACGACACCGATCCGGTGGCGCTGGAGGTGGAGATTGCGAAAAAGGCGCTGACCGTCACCGCCGACGCCAAGAGCAAGACCTACGGCGAGGACGACCCGGCGCTGGCGTACACGGCCAGCGGCCTGGTGGGCAGCGACGCGCTGACCGGCGAGCTGGCCCGCGACGGCGGCGAGAACGTGGGCGCGTATGACATCACCGTCGGCACACTGACGGCGGGGGACAACTACGACCTGCAGTACACCGGCGCGAAGCTGACCATTGGCAAGAAGGCACTGACCGTCACCGCCGAGGCGAAGAGCAAGACCTACGGCGAGGA
>CACWZI010000032.1:46991-56597 GCA_902765305.1 uncultured Eubacteriales bacterium
GTACACGGCCAGCGGCCTGGTGGGCAGCGACACACTGACCGGCGCACTGACCCGCGCCAGCGGCGAGAACGTAGGCACGTATGACATCACCGTCGGCACGCTGACGGCGGGGAACAACTACGACCTGCAATACACCGGCGCGAAGCTGACCATTGGCAAGAAGGCGCTGACCGTCACCGCCGATGCGAAGAGCAAGACCTACGGCGATGTCGACCCGACGCTGACGTACACGGCCAGCGGCCTGGTGGGCAGCGACGCCCTGACCGGCGAGCTGACCCGCGACGGCGGCGAGAACGTGGGGACCTATGCCATCACCCAGGGCACGTTGACAGCCAGCGGCAACTATACGCTGACCTATGTGGGCGCGAGCCTGACGATCACCAGGAAGGCACTGACCGTCACCGCCGAGGCGAAGAGCAAGACCTACGGCGAGGACGACCCGGCGCTGACGTACAGTGTGACCGGGCTGGTGGGCACGGACAAGCTGACCGGCGCACTGACCCGCGCCAGCGGCGATAAAGTGGGGACCTATGCCATCACCCAGGGCACGTTGACAGCCAGCGATAACTACACGCTGACCTATGTGGGCGCGAAGCTGACGATCAACAAAAAGGCGCTGACCGTCACCGCGGCGGCGAAGAGCAAGACCTACGGCGACGCCGACCCGACACTGACGTACACGGCCACCGGCCTGGTGGGCAGCGATGCGCTGACCGGCAAGCTGACCCGCGCCAGCGGCGAGAACGTGGGGACCTATGCCATCACCCAGGGCACGTTGACAGCCAGCGATAACTACACGCTGACCTATGTAGGCGCGAACCTGACGATCAACAAGAAGGCGCTGACCGTCACCGCAGATGCCAAGAGCAAGATCTACGGGGACGCCGACCCGGCGCTGACGTACACGGCCAACGGCCTGGTGGGCAGCGACAAGTTGACCGGCGCACTGACCCGTGCGGCGGGGAATGACGTGGGGACCTACGCCATCCAGCAGGGTACCCTCGCGGCCAGCGGCAACTATGCGCTGACCTATGTAGGCGCGAACCTGACGATCAACAAGAAAGTGTTGACCGTTACTGCTGATGCTAAGAGCAAAACAGAAGGTGAGACTGACCCGGCGCTGACCTACAAAGTGACAGGACTGGTGGGCTCAGATAAGCTGACCGGTGCTCTGACCCGCACAAAAGGTGAGAGCGCAGGTAGTTATGATATTACCATCGGCACGCTGAGTGCGGGTGGGAACTACACCATCCAATTCACAGGTGCGAAGCTGACCATCGTTGCGAAGGCGACGCCGAAGCCCACCGTGAAGCCAACCGCGACGCCGAAGCCAACCACAAAGCCGACAGTGACGCCGAAGCCGACTACCAAGCCGACAGCGACGCCGAAGCCGACCGCAAAGCCCACGGCAACACCGAAGCCCACCGTGAAGCCTACGGTGAAGCCCACGGCAACGCCGAAGCCGACCGCGAAGCCCACAGTGACACCGAAGCCGACCGCGAAGCCTACGGTGAAGCCGACCAAGACGCCGAAGCCGACGTCAAAACCCACTGTGAAGCCTACGGCGACAGCGAAGCCAACCTCGAAGCCCACGGCAACACCAAAGCCGACCGCGAAGCCGACCGCGAAGCCCACGGCAACGCCGAAGCCGACCGCGAAGCCTACGGCAACACCAAAGCCGACCGCGAAGCCGACCGCAAAGCCCACGGCAACACCGAAGCCCACCGTGAAGCCTACGGTGAAGCCCACGGCAACACCAAAGCCGACCGCGAAGCCTACAGTGACACCGAAGCCGACCACGAAGCCTACTGCAAAGCCCACGGCTACGGCAAAGCCGACCGCGAAGCCTACCGCAAAGCCGACAAGGACACCGAAGCCGACCGCGAAGCCTACGGTGAAGCCGACCAAGACGCCGAAGCCGACCGCGAAGCCCACAACAACGCCAAAACCCACGGCGACGCCGAAGCCCACGGTAAAGCCCACAGTCACGCCGAAGCCGACAAAGCAGCCTGTCGAATCGAACATCACGCTGCTGACTACCATGAAGGCGTCCGGCAAAACAGGCATGAAGCTGTCCTGGACGAAGGTCAAGGACGCCGATGGCTATGACATTTTCTTCAGAAGATGCGGGAAAGGCGATTGTCTGCTGATCGCTTCCGTCAAGAGCAGCGCATCGCGCAGCTACAAGGTCACGGGGCTGAAAAAGGCTACGGGGTATAAGGCTTACGTGAAGGCCTGGAAAAGGGTCAGGGGTGTCAAGACCTACATCGGAAAGGCCAGCCCCACGGTCCACGCCATCACCGGCGGGTATACGAAGAAGGCAGCCAATCCGAAGACAGTGACTGTTAGTGCGTCCAAGGTAACACTGACGATTGGCAAGAGCAGCACGATCAGGGCCAGCGTGAAAGGTGTGAAGTCCGGCAGACAGGTGCTCGCCCACGTCAAGGTATTGCGTTACTACAGCGGCAATCGCAATGTGGCGACCGTATCCTCGACGGGCAAGATCAGGGCTACTGGCGCAGGAAGCTGCAAGATCTATGTTGTCGCCAACAATGGCGTCCGCGCCACCGTCAAGGTGACGGTCATTGACGGGCCGACGAAGATTGCCTTCAAGAAGTCCAGCTACAGTGTTAAGAAAGGAAAGACGCTGAAACTGGCCAAGCAACTCAAGCTAACGCCGTCAGGCGTAACGACCACTTATACCTGGAATAGCTCTGATCCGGGCATTGCAACGGTCAGCGTCAAGGGAGTGGTGAAGGGGTTGAAGAAGGGAACGGTGACAATCACAGTAACCTCGTCCAACGGTAAAACTGCAAGTACGAAGATCAAGGTGAAACAGGCTGATATACCTTGATTCGGGCAAAGGCACTGTGGGCGGTTCTGTGAATGGAATCGCCCACCACAATCGACATCACCCGATACAATCGGGTGAATATAAAGGAGGAATTCCCATGAAGAAGACCCTTGCAACCATCCTGACCTTGGGCCTGCTGCTGATGTCCTGTGCCTTTGCGGAACAGGTCCCCGCCATCAACTGGTCAGACGCCGAGAGCGCCGCCGCCGAAATCGCCGGCTCCTGGTATGTCTTCAACGATATCGCCCTGGAATACTGGGTTCCCGATATCTTTGAGAACAAGGACCTCACTGAGGCGGACGGCGAGGAGATGCTCGCCAAGCACGAGGTGGCGGATGGCTCCGCGGGCATCTACGCCCAGTATCTGACGGGGTATGATGGCGCGACGATGGATGAGACCGTAGCCACCCTGCAGGCCAACGGCGCGACGGAGATCGAGCGCTGCACCCTCAACGGCCTGGATGCCGTTTCATTCAGCGTTCCCGATGTAGATGCCGTGTATGTGGTGTTCGTCACTCAGTCCGGCAACTATGTGCAGTTCATATTTACTCCCGTTTCGGACGAGGGCTTCGCCGCCGTGGCGCAGCTCGTCACCGCGTCCATCCGGCCCGAGACCTGAACCTGAGCCTTGGGGCGCGGCCATGTCCGGTCAATCGGACCGACTTTACATGTGAGGAGGTATTTCAGTGAAACAGCTACTTTGCCTTGCGATCGCCCTGCTGCTGGTTATATCCGGCATGGGGCTGGCTGAGAACAAGCCCGCCACGACCTACACCGCCGAGGCCAACAGGGCCTGGTACGACCGACTGGACTTTTCCGACGAGACCGAGAAGGAGAACGCGCTGCGGGGGCTGATCGAGGCTCCGGAAAGCGTGGTCATCACCCGCGACGACGGGGTGGTCGCCTGGAACCTGGAGGATTTCGCCTTCGTCCGGGACGCCGAGGCCCCGGACACCGTGAACCCCAGCCTGTGGCGCAACACCCAGCTCAACGCCTACGCGGGGCTGTTCGAGGTGTGCGACGGCATCTACCAGGTGCGGGGCTACGATATGGCCAACGCCACCTTCATCCGCACGGACAACGGCTGGGTGGTGTTCGACGTGTTGATGTGCCAGGAGGACATGGCCGCCGCCAAGGCGCTGATGGAGAAACACTTCGGGCCCATCGACGTCAAGGGCGTGCTGTACAGCCATTCCCACATCGACCACTACGGCGGCATCTACGGCCTGATCTCCGCCGAGGATGCCGCGGACGCCACTCTGCCGCTGGATCAGCAGTTGGCCTCCGGCAAGGCCGTGGTGCTGGCCCCCAAGGGCTTCCTGGAGCATGCCGTCAGCGAGAACCTGTATTGCGGCCCCGCCATGGGCCGCCGGGCGCAGTACCAGTACGGCGCCCTGATGAAGCCCGGCGATACGGGGCGCATGGCCATCGGCATCGGCCTGGGCCAGTCCGTAGGCACCGTGGGCCTGCTGGCCCCGACCTATGAGATTGCCACCAACGAGACCATCACCATCGATGGGCTGGAGATCCAGATCCAGCTGACCCCCGGCACCGAGGCCCCTGCCGAGATGAACGCCTGGTTCCCGAAGTACAGGGGCCTCTGGCTGGCGGAGAACTGCACCGGCACCATGCACAACATCTACACGCTGCGCGGTGCGCAGGTGCGGGACGCCGCGGCCTGGGCAAGCTACATCCTCGAGGCGGAGTCCCTGTTCGGCGACGACGTGGAGGTGGTGTTCCAGAGCCACAACTGGCCGCACTGGGGCAACGAGACCATCCGCACTTACATGGAGGACACCGCCGCCGTCTACCAGTACATCAACAACCAGACCCTGCATTACATCAACCAGGGCATGACCGCAGCGGAGATCTCCCGGACGCTGACGCTGCCGGAGCGCCTGGACAAGGTGTGGTACTGCCGCCAGTATTACGGCACGCTGAGCCACAACATCAAGGCGGTCTACCAGCGCTACATGGGCTGGTATGACGCCAACCCCGTGAACCTGAACCCGCTGACCCCGGAGGACACCGCGAAGAAGTGGGTGGAATACCTGGGCGACGTGGACGCCGTGCTGGAGAAGGCCCGCGCAGACTTCGATAATGGCGAATACCAGTGGGTGGCCCAGGTGACCAAGGAGATGGTCTACGCCGATCCGGACAACCAGGCCGCAAGGGAGCTGTGCGCCGACGCGCTGGAGCAGTTGGGCTACCAGGCCGAAAGCGGTCCCTGGCGCAGCGCGTACCTGATGGGCGCGTGGGAGCTGCGCGAGGGGAACCAGGCGGACAAGGAGGGCACCGTCAAGGGCCGTGAAGCCATGCTGATGAGCATGACCGCCGATATGATGCTGGATTACATCGACATCATGACCGACGCCCTGGCTGCCCAGAAGGACGATTTCACGCTGAAGCTGAACATCGCCGATACCGGCGAGGTCTTCCGCGTCATCCGGCGGGACGGTATATTGCTGGCATATCCGGGCGATACGACCGCGGCATGCGACTGCACGCTGACCTGCGCCAGGCTCCAGCTGCTCGCGCTGATGAACGGCAACGCCGACGTGATCACCAACATGACGATTGAAGGCGACGATACCGTGCCCGCCCGGCTGGTGAAGTACATGTCGCCCATCAACCGCAATTTCAACATCATTGAACCGTAAGGCACAGGGGAACAACCCGTGAGAAAGCTCAGATTGATACGCAGGATTCTGAAGCATACCGGGGCGGATAAGATCATGTCGGGCTTTGTGGCCTTCATGCTGCTTACCGCCCTGGTGATATGGGTCTGCGAACCGGAGATAAATACCTATCGGGAAGCACTGTGGTATTGCTTCACAGTGGTTTCAACCATCGGCTTCGGAGATGTGGTGGTGCATACCGCCATATCCCGGAGCCTCTCCGTGGTATTGTCCCTCTATGCGGTGGTGACGCTGGCCATATTTACCGGCGTGATCGTCAATTACTATACGCAGCTGGTAGAGCTGCGCCAGAGGGAATCGCTCGCTGCCATCATGGAAAAACTGGAACGACTTCCGGAGCTGTCAAGGCAGGAGCTGGAACAGCTTTCAGATCAGATCAGGAAACGTCTGTAAACCAGCACAAACTGCACCCTGATGCACCCGCTTGCACCCGTTTTGCACCCTGACGGCGATTGTATCAAAGTTACCCGGCAGAGCCACCTTTTGACCTTCTATTTGCTACAATTTTGAAAGTGTGGGAAATGGATAATTAGAATTGCTATCAGTCAAAAAAAGACCATATTTAGGATTGAAAAGGTCATAAAATGAATATTTTGATTGCTAACAATCCGGAATCTTGAATCATTTCCGAATTGGCACGAAAAATGAGGTTGAATTGACACACCAATTTGACCCCATTTTTCGTCTTCGTTGAGCTCTTTTCTGTTACTATCCCCTGTAAATACCCCCTGATTCTGACAGTCATATTTCTGACATAAAGTTTACTTTAACATAACGCGAAATGAGCCGCACGTTTGGCCCTGTCGCGGCGCGGTCGGGGAAGTCGGGGATTTACTCAATTGATGCGGCAGCGCCCGCGACAGGGGCAGCGTGAGGCTTGTGGGGCGGAGAGGCGATCCCCTTTCAAAGTTCCGCACGGTGCGGGTGGGTGAAGGAGGATACTTGCCCCGATGTGTAGCGGGTATTTCTGGAGCACGGCGACGCATTTGTGCTGTCTGCGGATCGTTTGGTGCAGATCGCGGACGCGATCCACGCAAAGCTGCCCAGGGTAAAGACCATCGCCATGTATGCCTCCATCAAGAATATCCGGCACAAGACGGACGCCGACCTTCGACGCCTGCACGAGCGCGGCATCGGCGGACTGGACATCGGCGTGGAGAGCGGCCTGGACGCGGCGCTTCAGTACATGAACAAGGGCCATACGGCATGGTGGACGTGGTACGCGGTTACGGATCCTACTCCGGCATCGCCGATAGCATGGTCGGCCGTACCCAGTTCATCATCAAGTCCGCCGGCATCTGAGTGAGCCCAAGGCTAAGCCCTATACCTGCCGCGAACAAATTGCCGGACTCCGGCCCCCATAGATCCTGGGAGCCGAAGTCCGGCTTTTCATTGCTTATACAATGGACGCTTGTGCCTTCGGAATAGATATCTCTTTTTTGTGCATATTCCCTTCTTTGACTATTGACAATCCACATCATCGGTGGTATACCCTTACGTGGGATCTGAGGGGCACCGCTGCGCCCGTAGCAAAAGGAGATGTAATTATGAAGAAGATCCTGTGTTTTATGCTCGCTTTGATGGTGGCGATGAGCTTTTCCGCGTTTGCCGAGGACGGCACCTTTACCGGCGTCGGCGAGGGCGGCAAGGCCGGCAATGTTTCCGTCGAGGTCACCGTTGAGGGCGGCGCGATCAAGGACATCAACATTCTGGAAAACGAAGAGACCGAGGGCCTGGGCGACGTGGCCATGGAGGATCTGAAGCAGCAGATGCTGACCGGCAACACCGTGGACGTCGAGGCCGTCACCGGCGCGACCCTGTCCTCTACCGCGTTCATCGCCGCCGTGAAGGACGCCCTGTCTCAGGCCGGCATCGATCCGGAAAGCCTGGTCGCCACCGGCGAGACCGCCGAAGCGGCGGAGCTGGAGGACGCCTATGACTGCGATGTGCTGGTGATCGGCGCGGGCGGCGCGGGCATGGCTGCTGCTATCAAGGCCAAGGAGGCCGGTGCGAACGTCATACTGATCGAAAAGATGAACAACATCGGCGGCAACACCCTGCTGTCCGGTGGCGAGATCGCCGCGCCCGGCAACTGGCTGCAGCAGGAAGGCGTGGACAGCGTGGAGCAGATGGAGGCCGACCTAGCGAAGGCCGGCGGCAATCCCGAGCTGGACCACGTGCTGGCGTCCAACGCCCTGAACGCGGCCGAGTGGCTGCGCGACGACGTGAATGTCGAATTCGAGGACTACATGCTGTTCTTCGGCGGCCACTCCGTGGAGCGCTCCCTGGTGCCGAAGGGCGCTACCGCCGTGGAGCTGGTCAACAAGCTGTGGGCGAAGGTCCAGGACCTGGGCGTGACCGTTTTCACCAACACCCGCGCCACCGAGCTGATGGTGGAGGATGGCAAGGTCGTCGGCGCGAAGGCCGAGAACAACGGCAAGGCCGTGGAATTCCGCGCGAAGAACGTGGTGCTGACCACCGGCGGCTTCGGCTCCAATGTGGAGATGCGCAAGGCCAACGACCCCGCCATGGATGAGAAGATCCTGTCCACCAACACAGTGGGCAGCACCGGCGACGGCATCACCATGGCCACCGCCATCGGCGCGGATACCGTGGACATGCAGTACATCCAGACCTATCCCACCTGTGACGCCGAGACCGGCGCGCTGCTGTACGTGGCCGACGTGCGCCTGGACAGCTACGGCGTGCTGGTGAACAAGGAGGGCAAGCGCTTCGTCGAGGAGCTGGAGGCCCGCAACGTGATCTCCAAGGCCGTGACCGAACAGACCGGCGCGTGCTCTTACCTGTTCTGGGATGAGGACGCCATGCAGAAGTCCGGCGTGGCCGAGACCCACAAGGCCGAGTATGAGGACCTGCTCGCCCGCGGCCAGCTGGTGAAGGCTGATACCCTCGAGGCGTGCTGCGAGCATTTCGGCGTGGATGCTGAGAACCTGAAGCAGACCGTGGCCGACTGGAACCAGTATTGCGCCGACGGTGAGGACAAGGAATTCAACAAGCGCGGCGACCTGATCCCGATTGCCGAGGAGGGCCCGTACTACATGCTGGTCTCCAAGCCCGCCATCCACCACACCATGGGCGGCATCGTGATCGACACCGACGCCCATGTGCTGGACACCGACGGCAACGTGATCCCCGGCCTGTACGCGGCCGGCGAGGTCACCGGCGGCATCCACGGCAACAACCGTCTGGGCAGCTGCGCCATCGCGGACATCATCGTGTTCGGCCGCATCGCTGGCCAGAATGCCGCGAAGTAAGACCTGTTCACAACGCAAAGACAGGCTGCCTCAAACTCAAACGAGGCAGCCTGTTTTTGCGATCTGTCGTAACGGTTCAGAGTAAACCATAAACAGGAATCCATCGAGGCAATGGGTGGTTTAACGCTGGACACGAAAATCGCTGCCGCCCAGGAGGAGATCGACACGGTGGTGGAGATGAACAAAGCCCTCATCCGGGAGCATGCCGTAACCTGCGTCCCGCAGGAAGAATTCGACCAGAAGGCTGCGGCCTACGACGAGCGGTTCCGGAAGGCCGACGCGAAGCTGAACCGCCTGAAATCGGAGAAGCAAGACAGGATGATGCGGGTATGCAGCGTGAAGAAATATGTGGAGAACCTGCGTGGCCAAGCGAGGCCCATAGACGTTTGGAACGAACAGGCATGGTGCCTGCTGGTCACGCAGGTGACGGTTCATGTCGACGGCAGCGCAGAGTTCATTTTCAGGGGAGAGAACCGCATCACAGTCAAATGAACGAAAACGTCCCTTTTTGCCTCCTCTCGCGGCTACCAGGCGAGGAGGCTTTTTGTTTCGATGAACAGTTTTATGCTGGATTGAATAATCCTCTGCAGAAACGTTCATGAATTGTCCATTGGCAAATTAGCACTCACCTCTTGACAGTGCTAACAAAATGAGTATAATAATATATGAACCGAGGGGAAAGGAAAGAAAGAGCCCCGGAGGTTCAGGTAACAACATACAAAGACCGACGCCGACACGACAGCTCGTCTGAGGATGCCACCCGCAAGGGGGCACACCA
>CACWZI010000033.1 GCA_902765305.1 uncultured Eubacteriales bacterium
TGGGAACGGTGGCGGCGCAGGTGCCGCGACACGAAGTTAGTCCTTTAGGGCGACACGAAGTTAGTCCTTTAGGGCGACACGAAGTTAGTCCTTTAGGGCCGCTACAACTCGTACGTTATCGAAATGGTCGCGGCAGCCGCCATTCCTGTTCCCTGTTCCCTGTTCCCTCGTCTCCCCCACAAATCAGTATTTACCGTCCATTATCCCTGCTGTCCACGATCCTCCCATAATCATCGTACAGGTAAAACGTGTCCGTCTTCTTCTTGTTGACGACCTTCTTGTCGTCCCACAGCAGGTCGTAATTTCCGTCGGTGGAATTCGTGCCGACGGTCAGCGTCGCGCCGGGGGAGAGGACGGTGCCCTCCGGGAAGGCGTACAGCTCGCCGCCCTTGTCGGAGTACAGGGAGAAGCCGCTCAGATCCACGTTGGCGCTGCCGCTGTTGCCCAGGGCGATGGTATCGTCGTCCGGGTCCACATCGGCGATATAGGGGCCGGATACGGGGGGCGCTTCGATGTCCACCGCCTTCACCGTCGCTTCGCCGCCCTCCAGGGTGACCAGCAGGCCCATGCCGGCGTCCTGGGTCACGACCACCGTGGTGCCTGCGGCCTCCAGCCGGCGGACCACCCCGGGGTCGGGGGTGCCGGGCTTTTCCTGGCTGTCGGTGGAAATCACGGCCACCCGGGCGCTTGCGGCCTTTGCGAATTTGGCGCTGGTGGTGTCGTCGTCGCCGTGGTTGGGCACCTTCAGCACCGCACAGCGCAGGTCGTCGCCCTGGCCCAGCAGCTCCGCCTCCTCGGGCAGCTCCATGTCGCCGGTCAGCAGCATCTTGCCCTGGTCGCTCTCCAGCATCATCACCAGCGAGTTGTTGTCGTCCTTGTCCTCAAACAGCGAGGCGGGTGCCAGCACCCGCAGCGTCGCCCCACCGGGCAGCGAAAGCGCGTCACCCCGCTGCAGCCATTGGACCGCCTGTCCCCGCAGGGCCGCCGCCAGGATCATCGGGTGCTTTTTTTCCTTCACGCCGGTGTACATGGCCGGAGCATACCAGTTGTCCACGGGCATGTCGCTCTGCGCCAGCCAGTCGAGCCCGCCGGCGTGGTCGTTGTCGGTGTGGGTCAGGAATACGGCGTTCAGCTTTTCAACGCCCAGGCCCTTCAGGGCAGCCCTGACGCGGCCCATGGCGCTGGGCTTGCCCGCGTCGATCAGGCCCACCCAGTCGCCGGCCTTCAGTATCAGCGCGTCGCCCTTGCCCACGTTGACGGCGAACAGCCGAACCGACGAACCGCCGCTCTCGGCGCCGCAGCCACCCAGCAGCGCCGCGATGAGCAGCAGCGCCAGCACGCGAAGGATGCGTTTCATGGGATTCACCTCCGATTCAGCTTCACGGTGTTTCTTCTATTTTGCTCAACAATAGCTCCATTATAACATACAGGATGGCGTCAAGGCGGTGACGCCGAAAAAGAGCCTTGAATTTGTCATAAACCTGTCCAAAACATTGTGTGCCATTTTGATAAAATCTTGAATATTAGCAGGTATGATGACCGTATAAAACTGTTTTTTTATACAAACGGGTAAAAAACGACAGGATCGGCGTCAAAATTGGTAGACAATCCCGCTTCGGCCATGTATAATATAATATACGGAAAAAACATCGGGAAGAGGAGATCGAATGCCGGAAAATGCCTCGCCTCAAAGCGGGACCAACAACAAAAAGCGCCGGATACTGATCGTGGCGGGCGACCCTTCCCGCCAGAGATTCCTTGGAGAGGCGCTACAGGCGCAATATGACGTCATCTATGCCCAGACGGGCGAGCAGGCGCTGGAGTCCATTTACGAAAGCAAGGACCTGCTGGCCCTTGTTCTGTTGGATTTTGCGCTGCCCGACGACCAGGGGAGGGCCATTCTCAAGCAGGTCAGCGAGGACCCTGTGCTCAAGCGGGTATCCGTGATCGTCATGAGCCGTGACCGGCAGGACGAGGTCTATGCCCTCAACAACGGCGCCATGGATTTCATACTCAAGCCCTGCGACCTGTCCGGGGTGGTGCTGGCCAGGGTGCGCCATGTCATCGAGCTTACGGAGAACCGGAACATCATCCGATCCACCGAGCGGGACCAGCTCACCGGCCTGTACAACAAGGATTTCTTCTTCAACTATGCCAATCAGTATGACGTCTATCACCAGGACATGGACATGGACGCCATGGTCGTCAACATCAGCCATTTCCACCTGATCAACGAACGGCACGGCAAGGCCTTTGGCGACGATGTGCTGCGCCGGGTGGGGCAGAGGATCCAGCAGAGCGTGGCCGGCGACGGCGGCATCGTGTGTCGGCGGGACGGCGATACCTTCCTCATTTACTGTCCCCACCGGGGAAGCTACGGCGATATCCTGGAGGAGGCCACCACCGGCATGGACAACCGGGTGCGGCTGCGCATGGGCGTGTATCCCAGCGTGGACAAGACCCTGGATATCGAGCGCCGGTTTGACCGGGCCAAGCTGGCCTCGGATACGGTGCGCGACAGCTTTACCAAAAACGTGGCGCTGTACGACGAGCAGATGCACCGCAGCGAGGTCTACACCGAGCAACTGCTGGAGGATTTCCCGGCGGCCATCGCCGAGAAGCAATTCCTGGTTTACTACCAGCCCAAGTTCGCGATCCAGGCCACCATGCCGGTGCTCAACAGCGCCGAGGCGCTGGTGCGCTGGAACCATCCCCGCTTCGGCATGATCAGCCCGGCCGAGTTTATACCGCTGTTTGAAAGCAACGGGCTCATCCGCCGGCTGGACAGCTATGTCTGGCGCGAGGTGGCCATCCAGATGCGGGATTGGAAGGATCGGCTGGGCATCTGCGTGCCGGTGTCGGTGAACGTGTCCCGGGTGGACATATTCGACTACGACCTGGTGGATCACATGAAGGGGCTGATCCGCGAATTTGACCTGAGCCCCGACGAGTTCCTGCTGGAGATCACCGAATCGGCCTATACCCAGGATTCCGCCCAGATCATCAGCACCGTCAAGGCGCTGCGCGAGGTCGGCTTCCATATCGAAATCGACGACTTCGGAAGCGGCTATTCGTCCCTGAACATGATCTCTACCCTGCCGATGGACGCGCTGAAGCTGGACATGGAATTCATGCACAACGCCTTCAAGGAGCGCAAGAACACCAAGATGCTGGACGCGGTGATCGACATCGCCTATTCCCTCGAGGTGCCCACCATCGCCGAGGGCGTGGAGACCGCCGAGCAGATGTTCGCGCTGAAGGCCATGGGCTGCGACATCGTACAGGGCTACTATTTTTCAAGGCCCCTGCCCCCGGAGGCATTCGAGCGCTACCTGCTGGAGAAGAAGAACGGCAGGGGCTTCAGGCCCGATCGGGACAAGGAGAGCAAGGTGCGGGCTGTCGAGCAGTTCGCCTACGAGGCGCTGCACGATCCGCTCACGGGCCTGTACAACCACAGCGCCTACAAGGTGCTGCTGAAGGACGCCGACCAGCGCAACATCGCCCTGATCCTGGCCGATGTGGACGATTACGACGCCATACGCGCCGAACAGGGCCAGGAGACGGCGGACCGCATGGCCGAGGTGGTGGCGGACGTGTTGCGCCACAATTTCCGCTCGGTGGACTTCGTCTGTCGCATCTCGGAGGACGAGTACGCGGTGATCATGACCCGCGTCAACAACGACATGAAGCCGCTGATCCGGCAGAAGATGGAGCGCATCAACGCCATGCTCCTCGAACGGCAGGGCGACCTGCCCCCCATCAACCTCAGCGTGGGCGTCGCCTTTGCCGACCGGGAAAACCCCCAGGGCGACATCTTCCACGACGCCGACCAGATGCTCCAGCAGATGAAGAGCGTGAAGACCAGCGGCTGCGCGATATTTTAGCGACTGCGAGGAAATGCCATGAACCGACAATCTTCCAGGCCGAGGGACAACGGCTATACCACCGGGGTGAAGCGCCCCAGCGCCGAGCGGGCCATGTCCCTGCGCGGCGCGGTGGGGCTGCTGCTGACCGTGCTGTTGCCGCCGGTGGGGCTGTTCTTCCTGTGGCAGCAGGGCGTGTTTCGCACCCGGGGCAGGGTGCTGCTGACCGGCCTTGCGACGCTGGAGATGATGGGCATGGTGGTGCTGCTGACCCCCCACCAGGAGCTGACGCCCCGCATGCCCGTGCCCGCCCCGCCCGCGCTGGTGACCGCTTCGCCCACCGAGGAGGTGCTGACCGCGCTGTACAACTCCGACGAGCTGGTCTACCAGAACAAGCTGGAGCAGGTGAAGGCCGCCGGCGGCACCGAGCGCGACCTGCTGACCGAGGAGGAAAAGCTGGAGCTGGCCAACGACGAGACCGAGGCAATTTACAATACCCTCGTATACAGCGTCTACGGCAACGAGGCCGTCTATTACCACGCCACCAAGGTCTGCCGAACCCAGACCAACGGTCGCGAGCTGACCGTGCGCGACGCCCTGCGGGAGGGCCTGGAGCCCTGCCCGAACTGCAACCCGCCAACGGTGGATTCCTGATGCTCTGCTGGATAACAGGGTAAGGGCTGGAAAATATCAAAGTAAAGTCATATTTATTACCTTGATTTAGGACATAAACCATCCTATCATATACGATAGGATGGTTGTTTATTACTGCCAATATGGAATATCATCGCCACAAGAGGAGGCCAAGCCATGTTCTGCTCCAGATGCGGCAAAACCCTGATGCCGGAAGACAAACAATGTCCCCATTGCGGTACACCCGTGGGGGAAAGCCGCTTTGAGGGGACGCCTTATACCTCTGCGCAGCCCCATATATTGCCCGATACGCCTGCGGGGCAGGCGTCTGCGGCCTATACCCGCACCACCTATACCACCATGTCAGACGAGCAGCAGCAGGAGGGCGCGGTGGACAGCCGCACCACCTACCGCCCGGTCTATGACGAGGCCTCCGCGCCCAAGGAGATCCGCAAGGACATGCGGGCCGTGATCGACGGCGGCGACGCCCAGGAGGATAAACCGCTGCCCCCGGTGGAGGACTTGCCCGAGGACGTCCAGAACACCCTGAATGCTGTGGACGAAGAGCTGAAGATGGAGAACATGGACACCTCCGAGCTGCGGACCCGGCCCATCGAATCCACCGGTCGCGCGGGCATCAGCAGCGAGGTGGAGGACTACATACAGAAGCTGGAGGCGACCCAGAACCGTCGGGCCGCGCGAAAGCGCCGCGCCATCGACGATCGCGAGGACAACTATGCCACCCCCCAGGAGGAGGTGGTGTACGACGACACCCAGGTGGCCCCGGATCGCGAGCAGAGCGAGGTCTTTGAGGATATCGACGAGGAAGAGTTCGATGAGATCCGCTATGGCCGCACCATCGGCGTCAAGGATATCCTGCGCGTGGCCGGGATCATGGTCCTGGCCGCGGCCCTGATCGTGGGCGGCGTGCTGTGGTTCCGCCACATCCGCAGCGGCAACAACGGCTCGAAGATCGAGGGTGTCACCCAGTCGCTGTACGCCAGCGGCCTGGAGCAGATCAAGGCCAACCGCAGCGACACCTATATCAACGAGCTGGTGAACCTGTATCGCAGCGACGGCGTGCTGGCCCTCACCGAGCGCGTGACCAGCGACGCCGCCGCCTTTGACGGGATGATGCCCGAGGAGCCGGCGGTGAACGACGCGCTGTACGTCTCGGCGCTGAAGAACATCGAGAGCAACATCGGCAACGCCGTATTGATGGACGCCACCGAGGCGGACAGTGTCGCCGGCGATTCCGGACAGGATTCCACCTCGCGCTGGGCCATCGTGGACCAGGCCATCGCCCAGGTGGAGGCCGCCACCACGGCCCAGGAGCTGACCGCCGTGGTCAACGGCGAACGGGTGACCGTCGCGGCGTCGCCCACGCCCACGCCCACCCCGGAGCCGGAGGTGACCTATGCCACGCTGACCAAGGGCGACAAGAGCGACGCGGTGCTGGAGCTGCAGAACCGGCTGTTCGAGCTGGGCTTCCTGCTGGATGACCGCGACGGCGCCTACGGCAGCAAGACCCAGACGGCGGTGAAGCTGTTCCAGCAGGCCGCCGGGCTGGAGGCCACGGGCATCGCCGACAACGAGACCCAGAAGAGGCTGTATGCCGAGGACGCGCCGCGCACCGAATATGCCCAGGCCACGCCCACGCCTGCCGCGCCCGCGGACGGCGGCGCGAGCGAGGAAGCCGCTGCGGCGGCAGCGGCGTCCGGCGGCTATACCACGCTGCAAAAGGGCGACAAGAACGACCAGGTCAAGACGCTGAAGGCCCGCCTGTACGAGCTGGGCTTCATGGCGGAGGAATCCAAGGGCGGTTCCTTTGGCAGCAAGACCAAGGCAGCGGTCGAGGCCTTCCAGAAGGCGGCGGGCCTGGATGTCACCGGCGTCGCCGACGAGGCGACCCAGGAGCTGCTCTACTCGGATTCCGCGCCTCACGCATGATAGATGATTACCATAGATAACCCGATTGGGCGGCTGTTCGCAACCGCCCAGTTGTCGTGTAAAAAGGGAGTGTTCGCATGCAGACGCCCATCGTAGCCCTGATCTATGATTTCGACAAGACGCTCTCGCCCCGGGACATGGAGGAATACTCCTTCCTGCCGGGCATCCGGGTGGAGCCGGACGCCTTCTGGGGCCAGTGCGCCGAATTCGCCCGGCAGCACGACATGGACGGCATACTGACCTACATGTACCTGATGAAGAAGATGGCCAGCGGTGAAATGGAGCTGACCCGGGAAAACCTGATCGCCCTGGGCAGGGACGTGGAATTCTTCCCCGGCGTGACGGGCTGGTTTGATCGCATCAACGCCCTGGGCCGCCAGTGCGGCGTGAGCGTGGAACACTACATCATCTCCTCGGGATTGACGGAGATCATCCGGGGCTCGGCCATCGGCGGTCACTTCAAGGCCATATTCGCCGCCTCCTTCTGCTATGACGAGGAAGGCAAGGCGGTCTGGCCGTCCACTGCTGTGAATTACACCAGCAAGACCCAGTATCTGTTCCGCATCAACAAGGGCATACTGGATGTCACCAACGACCGCGACCTGAACGCCTTTACCCCGGAGTACATGCGCCGGGTGCCATTTTCCAACATGATCTACGTGGGCGACGGCCTGACCGACGTGCCCTGCATGAAGATGACCAAGCAGAAGGGCGGCTATTCCATCGCCGTGCACGCGCCGGGGGCCACCGAGGTGGCCGACGACATGCTGCTGCAGGGACGGGTGGATTTTTCAGTGGAGGCGGACTACACCCCAGGCAGCGAGATCGAGCAGGTAGTGACCATGCTGATGCGCCGCATCCGGGCCTCCCACGAGCTGACCCTGCGCCATGCCGAGCAGGTGCAGCGGGCCCACCGCCGCCGGGGCAAGTACGTGCCCCTGGACATTCCCATGCGCGGCGGATTGGAGGACGGGGAAGACGTGGAATAGGTGGTTAGACAAATACTGATTTGTGGAGCTGTTCCCTGTTCCCTTTGTACTGCCCTTTGCTTTTCCACTAACAGCTCCACAAATCCGTATTTGAACACAACAAAAAGCTACCGGAGGAAGGAACATGCCTCGAAACTTAAGCCCCACCCAGCTGATCGAGCGCAGCATACAAAAGAAATACAGGAAAGAGCTGTGGACGCCCTTTATACTGGCGGTGAAGCGCTATGCGCTGATCCAGGCGGGGGACAGGGTGGCGGTGTGCGTGTCCGGCGGCAAGGATTCCATGCTGCTGGCCAAGCTGATGCAGCTGCTCCAGCGCTTCAGCGATGTGCCCTTCGAGGTGAAGTTCCTGGCCATGGACCCGGGCTACGCCCCCGCCAACCGGCGCAGGATCGAGGAAAACGCCCGGCTGCTGGGCATCCCCCTGGAAATCTTTGAGACGGACGTGTTCGACGTGGCCAACGCGGCGGATAAAAACCCCTGTTATCTGTGCGCGCGCATGCGCCGGGGACACCTGTACAGCAACGCCAGGGCGCTGGGCTGCAACAAGATCGCCCTGGGTCACCATTTCAACGACGTGATCGAGACCACCGTGATGGCCATGCTCTACGGCGCGCAGCTGCAGGGCATGATGCCCAAGCTGCACAGCACCAACTTTCCGGGCATGGAGCTGATCCGCCCCCTCTACTGCGTCCACGAGGAGGACATCATCGCCTGGAAGCGCTACAATAACCTGGAATTTTTGCAATGCGCCTGCCGGTTCACAGAAGCCATTTCCGAGAGCGGCGACGGCGTGGGCGCTTCGAAGCGCCAGGAGGTCAAGCAGCTGCTGAAGGCCCTGCGCCGGGACAACCCCGACGTGGAAAAGAGCGTGTTCAACGCGATCCACGCCGTCAGCCTGGACACCTTTCCCGGCTGGAAGACCCGGGGCGAGGAACACAGCTTCCTCGAGTGGTACGACGAGCGGGGATAAACGACGCAGCACGACAATAATCGCCATTACAAGACAGGAGGTCCTACACATGCCTGATTTTGCCAAAATGACCCTTTCCCAGCTGGTGCGGCCCGAGGGCTACGCCTGCAAGTGCGGCCGGCGCCACGTCTGCGCGCTGAAATACCTGAACATCGGCAGGGGCATTGTCAATGAGGTACCTGAGATGATCGCCGCGATGGGCAAAAAGAAGCCCTTCGTGGTCTGCGACGGCAACACCTGGGCCGTGGCGGGCAAGCGGGTGGACGAGATCCTCACCGCCGCCGGCATCGACCATGTGGTCTACGTCGTGCCGCTGGAGAAGCCGGACAACGTGCGCATCGCCCCGGCGGAGTGGGAGACGGGCAGCATCATCATGCACTTCGACCCCAGCTGCGACATGTTCCTGGCCGTGGGCAGCGGCGTGCTCAATGACCTGTGCAAGGTGGCTGCCCACGCCATGGGTCGCCCCACCGCCGTGGTGGGCACCGCGCCCTCGATGGACGGCTACGCATCCAATTCCAGCTCGATGGAAATGAACCACGTGAAGGTGTCGCTGTACAACCACGGCCCCGAGGGCATACTGCTGGATTCCGAAATACTGGCCCAGGCGCCGATGCGCATGCTGTGGGCGGGGCTGGGGGATATGGTGGCCAAGTACATCGCCGTCTGCGAGTGGCGCATTTCCCACCTGGTGACCGGGGAATACTATTGCGGGGACGTGGCAGAGCTGATGCGCGCCGCCCTGCGCAAGCTGATGGCCGTCTCCGACCGCATCACCAGCCGGGACCCGGACGCCATCGCCGCCATCGCCGAGGGGCTGGTGCTGGCGGGCATCGGCATGGCCTATGCCCAGATCTCCCGCCCGGCCTCGGGACTGGAGCACTACTTCAGCCACATGTGGGAGATGATGGCCCTGGAACGGGGCGTGCCCTACGACCTGCACGGCATACAGGTGGGCGTGGGCACGCTGCTGACCATGAAGATCTACCGAAAGCTGCTCTCAGACGGCACGCGGCCTGACCGGCAGAAGGCCGAGGCCCACATGCGCGCCTTCGACCGCGCCGAATGGGAGGCCCAGGTGCGCCGGATATTCGGCAAAACCGCGGACGAGATCATCGCCATCGAGGACAGAGTCCACAAGAACGACCCCGCCCGCCACGCCACGAGGCTTAACAACATCGTCGCCCACTGGGACGACATACTGGCCATCATCCGCGAGGAGCTGCCCGAGTACGACGCACTTCACGACGTCATGGCCGCCACCGGCATGCCCCTGACCCCCGCCGACATCGACATCCCCACCCGGGACGTGGTGAACGCCTTCGTCGGCGCCCGGGACATCCGCGACAAGTACCTGTCCTGCTCGCTGCTGTGGGATATGGGGCTGACGGAGGAATACGCGAGGTTTTTGGAGGGTGAGTCATAAATAGTTAACACTCCATTTAAGGCTCATTTCAGGAAGGGGCACTATACTACCACCATCGAAGGCAGAGCGCCATCGTTGACATAGATACTCTTCATCAAAACCCATCCTTCTAAAGCCATAACCCCCGGCAAAATGCCGGGGGTTATGGCTTTACAGGAACACGCCCAGCGCGTCCGCCTGGTCGATGATGTCGTCGGGGTCGACGCCGTTGAGCGTCAGTTGCAGCCGTCGCGCAGGCACGTCCATCTCCGCGCCTTCCACGCCCTCCATGTTCAAAAGGGCCTGCCTGATCTCCTCGCCGCACTGGGCGCAGTGGTTCTTGCCCACGCAGAACTGGCAGGGCAGGTAGCTGTAGTCGTACCAGCGTGTGGTCGTCATGGCTGCGGGCACATCCCTTCCAGGGCGGCGGTGAACTCGGGCATGTCCCGCTTCATCCGCAAAAGGCCGCCGCCCCGGCGCATGAACACGTGCTCGGACCTGGCCTGGCAGACCAGCTCGCCGCTTATTGCGTTGGTCATGTCGTAGCGCAGGGTCAGCACCACGCCGTTGAAGCCGTCCACCGCAACCGATATATTCAGGGTGTCGCCGAAGGTGCAGGGCTTTTTGTACTGGCAGGACACCGCGCGCACCGGCGAGACGATGCCCTCCGCCTCCATCCGGGCATAGGGGAAGCCCATCTGATCCAGAAAGTCGATACGCGCCTCCTCCATCCAGCGGATGTAGTTGGCGTGGTGGGCGATGCCCATCATGTCGGTCTCGTAGTACTGTATCTTTTTTACATAGGGGCGCATGGGGACACTTCCTTCTTCCTTTGCTTTTACAGCTTCACCTGTGGTGCAGCGTCCACGTCCATCTGGCGGGCCTCCTCCAGCTCCTCCTCCCAGGTGAGGTGACGGTATTCCTCTGCGCGGGGGTCGGTTTCAAACCAGTGCAGGAAATCCTCCATCATCGGAAGCGTCCAGCGGGCATCGATCTGCGCGGTGGTATATTTCCGGTTCTGGAGCCGGTCGAAGCCGAAGATGTCACGCACGTGGGATTTCTCGGCGTTCACCACGACCTTCTCAGCGTGCTGGGCGGGAATGAAGATCACACCGCTGATCGTGCCCAGCACAACGTCGCCGGGCATGCACACCGCGCGACCGATGCGGCAGGGCATGTTGTAGCTTGTCATCACGCAGTTGCCAATCCCGGTGGGGTCCACGCCGCGATAGTAGATTTGAAGCCCGTCGATCTTCACGATCTGCTGCAAATCCCGGATGCCGCCCCAGATCACCGCGCCGCCCTGCCCGGTGCGCGTGCGGATGGCGGTGGACAGATTGCCCCCCACATAGGTGCCTTCGATGATCTTGTCGTACAGATCCACGACCACCACGTCGTCTTCCATCAGCGAATCGATCACCCATTGGTTGTAGAAGCCCCTGTAGCCCTCCTCCTTCTCGCCGATCTGGCGAAGCGCCTTGTCGAGATCCGGCCGGAAGGGCATCATCACGGCGGTCACAGCGCGGCCCACGAGAATGTTATCGCCATGGGTCATCTTGAAATCGCACTCCCAGTTATTTCGATAGCCCATGTTCCAAAGGGGACCCCAGGCCTCCTCGAAGGTGATCTTCCGCATCCGCCTGAGCAAGTCCTGGCTGACCTTTGGGCGGCCGTCCGGCAGCCGATCCCCGGTCCATTCCGGCGTCAGGCGAATGATGGTTTCAGGATCGTTGAAAAACATTTGGATACCCCCGTATCAGGTCCTTCAGGTAGCGGTTTACTCTTGCGACTTCAGATTTATCGCGCTTCGCTCGATAAATCAGTAGTCGGACACCCGTTCAGACAAGGATCAGCCCCTTGTCCACCCGTATGCCGTCGCCGGTGATGGCGGACGCTTCCGGGCCGCACAGGAACCACACCAGCTCGCCCACGTCCCTGGGCGTCACCATGCGCGGCGCCATCAGGCCCGGGTTGTGGCAATCCAGCGGGTTGAAGGCGCTGATCGGCGCGTTGCCCGTCTTGAACTCGATCCGGCAGCCACCCAGGTCCACCGCGTTCACGGTGATGCCATCGGCATACAGTTCCAGCGCAAGCTCTCGCGTAAACATGCGGATCGCGCCCTTGGTCATGGCGTAGCCCGCGTCAAACCCGGTGGGCCGCTTGCCGTGGATGCTGCAGATGTTTACGATACGCCCGCATGGGCTCTTTCGCAGGTGGGGCAGGCACACTCGAGCGGCGTGAAAATAGCCGCCGATGTTGATCTCCCACAGCCGCCGGAGCGTGGCGTAGTCGTATTGGTCGATGAAGCGGTTCAACTGCATGGCGGCGTTGTTTACCAGGATGTCCAGCCGGCCCCATCTGTCGATGACGGCGTCCACCATGGCCTGAAGCTGGCCCGCGTCGGTGATGTCCGCCCGATACACGAAGGCCTCGCCGCCCGCGGCCTCCACGGCCTTGCGCGTCTGCTCCGCCATGGCGGGGTTGGTATTGCAGTTGATACAGCAGCGCACATCCCTTTCCGCCAGCACCTTCACGACGCCAGCGCCGACGCCTTTGCCGCCTCCGGTCACGAGGGCGACCCGAGCGTCACTTTGGCCATTCATAGTAGGGCCTCCCTTCCACCTGGCGGCGGTGGGTGTAGTACTGGACCATGCCGCCGTCAGCCATCAGGTCGCTGCCCGCCAGCGCCGCCGATCCCGGCGTCAGCAGGAATGCCACCAGGGCATTCAGGTAACCGGCCTCCGGCAGCCTGCGGGCCGGGTAGCGCAGATCCACGCCATAGTACAGGTTGGATACCGGGCTTCGGGCGTCCGGGTCGCTTCCGGTGATGCCCTTCTGGATGAAGAAGGCGCGCACGCCGAACTCGCCGTAATCCTGGTTGACCTCCTTGCATAGCATCTGCGCGGCAGCGCAGCCCATGCTGAACAGCGCGCCGTGGCCCACAGGCTTTTCGGCGTGGATGCTGTTCAGATAGATCATGCTGCCCCCGCCGTTGGCCTTCATCCGGTCGCAGAATACCTTCGTCACGCACCAGGCGGCCATGGGGCCCTCGTCGGCTGCGCGGCGCCATTGTGCCTCTGAGACGGCTTCGATGGCGCCGAGTATGGGCGTCGGCGCGGGGTGAATTACGCCGGCGATTTCGCCGGAAAAAGGCGCGGCCCAGGCCGAGAGCCCAGCCTCGTCCCACAGGCAGATCGTCCTTGGAATCGTTTCCACGCGCCAGCCCCGTTCGATCAGGGCATCGCGCACCTGTTGGGCCTCTGCCAGGCGATCGTCCGTCAAAATAACAATGTCCTTCACCTTGTCTCCTCCGTTAGCTCCACAGCCGGTCGTGGGAATAGACGTCGTCCCAGCGGCTGGTCTCGGCCCACAGCTCGGGATAATCCGGATGCAGGTGCTCGCGAATCACCTCGTCGTTGTAGTCGTCCACGCCCAGGCCAGGCTTGTCCGGAACGGCGATAAAGCCGTCCTCCACGATCTTCTTCGGCGCGCCGAGCACCATGTCGTCCCACCAGGGCACGTCCACGGAATGATTTTCCAGCACGTAGAAGTTCTCCGTCGCCGCCACGCTGTGTACGCAGGCATAGGCCGAAACCGGGCTCTCCGCCATGTGTACGGCCATCGCCACACCATAGCGCTGGGCCAGGTCGCCGATCTTCTTGTTTTCCAGAATGCCGCCGGAGCTGAGTATGTCCGGATGGATGACGCTCACGGCCCGACGGGTCAGCAGCGGCTCGAAGCCCTCGGCCAGGAAGATGTCCTCGCCGGTGCAGATCGGCACGGTGGTCGCCTCGCTCAGCCGCGCGTACTGATCGGTATACTGCCAGGGAATCATGTCCTCGGCCCAGGCGATGTTGTATTTTTCGATGCGGCGGCAGAGGCGGATGCAATCCTCCACGCAGATGTGGCCGAAGTGATCGATGGCCAGCGGGATTTCATAGCCGATCACGTCCCGCACATCCTTCACGTATTGCTCCAGCACATCCAGGCCCTTCTCCGTCACGTGGATACCAGTGAACGGGTGGGGCACATTGAACATGTCGTAGGCCCGGTTGCGCAGCGCCCGCCTGTCAGCCGGACCCGCGCTGGAGGCCCAGGCCATCTGCTCAAGGGCGTCCATCTCGTCCATCAGCCCCAGCGGGGCGCAGACCGTGCCCGGCTCGCCCTTCAGTATGCCCAGGCCAAGGTCCATCTTCAGGAAGGTGAAGCCCTTGTCCATGCGGGCCTTCAGCGCCTTGCCCATGTCCCTGCCGGTGTGCTTGCCCTCCACGTCGGTGTCGCAGTAGATGCGAATCCTGTCGCGGTATCTGCCGCCCAGCATCTGGTAAACCGGCACGCCGTAGGCCTTGCCGGCCAGGTCCCAGAGGGCCACCTCCACGCCGCAGACGCCGCCGCCCTGGCGGGCGGGGCCGCCAAATTGCCGGATGCGGCGGAACAGCTTTTCTACGTTGCAGGGATTTTCTCCCAGCAGGCGGCTCTTGAGCATCTCGGCGTAAACCCGATTGCCACCGTCGCGCACCTCGCCCAGCCCCACAATGCCCTGGTTGGTGTAGATTTTCATCAGGGTGCAGTGCATCGGCGCGCCGACCACGTCGGTAAATCGAATGTCGGTGATGCGCAGCTGGCTGGGAAAGGAATTGCGGTTGACCCCTTCGGCGATGATGTTTTCCATGGTGATTCTCCTCGTAATTTACTGCAGATCAAGTGGGCAGAGGCATACCGGGCAGCCGATTTCCAGGGCCATGCCGGTGTCCTCCAGACGCAGGGTGACGTGGTTCAGGCGGTAGGCGCGGATGACGGAATCGCGCTGGCTGGCGGCCAGCACATGCGCGCCGCAGATCAGGAAGTCCCGAGGCTGTGCCACGCAGCGGGAGAGCACCGGCGCGCCGAGCCTTCCCTCCGGGCTCAGGGGGATGACGGCGATGCTGTCGTGGCCCCGGTTGGAGGCCAGCAGCAGCGCGCCATCGTCGGTGATGCGGATGGCTGCGGAGATGTTTGCCCCGTCGAAGTCCTCGGGAAGGATGGAGACGGAATGATCGATGCGTAAGCGCCTCGCCTCCCGCTTCAGCGCATAGACGGCGCTGCCCAGCTCCGCCACGCAATAGATCCAATTTGGGTGCCTGGGACTGTGGGCCAGGTGTCTCGGCCCGCTGCCCGCGGGCATGGGGATGCGATCGACCTCCCGCAGCACTCCGTCCCCGTCCCGGTAGATAAATATGGCATCGATGCCCAGGTCGCAGACGTACACAAATCCGTCCAGCGCCATCGCGCAGTGCACGTGGGCGGCCTCCTGGCGCTGGCGATTCGGCCCGGAGCCGACGTGTCGCACGACATCCGTCCGTCCGGCGAGGTTTCCCGCGCCGTCCAGCGCGAAGGCCGCGAGGCTGCCGCTGGAGTAGTTGGCGGCGTAAAGGCGGCGCAAATCCCCGGACAGGGCCAGGTGGCAGGGCGAAGCGCCTTGAGTGGAGAGGCCCTCCCCCTGCTTCGACAGGCCGCCGTCCAGCGCACGGGCACAGACGCTTCCCGAATCCGTCTCCTCCACCGCGTAGAGGAAGCGTCCGTTGGGGTTCGGCAGTACGAAGCTGGGATTGGCGTAGCCGGTTCCCGCCGTCTCCAGTGTGAAGCCGACCTCCGGGTCAAAGGCGACGCGGCAGACGCCGGGCTGCTCCGGCCCGGCATAGCTGCCCGTCAGGAAATGGTATTTCACAGGCACGCATTCCTTTCAAATTCCATCGTGTCGTCGTGTTGATGCAATGTGAATAATGTATTAAATAGCAATTGTTAGTATATCTATAGGCGCGCCTTTTGTCAAGCCGGTAAGACCGCAATCAGCGGTTTTGGCTTTACTGCCGCAGGCCGTTCACAGGCGCCTGTCGTCGCCGAGGGACGTGGGAACGGTTTGCACATGGGCAGGTTATTGTGTATAATGTATTTATACAACAGGAGGTGACGCGCATGCTTCGCGGTCGTTTCGCGCCAAGCCCCAGCGGGCGGATGCACCTTGGGAACGTGTTTTCGGCGATGCTGGCCTGGCTGTCGGCGAAGTCGAGGGGCGGCCAGATCGTGCTGCGGGTGGAGGACCTGGACCCGGCCCGCAGCAAGCCGGCCTTTGTGGAGGCCATACTGGACGACCTCAAATGGCTGGGGCTGGATTGGGACGAGCGCGCTGAGGACCAGAGCCGCAGGCATCAGGCCTACGAGGCCGCGCTGGAGCGGCTTGGGCAGATGGGCCTGCTCTATCCCTGCTACTGCTCCCGGGACCAGCTTCACGCGGCATCCGCTTTGCAGGCAGCATCTGCCCCCCACGCCTCGGACGGGCGGATCATCTACGCGGGCACCTGCCGGAACCTGACCGCGGAAGAACGGGCCTTGAGGCCGCCTACGCGCTGCCTGCGGGTGAAGGTGCCCGGCGAGACGGTGGCGTTTACGGACGGCCTGCAGGGGCCCCAATCGCTGTCGCTGCAAGAGGAGTGGGGTGACTTCATCGTCCGCCGGGCGGACGGCGTGGCGGCCTACCAGCTGGCGGTGGTGGTGGACGACGCCGCCTGCGGGGTGACCGAGGTGGTGCGGGGGCGGGACCTGCTGTCCTCCACGCCGGTGCAGCTGTGGCTGTACCGGGCGCTGGGGCTGACCCCGCCGTCCTTTGTCCACGTGCCCATGCTGCTGTCCACCGACGGGCGGCGGCTGAGCAAGCGGGACAGGGACCTGGACCTGGGGCAGCTGCGCAAGGCCTGGCCGCCGGAGAAGGTGATCGGGCTGCTGGCCTGGCGCTGCGGCCTGATCGACCGCTGGGAGGCGGTTTCGCCCCGGGAGCTGGCGGCGGACTTCGACTGGCGCCGGGTCCGCCGGGAGGATATCGTGATGACGCTGCCCCAATGATAATGCATAATACACCCAAAATACTTGTGATATCGCCATTTTTCTGCTATAATACCCACAGCTGTATAGAGAAGGAATACCCTTTTTTAAACCAAGATCGAAGGAGTGACGGACTATGAAAACCCTGAACCTGTTGGGCTTTGATTTCGGCGCGTCCAGCGGACGGGCGATGCTGGGTACGCTGTCGGACGGCAAGCTGGAGATCCGCGAGATCCACCGCTTTTCAAACGATCCGGTGACGCTGTGCGGCCGCTTCGTGTGGGATGTGCCCCGCATGTTCTATGAGATGAAGCAGGCGCTTTTGAAGATTTCCCATATGGACGTGAAGGTGGACGCCATCGGCATCGACACCTGGGGCGTGGACTACGGCCTGCTGGATAAAAACGGCCGTCTGCTGAGCCTGCCGGTGCACTACCGCGACGCGCGCACCGACGGCATGCGTCAAAAGGTGCGCGAGGTCATCCCCGACGCCGACCTGTTTGCCCGCACGGGCCTGGCCTATAACTCCTTCAACACGCTTTACCAGCTGTATGCCATGCGCCAGGAGGGCGACCCCACGCTGGACCTGGCCCATGATATGCTGTTTATGCCCGACCTGCTGGCCTGGCTGCTGACCGGGGAAAAGGGCACCGAGTACACCATCGCCTCCACCAGCCAGCTGCTCAACCCCTACACCCGCGACTGGGACCGGGCGCTGCTGGAGAAGCTGGGCATTCCCACCGCCATGCTGGGCGAGGTGAAGCTGCCCGGCACCGTGCGGGGCACGCTGTTGCCCGACATCGCCAGGGAGTGCGGCGTGGATCGCATCCCGGTGATCGCCGTGGGCGGCCATGACACCGCCAGCGCTGTCGCTGCCGTGCCCGCGAGGGACTCCGACTTCGCCTACATCAGCTCAGGCACCTGGTCGCTGCTGGGCGTGGAGATCCCCGGCCCCAAGTGCGAGGAGGGCGTGATGAACGCCAACTACACCAACGAGGGCGGCGTGGACGGTTCCATCCGGCTGCTGAAGAACATCATGGGCCTGTGGATCATCCAGGAGTGCAAGCGGGAATGGGACCGCCGCAGCGACGCGGTGGACTTCGCCGGCCTGGTGGAGCTGGCTGTAAAGGCCCCCGCCTTCAAGGCGATGATCGACGTGGACGACCAGTGCTTCATGGCCCCCGGCGACATGCCCGCCCGCATCCAGGAATACTGCCGCAAGACCGGCCAGGAAGTGCCCCAGGGCCGCGGGGAGATCTCCCGCGTGGTGTACGAGAGCCTGGCGCTCAAGTACCGCTGGGCCATCGAGCGGCTGGAGCAGGACATCCTGAAAAAGCCCGTCAAGAGCCTGAACATCGTGGGTGGCGGCAGCAAGAACGTGCTGCTGAACAAGTTCACCGCCGAGGCCATCAAGCGCCCCGTGATCACCGGTCCCAGCGAAGGCACCGTGATCGGCAACCTGTTGATGCAGGCCATCGCCCTGGGCGAGATCGAGGACATCTGGGCCCTGCGCCGGGTGGTGGAGGCGTCCTTCCCCACGGACACCTACCTGCCCGAGACCGACGGGAAGGCCTGGGATGAAGCTTACGAGCGCTATACGAAGCTGTTTGGCTGAAAAATGAGGAATGAGGAATGAGAAATGAGGAATGAAGATGGCTGCCAGACTGTGAGAGGGTCTTTCTTTCCTCGTCTCATATTCCGTGCTGTATGATATGATATTCAACTTTGAACACGGCAGCTTGCCAGGCTCGCTGGAGCTGGCGTATCTGGGGGATTCGCTGTACGACCTTTACGTACGGGAGCACCTGATCGCCAAGGGCGGAAGGGTGCGGGCCATGCACAGGGGAGCCATATCGCTGGTGTGTGCCCACGCCCAGAGCGAGGCGCTGTCGCGCATCGCGGATGGGCTGACCGAGGCTGAAAAGGACGTGGTGCGCCGCGCCCGCAACGCCCACCAAAGCCCGCCGAAGAACGCCGACCCCGGCGAATATCACCACGCCACCGCCCTGGAGGCGCTGATCGGCTGGCTGTACGTCACCGGCCAGCGGGACAGGATGAACGAGCTGCTGAGTTTGGCATTGCCGGAGGATAACTTCTGATTTATCGAGCTGACGAAAGGGGAGCCCTATCGGCCCTTCGGGCCACTTCCCCACTGCGGTGGGGAAGCTAAAGAGCCGGTTGCTACGCGCTATATAAGCTTCCCCACCGCAGTGGGGAAGTACCCGCGAAGCGGGGGATAGGGCTCCCCGACAAATCAGAATTTACCGCACCACACAAGGAGAAAACAGATTCATGAACACCAAAGACGACGACCGCCGCAAGCCCTATTCCGGCAACCGCACCCAGGGGCCGGGGCGGAGGACATATCCGAATGCCACGGGCAATGCCCCCCGGGTGGGTCGGATCGCGCAAAACGTGCCCCGCGCCCAGCGGGTGGACAGTTCTGAGACAGGGGAAACCATGCCACCGTCCCGTCCCGCAAGGGGTGGCGATTTCCATCATGGTTCCGCCTACCGCGCCCCCACCGGTCCCCGCCAGTACAAGCGCCAGATGGACGGCGCGCAGGCCCCGGAGCTGCCCGAGGACGACCACATCCTGGCCGGGCGCAACCCGATCCGGGAGGCGCTGAAGGCCGGGCGGCCGGTGGAAAAGCTGCTGGTGGCCGAGGGCGACCTCTCTGGCGGGGCCCAGGAGATCGTGCGCATGGCCAAAGCGGCCGGGGCCGTGGTGCAGCGGGTGGACCGGGCGAGGTTGGATCAGATCTACCCCGCCCACCAGGGCATGCTGGCCTACGTGGCGGCGGTGGCCTATGTGGAATTGGAGGACATACTCGCGGCGGCGGCGGAGGAGGGCGAGGAGCCCTTCATCGTCCTGCTGGACGGCATCACCGATCCCCACAACCTGGGGGCCATCGTGCGCTCGGCGGAGTGCGCCGGGGCCCATGGCGTGGTGATCCCCGAGCGGCGGGCGGCGGGGCTGACCCCTGCGGCAGCCAAGGCGGCGGCAGGCGCGCTGAACTACATGCCCATCGCCAGGGTGAAGAACCTGAACCGGGTCATCGAGACGCTCCAGGAGAAGAATATATGGGTCGTTGGCACGGCCATGGATGGCGAGAACGCCTTTACCGCCGATTTCAGCGGCCCCATCGCGCTGGTGATCGGCTCGGAGGGCGAGGGCGTCGCCCGGCTGACACTGGAAAAGTGCGACCGGACGGTGGCATTGCCCATGAAGGGCCGCATCGAATCGCTGAACGCCTCGGTGGCGGCGGGCATACTGATGTATGAAATTGCCCGCGCCAGGGCAAGGTGAGCGGCAAGGGGGCGGGGAAAGCCCCGCGGCGCATGCTGATCGTGGACGGCTACAACATCATCAACGCCCGGCGCAGCGGCGGCATGGACAGCTACTCCCTGGCCGAGGCCCGGGAAAGGCTGCTGAGCGACCTGATGGACTACGCCGGCTATTCCGCCCAGCAGGTGGTGCTGGTGTTCGACGCCTGGATGTCCGATCGCACCGCGCGCACCGAGGAGCGCCACGGCGCGGTCACCGTGGTCTACACCCAGAAGGGGGAGATCGCGGACCGCTACATCGAGCGGCTTTGCGACGAACTGGCGGGGGACATCGAGCTGCACAGGCTGGAGGTGCGCGTGGCATCCTCCGACGCGCTGGAGCAGACCATCATACTGGGCCGGGGGGCCACCCGCATGTCCGCCCGGGAGCTGATGATCGAGATGGAGCACCTGCGCTCTTCGGGCATTCGCCAGGTGATCGAAAAGCCCGTCTCCCGGCGCAATCCCATCGGGGAACGCCTGTCCCCCGAGGTAAGGGAGCGCCTGGAGCAGATGCGGAAAGGATACAATGACAAGGGATGACGCATGGCTACGACACGCGATTTTGACAGCATGACAGACGAGCAGGTCGTGATCCTGGCCCAGGAGACCGACAGCCCGGCGCTGGAATACCTGCTGAACAAGTACAAGAACTTTGTGCGCACGAAGGCGCGCAGCTACTTCCTGATCGGCGCGGATCACGAGGACATCGTCCAGGAGGGCATGATCGGCCTCTACAAGGCGATCCGCGATTACAAGGCGGAGCGGCTGTCGTCGTTTCGGGCCTTTGCGGAGCTGTGCGTCACGCGGCAGATCATCACCGCCATCAAGACGGCCACCCGCCAGAAGCACATCCCCCTGAACAGCTACATCTCGCTGAACAAGCCCATCTATGAGGAGGATTCCGACCGCACGCTGCTGGACGTGATCACCGAGGAGGGCATGTCCAACCCCGAGGAGATGATCATCGACCGGGAGGACCTGTCCGTCATCGAGGGCAAGATCGGCCAGATGCTCTCCGACCTGGAAAAGGAAGTGCTGGTGCGCTACATGGAGGGCAAGAGCTACGTGGAGATCGCCGACGAGATGCACCGCCACGTGAAGAGCATCGATAACGCGCTTCAGCGGATCAAGCGGAAGCTGCTGAAGTATCTGGAGGAAAAATGAGTCAAAGGGACGGTTCTCTTGACTCATTGCAGCGCAGAAAATGAGTCAGGAGAACCGTCCCCTTGACTCGCTCAGCAATCAATCAAAGGAGGCAACCACCATGCAAACCCAAGGTCTGGGCACCGTCTGCGTCCAGGGGGGCTATACCCCCGGCAACGGCGAGCCCCGTCAGATTCCGATCATACAGTCCACCACCTTCAAGTACGATACCAGCGAGGACATGGGCAAGTTGTTCGACCTGGAGGCCAGCGGCTATTTCTATACCCGCCTGCAGAACCCCACCAACGACATGGTGGCGGCCAAGATCTGCGCGCTGGAGGGCGGCACCGCCGCGATGCTGACCTCCTCGGGCCAGGCAGCCAACTTCTTCGCGCTGTTCAACATCGCATCCTGCGGCGACCACATCGTCTCCTCCTCCACCATCTACGGCGGCACCTTCAACCTGATCTCCGTCACGATGAAGAAGATGGGCGTGGACGTCACCTTCGTCTCGCCCCTGTGCACCGATGAAGAGCTGGACGCCGCCTTCAGGCCCAACACCAAGGCGGTGTTCGGCGAGACCATCGCCAACCCGGCGCTGACCGTGCTGGACATCGAGCAGTTCGCAAAGGCGGCCCATAAGCACGGCGTGCCGCTGATCATCGACAACACCTTCGCTACGCCTGTGAACTGCCGCCCCTTCGAGTGGGGCGCGGACATCGTGACCCACTCCACCACCAAGTACATGGACGGCCACGGCGTGCACGTGGGCGGCGCCATCGTGGACAGCGGAAATTTCGACTGGATGGCCCATGCCGACAAGTTCCCCGGCCTGTGCACCCCGGACGAAAGCTACCACGGCATCACCTATGCCGAAAAGTTCGGCAACGGCGGCGCGTTCATCACCAAGTGCACCTCCCAGCTGATGCGGGACTTCGGTTCGATCCAGTCGCCCCAGCACGCCTTCTACCTGAACATGGGCCTGGAGAGCCTGCACGTGCGCATGCAGCGCCACTGCGAAAACGGCCTGGCCGTGGCGAAGTTCCTACACGACCATGAGAAGGTGACCGCCGTCAATTACTGCGGCCTGGAGGACAGCCCCTATCACGCCAGGGCGATGAAGTATTTGCCGAACGGCTCCTGCGGCGTGGTCAGCTTCGAATTGAAGGGCGGGCGCGAGGCGGCCAGCCGGTTCATGAAGGCCCTGCGCCTGGCGGCCATCGAGACCCACGTGGCCGACGCCCGCACCTGCTGCCTGAACCCGGCCAGCAGCACCCACCGCCAGATGAACGACGAGCAGCTGAAGGCCGCCGGCGTGCCCGCCGGCATGATCCGCATCAGCTGCGGCCTGGAGGACGCCAAGGACCTGATCGCGGACATCGCGCAGGCGCTGGAGCAGGCATAAAACTGACCATGCACAATTCATACGAATCCCAACCCCACCTCCGCCCGATTCCCCAACAACGGGTGATCGAGAAGATGGACTGGTACATGAGCCGGCGGGACTACGCCGGGGCGGAGCGCCACCTGCTGTACTGGCTGGAGGAGGCCCGACAGGGGGGCGACCTGCGCGGGGCGCTGATGCTGCGCAACGAGCTGGTGGGACACTACCGCAAGACGGGCCAGCGGGACAAAGCCCTGGAGAACGGCGAGGCCGCGCTGGCCCTGCTGGAGCGGTTGGACTTCGGCGACACCATCTCGGCGGGCACCACCTGCGTCAACTTCGCCACGGCGCTGAACGCCTTCGGCGAAAACGAGCGGGCGCTGGCGCTGTTCGAGCGGGCCCGGCCCATCTACGAATCCAGTGCCGCCACCCGGCCCGAGCTGCTGGGCGGGCTGTACAACAACATGGCGCTGACCTGTGTGGCGCTGGGCCGCTACGGCGAAGCCGAGGCGCTGTACGACAGGGCCATGGCCGTGATGGCCAAGGCCCCCCACGGGGCGCTGGAACAGGCCATCACCTGCCTGAACCGGGCCGACTTGGTGGAGGCCCGGGACGGCATGGAGGCGGGGGAGGGCGCGATCTACGCCCTGGCGGACCGGGCGGTAGCGCTGCTGGACGATGCGTCGCTGGCGCACGACGGCTATTATGCCTTCGTGTGCGAAAAGTGCGCCCCGACGCTGGAATACTACGGCTACTTCGACGACGCCCGGCGGCTGAAGGAGGAGGCGGAGCGCATCTATGCGGGGGCTTGAGCTGGCGCGGGCCTACTATGAGCAATTCGGCAGGCCGATGCTGGATGCGCAGTTTCCCGAGCTGCTGCCCCACATCGCCATCGGGCTGTTCGGCAGCGGCTCAGAGTGCTTCGGCTTCGACGACGACATCTCCCGGGATCACGACTTCGAGCCCGGGTTCATGCTGCTGCTTCCCGGCGAGGACGTGGTCAGCCGCAGGCAGGCCTTCCTGCTGGAGCGGGCCTACGGAAAGCTGCCCCGTGAATTCATGGGGCTGCGTCGGGGCCTGATGCAGCCGGTGGGCGGCCCGAGGCACGGCGTCCTTCGGACGGCGGATTTTTTCATGGAAAAGGTCGGTTCCCCGGACGGCGTGCTGACCGTGGGCCAATGGCTTTCCACGCCCGAATACGCGCTGGCCGAGGTGGTGAACGGCGCGGTGTTCTTCGACGGCAGCGGCGAGGCGACGGCCATACGGCAGCGCCTCTCGAACTGGCCGGAGGATATCCGCAAGAAAAAGCTGGCCGGCTGCCTGCTGCTGATGGCCCAGGCGGGCCAGTACAACTATCCCCGGTGCCTTGCCCACGGCGAGAAGGGGGCGGCCCAGCTGGCCGTGGTGGATTTCGTTCGCCACTGCATCGGAGCGGTGTTCCTGCTGAACGGCGCTTATCAACCCTACTACAAGTGGGCCTTCCGGGCCATGCGCGCCCTGCCGAGGCTTTCGCTGTTGGCGGAGCTGATGGAGTACCTGCTGACCACCGACAACGACGCGGAGATGGCCGCCGAAAAGGCGCGGGTGATCGAGGGCGTGGCCGCGGACGTGATCGCCGAGCTGCGCCGCCAGGGCCTGACACGGGCCGATTGCGATGACCTGGAGAAGCACGCCTACTCTGTCAATGACAGCATCGCAGACGGCGATATCCGCAACCTGCACATACTTGCGGCCGTGTAAAATTTGGACACAATATATAGAACATATAGCGCATTTTCAGTAAATATGCCACAACATATTGACAATCATCCCCTTTTATGGTATCGTGGTATGCGTTGCGGTCAGAGGACCGCCATATCAGAAAAGCATATCCGCCAAGGGGGATTTTTTCATGTATGAAGTAGTCAAGCGGGACGGCAAGGTGGTCGATTT
Source organism: uncultured Eubacteriales bacterium (assembly GCA_902765305.1). Lineage (GTDB taxonomy): Bacteria > Bacillota > Clostridia > Christensenellales > Aristaeellaceae > UBA2862. The sequence continues at coordinate 24,460 of CACWZI010000033.1, forward strand.
CTCGATATCGAAGATCACTGGGGCGATCACGAAGGCCTTCGAGGCGACCCAGCGGCAGTACCATCCCAGCGTGATCGAGCTGCTGGCGCTGCACGTGACGTCGGACTTTGAGGACAAGATCCACGACGGCCAGATCACC
>CACWZI010000034.1 GCA_902765305.1 uncultured Eubacteriales bacterium
GAAATCCGTCAGGATTTCTACCTTCCCTAACACCTAAAACCTATAACCTAAAACCTAACTACTGATTTGTCGCAGCGCGACAAATCAGTAGTTACCTGTCTGAATCGTTACGAATAATCTATACTAAATGAAGGCGACGCACATGAAGAAGGCCTTCACCTTGCTCCTGATCCTCTCCCTCCTCCTCCCCGCCTGCTTGGCCGAGGGGAGCGAAATCGGCTACCGCTTCGCCGACGCGAAGGAGGCCGCCCAGCTGCTGCTTTCCAACCGGGATTACTACGACAACCTGACCCAGAACGACCTGAACTTCCGCCTGCAGAAGCTGGACGCCACCCTTGAGGAACTGGAAGCCTTCGCCGCGGAGCAGACCCGGGACTATACCGACGCCGAGAAGGCGCGCATCGACCAGTCGCTGGCCCTGATCGAGAAGAACTGCGTCGAGCGGGGCTATGTACTGCCGCCCCTGGAGGACATCGTGTTCGCCAAGACCACCATGGCTGAGGAGTGCGACGCCGGGGCCTACACCCACGGCACGCAGATCTACATAGGCCAGTCGGTGTTTGATTCTATTTTGGCCTACCCGGACGATCCTTCCATACAGGTGAAATTCGACGTCCTCGTCGCCCACGAGCTGTTCCACTGCCTGACCCGCAACCACCCCGACTTTCGCGCGGCGATGTACGGCATACTGGGCTTCACCGTCGTGGACGAGGACTATGTATTCTCCCCGGAGATCCGGGAGCAGATCATCTCCAACCCGGACGTGGAGCATCACAATTCCTACGCCGCCTTTGAGATCAATGGGGAGATGAAGAACTGCGCGGTCGTGTTCACCACCCATATGCCCTTTGCCAAAGCAGGCGATTCCTTCTTTGACGGGATGGCCACCGGCCTGGTGCCCATCGACGACCTGTCCACGATGTATTCCTCAGAGGACGCCGCCAATTTCCGGGACGTGTTCGGCAATAATACCGACTATGTCATCGACCCGGAGGAAACGCTGGCCGACAACTTCGCCGACACGATGATCTTCGGCCTGGAGGGCAAGGAATACAAGACCCCCGGGATCATACAGGCCATCGACGAATTGCTGAAGGCGGGCTTTGCCGCCGACGAAGCCGCATAGGTTCCAGACCATTGCCTGCTTTTAACAGACCGAAGTCTGTTAAAAGCAGGCGTGCGTCCCCGCCGCCGTGCCGGATGGCATCCCATCCAGCGCGGCGCTTCTTTGTTTTCTGCGTGTAATATGTTCGTGACAAAATCCATTTGGAAACCCAAATTGCTTTAATTCCCGTCCGATGTGTGGTATAATATTTGATGGTGTTTTATGCGGAGAAGTCTGTGTTACAGAGGTTTTATGTATGTCTGAACAGTCAAAACGCCCCCTGATCCTGGCCTCCGGCTCGCCCCGCAGGCGCGAGCTGCTGGCGCGGATGGGCTATACCTTTGAAATCTGCACCCCCGACGTGGACGAGCACGTCGCCGGCCACGCCCGGGATATCGTGCACACCCTTGCCGGGCGCAAGGCCCGCGCCGCGGCGGCGCACTATGAGGACGGCGTGATCATCGCGTCGGACACGCTGGTGTCGCTGGACGGCGTACCCCTGGGCAAGCCCGCCGACGAGAGGGAGGCCCGCGAGATGCTGGCCGCGCTGTCGGGCCGGGAGCACGAGGTCTTCACAGGCGTTTGCGTGCTGGACGCCAAAACGGGTCAAAGCGAGACGCGCACCGTGCGCACCGGCGTCACCTTCCGGGACATCACGCCCGAAGAGATCGACGCCTACATCGCCACCGGCGAGCCGATGGACAAGGCCGGCGCCTACGCCATACAGGGCGGCGCGGCCCCCTTCGTGTCCGCACTGGACGGAGAATATGAAAACGTGGTCGGCTTCCCCGTGGCAGAGGTCAGGGAAATGCTGTCAGGCTTTGGAATGTAGTTCATACGGAACAAAGGTTTGAATCGACGACCGGCACGACACACCGCTCGCCATTCATTCCTCATTCCTAATTTGTAATTCCTCATTCCTCATTCAAAACAGGGGGTTTGTCATGGGCGTTTTTTCATCCGGCGGCGTGGGCATCGACCTGGGGTCCGCCAATGTGACGATATGTCTTGAAAACGAGGGCATCGTGCTGCGGGAGCCCAGCTACGTGCTGACCCTGCGGGAGGACATCGACCAGATCCTGGCCGTGGGCCGGGACGCCCGCCAGATGCTGGGGCGCACGCCCAAGGACGTGGCGCTGCTTAACCCCATCAGCGACGGCGCGGTGGGCAACATCGAGCTGACCACGGCGCTCTTGCAGCGGCTGGCGGAGAAGGCGCTGGGCAAGCGGCGGGCGCTGGAGAAGAACCGGCTGGTGGTATCGATGTCCCAGGGCTGCACCCGGGTGGAGCAGGCCGCCCTCGAGGAGGCCGTGCGCACCGCCGGCGCGCGCAGAAGCGCCATGGTGCGCTCCTGCGTGGCGGCGGCGCTGGGCGCGGGCGTGCCCATCGAGGAGCCTCGGGGCTCGCTGCTGGTGTGCATCGGCGGTTCCACCACCGACGTGGCCATACTGTCGATGAACGGCGTCGTGGCCGCCCGGACGCTGCGCGTCGGCTCGCTGGGCATGGACGAGGCCATCATGCGCTACATACGCCGGGAAAAGGGCCTGATCATCGGCCAGCGCACCGCCGAGGACCTGAAGGTGGACCTGGGCTCGGCCATGCGCTCCCCCACGCTGATCCGCCAGAAGGCGTCGCTGCGGGGCAGGGACGCCGCCACCGGCAAGCCCACCACCGTGGAGATCACCGCCGCGGACGTGCACAACGCCCTGCAGCCGCCGCTGGAGGCGCTGGTGGAGAACATACGGGACGCCTTCGAAAACATCCCGGCGGAGCTGGCCGAGGACATACTGCCCCAGGGGCTGTACCTGTCCGGCGGCGGGGCGCTGCTGGAGGGGTTGAGCGAGCGCCTGGGCGAAATGCTGGGCCTAAAGGTCAGCATCGATGAAAACCCCCAGGACGACACCGCCCTCGGGCTGTGCATGATCGCCTCAAACGACCGGCTGATGCAGAAGTTCGAGCAAAGCGGCTGCCTGATCGAGATTTGACCCTGTGGCAGCGCAGGCGCCATGTGGCGGCAGATTGCCGCCGCTACACCGACCCTGCGGTTGGATAACCCCGTAGCGGCGCCTATCAGGCGCCATGCGGCGGCAGATTCTGTCGCCACAACCGAATCGATGTAAACACTCCTTCAAAGGGGAGACAACAGATAAATGCCTAAGAAGAAGCAAACAGCCAAGAGCACCGGCAAGAAGAAGCGCGGCGCGCGACTGTCGTCACAGGAATTGCGGCGCAGGCGCAACGCGCGCCGGCGTGTGCTGTTTTCCATACTGGTGCTGATCGTGGTCGCCGCCGTCATTTTTTTCCTGGTGCTGCGCAACAGCAACGAGATCTCCATCGCCGAAAACGGCATCGGCTCGCTGTTCAGCCGGGTGCAGAGCGTGTTCACCGGCGCAGCCAACGGCATCAAGGATTTCGTGCACCGCTGGCGGGATTTCGACCGCCTGGAGGCGGAGTATGAGGCGCTGTCCCTGGAAAACCAGCAGCTGAGCCTGCAATTGAACAGCGCCCAGGAGGCCGTTCGGGAAAACGAGCGTCTGAAAAACCAGCTGGACGCCAAGAGTCGCTATGAATCCCTTGACCCGATCTTCGCCCGGGTGATCGCCCGGGAGCCCGGCCAATGGTTTGAGACCTTCTCCATCAACCGGGGCAAATCCGACGGCGTCGGCGCAGGCATGTCCGTGGTCAACGGCGACGGCCTGATCGGCCGCGTGTACGAGGCGGGCATGAACTACGCCAAGGTCATCTGCATCGTGGATTCCCGCAGCGCGGTGGCCTGTATGGTGCAGAGCACCCGCGACAACGGCATCATGCGCGGGCGCGTGGCCGCCACCTCCACCGACGCGGCATGCTATATCTACTACCTGCCCAGCCTGAACAGCGTCATGCCCGGCGACACCGTCATCACCTCGGGCACCGATTCCCTGTTCCCCAAGGGCCTGCACATCGGCACCATCACCGCCATATCGATGGACGCCGGCAGCGAGGGCAGCTATGCCGTGGTGACCCCGTCGGTGGACTTCCGGCACATCGAAGAGGTGTTCGTGCTGCGCGAAGTCATCGAAACCGATTCCGACGAGGCCCTGCCCGCCATGGGCACCAGCGCTCAGAGCAGCGGCGTCACCGCCACGCCCGCGCCCAACGCCACGCCCACGCCCTCCCCGACCCCGGCCGAGGAGACCTGGAGCTATCCCTCCGCAGGCGCGACGCCGGAGATCCTGGAGACCCTTCCCGAGGACGAATGGGCAAGGGGAAATTAGGTTTTAGGTTTTAGGTTTTAGGTTTTAGGTTTTAGGGGTTAGGTTTTAGGGGTTAGGTTTTAGGGGTTAGGTTTTAGGGGTTAGGTTTTAGGGGTTAGGTTTTAGGGGTTAAGGGTCCTTCGACTTCGGCTGCGCCTCCGCTCGGGATGACATCGTCGCTGCGTAAACATGTCATCCTGAGCGAAGCGAAGGATCTGCAATCTACGCATTGAAACCGGAGTAAGCAAAGAAAGCTCGGAGGTTAATAAATTGCTTCGCAGACTTGCGCCCTTGCTGATGATACTGGGCTGTGTCACATTGGATACGACGGTCATACCCGTGGTCTACGGCGGCGTGTATACGGTGCCGCTGACTGTGGTGGCCGTGTTCCTGATCGGCATGCTGATGGGGCGCATGAGCGGCCTGCTCTACGGCACCATCGGCGGGCTGCTGATCGACATCACCACGGGCACCCTGGGCATGATGACCTTCTTCTTCATGGCCGCAGGCTTTATGATCGGCCTGATACTCTATAACCCGGGCGAGCGCCTGCGCACCGCCCGCCGCCACGCCGGCCGCAAGCGCGTGCAGCGGGTGGTGTGGGTGTTCGTGCTGTACGCCCTGGGCGAGCTGGCGCTGTTCGTGGTCCAGTACTTCAACACCGCCGAGCTGCGCCCCGCCTACTTCGTCAATATCGGCGTAAGGTCGCTGATCTGCGCCGCCCTGACGCTGCTGCTGCGCCCCGTGGCCTATGCCATACTGGTGGGCGAAAAGCGCCGCGTCCCCACCCGTCACAGGGAGGTGAAATCCTTTTGAAGCCCTATTTCAAGCGCATGCTGCTGCTCTCCGGCATACTGGTGCTGGTTTTTGCGGCGTTTATCGTGCGCATTAACTTCATGATCCGCAGCCAGGGCGAGACCTACACCGAGCGCGCCCAGACCCGTTCAGCCAAGACCATCACGCTGTACGGCATGCGCGGCACCATCTACGACACCAACATGGTGCCCCTGGCCTACGACCGGCGCAGCTACAACGTGACCTTCTACCGCGACCCCCTGCGCAACAGCGAGGCCGACCGCCTGGCCTACACCAAGACCCTGGCGGAGGTCATCAAGCTGATCGAATCCAACGGCAAGACCACCGTCAACGACTTCTGGCTGAAAAAGGACGAGGACGGCAAGTGGCACTTCGACAGCGGCTCCGGCAGCGCCGCCGTCGAGACCACCCGCCAAAGCCAGTGGCGCAGCAACTTCTACGTCAACAAGGTCGAGGAGGAGGACCTGTACCGGACCCTGGTGGAGAAGTACCGCGTGCTGGAAGCCCTGGGCAACGACGCCGACGAGGAGATGATCGTCAAGGTGCTGGCCCTGTGGCAGGAATCCCGCATGAACGCCTTCAAACCCACACCCGTCACCATCGCCTACGACGTGGGCTACGAGACCGTCTCCGAGGTGGAGGTGCGCTCGCTGGACCTGCTGGGCATCGACGTGGAAGAGAGCTCCTCCCGCGTCTACCCCCAGGGCGAGACTGCCTGCCACATCGTGGGCTACACCAGCAAGATCTCCGCCACCCAGCTGGAAACCTACCAGAACCAGGGCTATCCCAACGACGCCTACATCGGCTCCGACGGCATCGAGCGCTCGCTGGAGGACCAGCTGTCCCCCTACATCGAATACCGCCAGGGCATCCGCACCGTGGAGGTGGACACCCGCGGCAAGGCCGTGCGCGAGCTGTCCTATACGCCCCCGGAGAACGGCAATTCGGTGGTGCTGACCATCGACGTGGATCTTCAAAACTACATGGCCCAGAGGCTGCAGGCCGCCATCGACGACATCCGCGTGGAGCAGAACGAATCCCTGCACCGGGGCCACTGGCTGCGGGAAAACGAGGACGTGCTGAAGAAGTACGCGGAGGAGGGCCGGGAGATCCAGCTGGCCCAGACCGGCGCCATGGTGGCCATGGACCCCTACACCGGAAGGGTGCTGGGCATGGTCAGCATCCCCCAGTACAACCTGAGCATGTTTAACGACGGCAAGGTGGACCCCACCCTGTGGAACCAGGTGCTGGAGGGTGAAAACCCACTTCTGAACCGGGCCATCGGCACCAAGGACGCCCCCGGCTCGATCTTCAAGCTTTGCACCGCCCTGGGCGGGCTCTCCGAGGGCGTGATCACCACCGACGAGATCATCAACGACCGCGCGGAGGGCTTCACCGAAACCAACGCCGACCGCCCCGCCAAGTGCTGGACCTCCACCCCGGAGGACCACCAGAACCAGAACCTGGAAAAGGCCCTTAAGAACAGCTGCAACATGTACTTCTACACGGTGGGCTACCGGCTGGGCATCGAGCGGCTGTACCAGTGGGCCGCCGCCCTGGGCCTGACCAGCAAGACCAACATCGAACTGCCCGGCGAAGCCACCAGCTTCGTAGGCAACCAGCACATGCTGTACGACCCGGAGAATTCCCCCACCTGGCAGAACACCGCCAAGCCCCTGCTGACCTACACCGCCATGAAGACGGAGCTGGAGCAGGTCTTCGCCGAGCGCAGGATGAACGTCTCCAACGAGGTTTTCGAGAAGGCGCTGAACGACCTGATGAAGATCGCGGTCACCTACGACAGCAAGGAGAAGTGGTACCTGCCGATCCGCGAGATCCTGCAGTACGACATCGGGCTGCCCCGGCAGTACATCTCCAGCCACTACATGGTCAACACCTTCGTTACCTACCTGGCCGACATCTACTGGACGCCCAACGAGACCATCATGTGCGCCATCGGCCAGTCCATCACCCAGGTGACCCCGGTGGCCGTCGCCCGATACGTCAGCGCCATCGTCAACGGCGGCACGGTCTACGACGCCCAGATCGTGGACAAGATCATCGCCCCGGACGGCACGGTGGTGCTGGAGAAGCAGCCGGTGGTGGCCAACCAAATCAACACACAGGACGCCTACTACCAGGCCATCCGCGCCGGCATGGAGGACGTTACCGACGAGGTCGCCGGCGGTACCGCGGCCAAATACTTCCTGGACAACAAGTACAAGATCGCCGCCAAGACCGGTACCTCCCAGCGCACCGAGCTGGACGTGGAAAACAACAGCTGGATGGTGGCCTACGCCCCCGCCGAGGACCCCAGGGTCGTGGTGGTGTGCTACATCCAGAACGGCTACGCCGGCGCCTACTCCGCCTGGGCCATTCGCCCCGTGATCAACTACTACCTTGACAGCCTGGGCTACAGCGAAACCTCGACCATGGACAGGGAATTCACGATGGCGGACTGATCTTCCTCACATGGATACCGACGAATGCAGCGGCGGCCTCCAGGCCGCCACCGGTGGCGGCGCAGGCACCGCCGCTACAACACAAACCGCAAGGACATAGGATATGCTTTCCAGAATCAAGGCATTTTTCAAGTACATACGGGACAACCGCTTCGACAGGAGCTTGATGAAATATTTCGACTGGCCCCTGCTGATCATCGTGCTTGTCATTTCGCTGTTTGGCGTCGTGTGCATATTCAGCGCCACCTCCAGCCAGGTCACCGAGGCCCCCGCGAACGTAGTCGAGATGCTTCAGACCCAATCCATCACCTACCCCCGCTTGCAGCTGTTCTGGATCGCCGCGGGGTTGGTGGCCATGTCCGCGGTCATATTCTTCCCCTACCAGCTCTACGAGCGCTACGCCAACGCCATCTACGCCGCCCAGATCGTACTGCTGACGCTGACACTGCTGATCGCCCAAGCGGGCCGCGGCGGCATGACCGCCTTCTTCAACTGGGGCAACGACCGCGGCTTCCAGCCCTCCGAGGTGTGCAAGATCGCCATCATCATCGCGCTGGCCAAGGCCTTCTCGGTGCGCATGAAGCCCATCATGACCATCCACGACATCATCCCGCTGGCCATCTACGTGGGCATACCGATGATCCTGGTGGTGCTCCAGCCCGACGTGGGCACGGCGCTGGTGTACGTGGCGGTTTTCAGCGTGATGGTGTTCGTCTCCGGCACCAGCGGCAAGCTGATCTGGGGCGTCATCATCACGATGGTGGTGATGATGATCCCGCTGTGGTACTTCATCAACAACTCGGCCTCGGACAACTTCCGCTTCACCCGCATACTGATGTGGCTGAACCCGGAGGCCTACCCCGACGAGGCCCGACAGATCATCAACGGCCAGATCGCCATCGGCTCAGGCGGCCTGTTCGGCAAGGGCATCGTCTCCCCCGGCAGCTTCGCTTCGCTGGGCTACATCTCCGATGACCACACCGACTTCATATTCGCCATCGTGTGCGAATCCTTCGGACTGGTGGGCGGCATCGCGCTGGTGCTGGGCTACGCGCTGCTGATCGGGCGTCTGATCGTGCTGTCCGTGCGCACCAAGGACCCCTACGGCTCCTACCTGATCGTGGGCGTTATGGCCATGCTGCTGTTCCATGTGGTGGAAAACATCGGCATGGTGATCGGCCTGCTGCCCGTCACCGGCATCCCCCTGCCCTTCGTCAGCTACGGCGGCTCGAACATGCTGACCAACATGATGGGCATCGGCCTGGTACTGAACGTGGTGATGCGCTCCCGCCAGCACGAGCAGCGCCAGCGCACCTCCGGTGCCAAGGTCGTACCCCTCAAGCGAGCGTAATTCATTCCTCGTTACTGTTCAGTCATATGCAAATACTGATTTGTCGAGCAGGGCTCGATAAATCAGTATTCAGGTTTTAGGTTTTAGGGGTTAGGTTTTAGGGGTGGTGCAAATCCCTTAACGCTTCGCAAGACCTAACTACTGATTTGTCGCTCCCCGACAAATCAGTAGTTCCCGAACCGAAAGGTTGCCATTCCTCATAAAAAACTCCTCCCCGCATAACCTTTCCCGACGGGAGGGATTTTTTATGTCTGAGAACAGCACGCTGCGCATCCACACCCAGTTCAGGCCCAATGCCGCGGAGGGCGAGCCGCCGACGTCCTGGCGAAGGAAGCGGCGACAGCGCAAGTCAAAGCCCACGACGACCCGGGGTGACCGTTTGCTGCGCAACAGCGCCATCGCCTGCGCGCTGCTGTTGGGCATACTCGCCCTGGGCAACCTGCGCCAGCCCTGGGCGCAAAAGGCGGCCGAGGGCATCGAACGCGCCCTGACCATGCACATCAACCTAGACGATTCCATCGGCGAGCTAACCTTTGTGCGCCAGATCATGCCGGAATCCGCGCTGGTCTTCCTGAACGTATCCGGGAACACTGCGCTTTCCATGCCCTGCGGCGGGTCGCTCATCCACCCGTACAGCGCGCTGCAGCCCTGGCTGGCCTTTGAAGCAGGCAATCGGCCCGTCAGCGCCGCCGATGCCGGCACCGTCACCGCCGTCAGCGCGCTCTCCGGCGACACACAGGGGATTTTGGTAGACCACGGCGAGGGCCGGGAGACCCTGTATGCCAATCTCAGCGAAGTCACGGTGCAGTCCGGCGACCGCGTCGCCCGGGGCCAGCGGCTGGGCGCGTGCGAGGACGGCCTCTACTTCGAGCTGCGCCAGGGCGGCGAATCCGTGGACCCCACGGAAGCATTGGGACTGTAGATGTCGCTCTACGTCGGACACACGCGGATCATCGCCCATCCGCTGGCGCTGCTGTATCCGCTGGCGGCGGCCATGCTGGGGACGGGCACGGAGGCGGCGGCGCTGACGATCGCGCTGGTCTTTCACGAGGCTGCCCACCTGCTGGCCGCCCATGCCCTGGGGGTGTACATCGCAAGCCTCCGCCTGACGCCCTTCGGCGGAGCCATGGGCATGGAAAATCCCTACGGCATATCGCCCATTCGCCTGGCGACCGTCTCCGCCGCCGGCCCCCTGGCCAACGCCCTGCTGACGCTGACCGCCGGCGCCCTCACTCATTGGCGCATGCTCTCCCCCGGCTTCGCGCTGGCCCTCATGCAGGCCAATCTCACGCTGCTGGCCTTCAACCTGCTGCCCGCGCTGCCGCTGGACGGCGGCCGGATCGCCTACGCCCTGCTGTCTGTGAAGCTCAAGCGGGAAAGGGCGCTGGAAATCGGCATCCGGGCAGGCCGCGCGGTGGCGGCAATGCTGCTGCTTGCCTGCGCCGCCTTCGCCGTGCGGTGGCACAGGGTCAACCTGTCCTTCCTGTTTGCGGCGGTATTCATATGGGCCAGCGCCGCCGACGAGCGCCGGGCTTTTGCGGACGCCCCGATGAAGGCCGTGCTCGGCGCCCTTCGCCCCATCGAAGGCCCCGTCCCCGCCCGGGTTTGCGCGATAGGCGCCGATTGCGCTGTACACACAGCCCTGAAGGCCGCGCAACCCGACGCCCCGACGCTCTATGCCGTCTACAAGGACGATCGCCTGTCGTCCATCACAGACGACAGGCAATTGGTAAAGGCCGCGCTGACGCGCGGCCTGGGAGTGAGGGTTGGGGAGGTGGACAAATACTGATTTGTCGCGCTGCGACAAATCAGTATTTAGGTTTTAGGTTATAGGTTTTAGGTGTTAGGGAAGGTAGAAATCCTGACGGATTTCTTTCAAACAAATCCCGAAGGGATTTGCACCACCCCTAAAACCTAAAACCTAAAACCTGAATACTGATTTATCGAGCATCAGCTCGATAAATCAGTATTTGAATGTCAAGCGTCCTCTATATCAAATGAGTATTGTCAGCACATTCATCCCAAGGAGATTCTGATACTGTACCTCTCTGGCCATGCCGTACACCATCTGGATGCCGACGTTTTTGCCGAGCTCGTCCATTTTCATGACCTTGTGGTATTCTGTCGGGTCAAAGGCGGTGCAGTCGTCCCTGATGCGCAGTATGTATGAGACCAGTTGCAATTCCTTCCCTTGATACATTCCCGCTCAAGCGCCGTATCCCTTTTGCATGATCACCTCAAAATCCTCTACGGGCATGGGCTTGTAGAAGTAATAGCCCTGCATCTCAGAGCAGCCCTGGCTGTCGAGGAATTCTGCCTGCTCTACGGTTTCCACGCCTTCGGCAATCATCTGCATGCCCAGCAGGCGCACCATATTGATCATGCAGCTGACGATCGTGCGGCTCTTTTCCGGATCGCCCGATGACGTAAGAAAGTGAAGGTCCAGCTTGATGCGATCCACGGGCACCTCCTTGAGCATGTGCAGCGAGGAGTAGCCGCTTCCAAAATCATCCATTTCCACCTGGAAGCCAAGATCCCTCAGCTTCTGGGTGGCTTCGATCAGGATATCGTGGTTTTCCACATAGGCCGTCTCGGTAATCTCGATTCGAAGCTGATCCGGCGTCAGGTCATAGGCTTGAATCAGCCTGGAAAACTGCCCGGTAATGTCGCGACTCTCGTTGATGTCGTCCCTGGAAACATTTACAGAAACAGACCTGTGATGGCCCTGCGCGTTCCATCTGCTGATATCCTGGCAGACTCTGTCCCAAACGAAAGAATCCAGCTCATAGATCAGCCCGGCCTCCTCCAGCGTCTCGATGAAGCCCGCCGGCTGCAGCCAACCCAGCTTGCTGTGATCCCACCGGCAAAGCGCTTCCGCGCCGGTGATTTCGCCCGTTTCGTAATTGACCTGCGGCTGATACCAGACGCGAATATCCCCGGACTCCATGCCTTTGGGAAGGTAGTTGATGATATCCGCGATGCGCTTTCCCCTTTCCCACTGTTCGCGGTTGTAGAACTCAAAATCGCCCTTTCTGTTCTCCCTGGCCTGATTTTCGGCCACTCTGGCCAGGTCGAGCATATGGTCCACGTCGATCTCTCGAAAGTCCTTCGGAGTCAGCACATAGATGCCGCTGCAGATCTGCACCCTGTTTTCCTTGCCCTGATCGATAAAGAAGTTGTGGACCGGTTCAAACACATTCTGTTCGTCCAATTTCGTCTGTTCGTCGTCCGAAATATGCCGCAGAACGGCGAAATGATCCGCCGCGACTCTCCCCATGGCCTCGTCGTCCGACAGGTTTTCCATCGATTTGCGCGCCCAGAACCTGAGCAGCTCGTCCCCGGCTTCCCGGCCAAGGCTATCGTTGATAAACTTGAAATCCCTGATATTGTTGTAGGACAGGAAATAGGGCGCGTCCGGATGGGCGCGCAGCAGCTCCTCCACCCGCTTGCGGAATCCATTCATGCTCAGCAGGCCGGTCAGGGAATCATGGTCGAGCATCTGACGTATCTTCTCATCCTGCTCCCTGCGGAAGGCTTGGATCCTCTGCCCTGCAATGACTGCCAGCGCGACAAACAGGAGCAAAACCAGGAGCAAAACCTGCCCGTGCTGATGGAGAAAATCGGACACGTCATACCTGTACAGACGCCGGGAGGTATAATCCAGAATCACCGCCTGCCTGCGGGTATCCGTCAGCAAGGCGATGCCCCTGTTCAGCCGTTCAATCACCGCCTGACCCCGGGGATTATCCAGCGTGCCCGCACGGAAATCCATGGAAAACACCGTCGAGGGCTGCACCGTCAAATCGCTGTACAAGGGCTTCTGCAGCACATAGCTCCATACATAGGAATTGTGCAGAAGGGCATCCACCTCGCCTGCGCGAAGCGCCTGCACACTCTGCGGCATGTTTTCATATTCGAGAATTTCCATATCGGGATAGAGCTGGTGCAGCGTCTCAATGCCGCCGCCCAGCGAGCGAAGCATGCCCACGCGCAGATGATCCAGTGGCGGCAGTGCCCGGTTTCCCTTCGTGACAAAAGTGAAAGGCGTTTGAAACAGGTTGTCCGTCACTGTGGTCGATTGTCCGGAGGCGCTGGTGATCGCGCTGCCAAGGGGCATGATGACGTCGTATTCCCCATTGTCAAGGGCTTCCTTGATCGTTTCTTCTTCGATAAACCGGAATATCGCGCTATAGCCCGCATCGTCTGCCGCGAAGCGCATCAGCTCCACGCCGATGCCCGTGGGCTCACCCGTATTGGGATCCCTATAGAAAATGGGACACCGGTCAACGGGCACGCCCACCGTCAGCGCTTCCTTCGCATCACCTTCGGAAGAAGCCCATGCCGGCATGTCGAGAACAGACAGCGTTATGAGCAAGGCGCACAGGATTATGGCAGCATGCCTGATTTTTATTTCTCTCATGGCTGATCGCCATCCTCTCTCAGCGGATGGATTTGACTGCATTTTAAGGCATCCAAAAAGATGGGCTCATCGCGGAAAGCTGCGGGATACCACTTCCCATCTGCAGGCGCCTTGAAACCACAAACCATATCGACTGGATACAACCGGACTGTTGCCATTGCCGGTATTTAAAAGGAACCTCGGCTTTTACCGCAGTTCCATGATAGCATTTTTTCAGATACATTTCAACCACATACCAAAGTGTGTTTCAAAATGCGCTTCAGACATTTTGAAACACACTCTGATCGGTTGCGCACTTCTCCCGAGCCTTTATCAGCGCGGTTTCGCCGGGAAGCGCCTTCCCAATAAACCTCTGGCTGTGGACCGGCCGCTTCCACCATGGGTGTTTTTACAGCGCGTCCACATCCTCCTGGGAGAGCGTTTTGACGTTGTTCATCTGGAACAGCTCGGCGGCCTTCTTGCCGTCGCTGAGCCGCAGGATCATGTGGGCCTCGCCGCCCTTGGAGGCGCGCAGGAACGAATACATGTACTCGACGGACAGCCCGGCCTTTTCGATCAGGCCCAGCAGCTCGCACAGGCCCAGCGGGCGGTCCGGCACCTCGGCGCAGATGACGTGGTTCATCTTGGCGATATAGCCGTTGTCCCGCAGGGCAAGCAGCGCCGCGTCGGTCTGCTCGCTCGAAACGATGATGCGGATAATGCCGAAGTTCTGGGTGTCGGCCACGGACAGGGCCAGGAGGTCGACGCCGCCCTTGCCCAGCAGCTCGGTCATCTCCCGCAGCGCGCCGTTGTGGTTTTCGAGGAATACGGAAATCTGCTTGATAAACATCGCTCCACCCTCCTTAATGCAAATTGCGCTTGTCGATCACGCGCTTGGCCTTGCCTTCGCTGCGCGGGATGGACTTGGGGGCCACAAGCTTCACCTTCGAGGCGATGCCCACCACGGATTTGATCTGGTCGGTGATGTACTTGCGCACGTTCTCGATGTGGGCCACGGTGTCGCCGAACATGTCCTCGGTCATCTCCACCTGCACCTCCAGCGTGTCGGAGGAGTTCACCCGATCCACCACCAGCATGTAGTGTGGCGCCACGCCGTCCGCGCCCACCAGCACCGATTCGATCTGGCTGGGGAACACATTCACGCCGCGGATGACCAGCATGTCGTCGGTGCGGCCCACGATGCGACCCATCCGGGCCAGCGTGCGGCCGCAGGCGCACTTGTCGGCGGTCAGCGTGCAGATGTCGTGGGTGCGGTAGCGGATCATCGGCTGGCCGGTCTTGGTGATGGTGGTGAACACCAGCTCGCCGTGCATGCCGTAGGGCAGCTGCTCGCCGGTGGTGGGGTTGATGATCTCGGCGATGACCTGGTCCTCGTTGATGTGCATGCCGTTCTTCTCCAGGCACTCAAAGGCCACGCCGGGGCCGGAGATCTCGGTCAAGCCGTAGATGTCGCAAGCGTCGATGCAAAGCAGCTCCTCGATGCGCTGGCGCATCTCCTCGGTCCAGGGCTCCGCGCCGAAGCAGCCCGCCTTCAGCTTCAGGTCCTTGGCGGGGTCGATGCCCATCTCCCGGATGGTCTCGCCCAGGTAGGTCGCGTAGGAGGGCGTGCAGCACAGCAGCGTGGTGCCCAGGTCCTTCATCATCAGGATCTGGCGCTGGGTGTTGCCGCTGGACATGGGAATGACCATCGCCCCCAGCCGGTCCGCGCCCTGGTAGGCGCCGAAGCCGCCGGTGAACAGGCCCAGGCCGTAGGTGACCTGAACGATGTCGTCCTGCGTCGCCCCGGCGGCGGTCAGCGTGCGGGCCATCATCTCGCTCCAGACGTCGATGTCGTTGCGGGTATAGCCGGACACGATGGGCTTGCCGGTGGTGCCGGAGGAGCCCTGTATGCGCACGATCTCACGCTTCGGCGAAGCCAGCAGGCCAAAGGGGTAGTAATCCCGCAGGTCGGTCTTTTCCATGAAGGGCAGGTACTTCAGGTCCTCCAGGCTGCGGATGTCCTCGGGCTTGATCCCCGCGGCGTCCATCCGCGCACGGTACATGGGCACGTTCTCGTATTCCCGCTTCACGGTGGCCGCGAGGCGCTGGCCCTGCAGGGCCGTCAGCTCATCCCGGCTGATGCATTCCATCGCAGGATTGTAGATCCTGTGGACTTTCTGGCTCATTTCAATCATACCTTTCGAAGTATATCGTTGTGGTAGCATTTTACCACAGTATCAATTTCGATGTTTGTCTTTTGGGAAACGGTTGTGTAAATTTTAAACTACCGTCCCACCTGCTCGGCCACCAGCCGCTTCGCGCCGTAGATCTCGCGGAGCTTCGGCTTTTCGATCTTGCCGGTGGGGTTGCGGGGCACGTCTGCGAAGATGATCTTCCGGGGGCGCTTGTAGCGGGGCAGCGCCTGGCAGAACTTCTCGATGTCTTCCTCGGTGGTGGTCGCGCCGGGCTTCAATTCGATGATGGCCGCGGCGATCTCGCCCAGGCGGGGATGCGGCAGGCCGATGACGGCCACGTCCTTGATGTCGTTGTGGGCGCGGAGGAAGTCCTCGATCTGCACCGGGTACAGGTTTTCGCCGCCGGTGATGATGACGTCCTTCTTGCGGTCCACCAGGTAGATGAAGCCCTCCTCGTCCCGCATGGCCATGTCGCCGGTCCACAGCCAGTCGCCGTGCAGCACCTCGGCAGTGGCCTTGGGATCCTTGTAATAGCAGGTCATGACGCCGGGGCCCTTCACGGCCAGCTCGCCCACCTCGCCCTGGGGAACGTCGCCCCCTTGCTCGTCGATGATGCGGGCCTGCCAGCCGTAGCCGGGGATGCCGATGGCGCCCACCTTGTCGATGTTCTCCACGCCCAGGTGCACACAGCCGGGGCCGATGGACTCGGACAGGCCGTAATTGGTGTCGTACTGGTGGTTTGGGAACTTCTCCTTCCAGCGCTTGATCAGGCTTTTGGGCACGGGCTGGGCGCCGATGTGCATCAGCCGCCAGGCGGACAGGTCGTAGTCCTTGAGGTTGATCTCGCCCCGGTCGATGGCATCGAGTATATCCTGGGCCCAGGGCACCAGCAGCCAGACGATGGAACAGTGCTCCTCGGCGGCGGTCTTGATGATGGTCAGGGGCTTGACGCCCTTGAGCAGTATGGCGCGCCCGCCCACCAGGAACGAGCCGAACCAGTGCATCTTCGCGCCGGTGTGGTACAGCGGCGGGATGCACAGGAATACGTCCTTGTGGGTCTGGCCGTGGTGCTTCTGCTCCACCCTGCAGGCGTGCATCAGGCTCTCGTGGTTGTGCAGTATGGCCTTGGGGAAGCCCGTGGTGCCCGAGGAGAAGTAGATGGCCGCGTCGTCCTCGTCGCTCAGCGGCACCTTGGGGGCAATGCTGGGCTGGTTGGACGCCAGGTGCAGGTAATTCTCGGCGAAGGTCGGGCAGTTGTCGCCCACGTAGAACAGCAGCTTCACCTTGGGCATCTTGTCTATGCTCTCCTCCACGCGGCCGATGAACTCCGGCCCGAAGAACATGGCGTCCACGTCGGCCAGGTCCGCGCAATACTGGATCTCCTCGGCGGAATAGCGGTAGTTCATGGGCACCACCAGCGCGCCGGTCTTGAGTATGCCGAAGTACAGCGGCAGCCACTCCAGGCAGTTCATCAGCAGTATGGCCACCTTGTCGCCCTTCAGTATGCCCCTGCTCATCAGCAGCCTTGCGCAGCGGTTCGCCTTTTCGTTGAATACGCTCCAGGTGATTTCCCGGCGGAATTCCTCGGAAGCGCCGCGCTCGATCAGCTCGTACTCCTTCCAGGTGACCCGGCGATCCTCGCGCACCTCCGGGTTGATCTCCACCAGCGCGATCTCGGAGCCGTACTTTTTGGCGTTGTTTTCAAGAATCTCGGTAATTGGCATGATGCATTCGCCTCCAATAAAAATCCGTCCTCTGCCATCAGCAGAGGACGGTTGTGACCGTGGTACCACCTCTATTTGGCGTGGTCTTGCGACCGGCGCCCTCACGAAACGGCCTGAGGGCCATTTCTGCGCTGTATCGGGCGCGCCCGCCGCGGCCTACGCAGGCCCCAAGGCCCTTCGGTGCGGTGCTCCGGAGTGTATTCAGCCGATTCGCGCAACCGCCTTTCACCCGCCGACGGCTCTCTGATGCGTTGGAAGCGGCTTACTTGTCTCCCTCTTCGCATTAATCGAAGTATATCATTTAATAACATTCACCGCAAGTTAAAGTTGCGTTGCCTGTCATTTGTCGACTTTGCTCTCGTAGTGCTCGTCGTTGGTGCCGTCCTGCCAGAGGCGCTCGATGTTGTAATACTGACGCTCCTCGGGGTGGAAGATGTGCACGATCACGTGGGCGTAGTCCAGCACGATCCAGCGCGCGCCGTTCTTACCCTCCTTGCGGCGGGGTTCGATGCCCTCCTCGGCCAGATGCTCCTCCACGTCCTCGGCCAGCGTGTGTACGGACTGCACGTTCCGGCCGCTGGCGACCACGAAGAAGTCGGTGATGGAGGTCATGTGGCCGACCTCCAGGATCTGTATGTCGGTCGCGCCCTTGTTGTCCAGAATACCGGCGATCTTCTCAGCCAATGCCTTGGAATCGATCATGTTGCAAACCTCCTGTTGTTATATTTTTTTCATTTGTCGTAATGGTCCAGCAGCGCCTGGCTCCTGGGGTGTACGTGCTTGCCCTGGGATTTCAGGTGCTTTGCCGTCAGCTGGGTGCAGCAGACCATGGCGCGGTAGATGTCCTTCTCCGCCAGCATCCGTGCCTTCTCCAGCCCCGGGAAGGGCTCGCGCCCCGGCTCGATGAAATCGGAGACGTAGATCAGCGCGTCCATCGGGGACATCTGCCCGTCCCCCACCGTGTGCTTGCGGATGGCGCTGAGTATCGCGGCGTCCCGCACGCCGAACACGTCCCGGGCCATCACCATGCCCGCCGGGGCGTGGAGGATCGCCCGGGTATCCAGCTCCTCCGCGTCGATGTCGGGCAGGTTCTTCACCACCAATTCCCGCATCTCGTCCAGGGGCATGGACTTGGCGCAGTCGTGCAGCAGCCCCGCCAGACGCGCCCGCAGGGGATCGACGCCGCAGTTCGGCGCGAGCCGCTGGGCCGTGTCGGCCACGCCCAAGGTATGGGTGAAGCGGTGCCAGGTCAGCATGCCCTTCAGCCGGTCCAGTATCTGCGCCTCGCTGTACTTGCAAAGATAGAGTCCCTTCCCGCGGATGTAGTCGGCCACCGGCCCCGGCACACAATCGTCGATGGGAAGGCCCTCGGCCACCCGCCTGCGCACCGCCGTGGACGAAAGCGCCGGGCCGCTGACGGGCAGCAGGTCCACCCGAGTATGGTAGCAGCTGTTGATGGCCCCCGCCCGCAGGCGCGCCAGGTCCTCGTCGCAGCCCGGTCGGCTGACCGCCGCGAAGGCGCACAGCCGGGCGATGCGGGGAAACTCCTTCCAGGTATCCAGCTTGTTCAGGGCGTCGGCGCCGAGGATGTAGGTCCACTCCACCTCGGGATGCTCCACCGCCAGGGTCGACAGCGTGTCCACCGTATAGGTCCGGCCCTGGCGACGGATCTCCAGGTCGCTGGCATACAGCCCCGGCCTGCCCTCGGCGGCCAGCTCGGCCATGCGCAGCCGGTCCAGCTTGTCCGTGGCCCTCGTCTTGTGGGGCGGGTCGCCCGACGGCATCAGCGCCACCTGGTCCAGCCCCAGCGCCGCCATCGCCGCCATGGCGATCTCTATGTGGCCGTTGTGGACGGGATCAAAGGTTCCACCGAGTATGCCGATCTTCATGGACGCGCCTCCGTTTTTCCTGATAGGTCATTATAGCACATTTTCCCTTAACAATCTACCTCTTGGAATCATTTTTTATACAAATTTGATTGAAGCGCTTCACAAATCCCCATATAATGTAGAATAGTGAGGTGTTTGACATGTTCATTGCATCCGGCTGGAAGGATTACGAGGTCATCGATACCGGCGACGGCGAGAAGCTGGAGCGCTGGAACGACATCATTCTGCGCCGCCCTGACCCCCAGGCCATATGGCCAAAGCAGCAGCCAAAGCTGTGGGAGAAGGCGGACGCCTGGTATCACCGCTCCCAAAAGGGCGGCGGCGAATGGGAATTCTTCAAAAAGCTGCCGGACCGCTGGACGGTGAACTGTGGCGATTTGAAATTCTACGTTCGCCCCACCGGTTTCAAGCACACCGGCCTTTTCCCGGAGCAGGCGGTGAATTGGGCATGGATGGCAGACCTGATCAGAGCTGCCGGTCGGCCCATCAGGGTGCTGAACCTGTTCGGCTACACCGGCGGGGCCACCTGCGCCTGCGCGATGGCCGGGGCGAAGGTGACCCACGTGGACGCGGCCAAGGGCATGGTACAGTGGGCCGGGGAAAATCGGAAGCTCTGCGGCATCGACGAGACGAGCGTGCGTTGGATCATCGACGACGCGCTGAAGTTCGTACAGCGTGAGGCCCGCCGGGGCAACGCCTACCAGGGCATACTGATGGACCCGCCCAGCTACGGCCGCGGTCCCGGCGGCGAGGTGTGGAAGCTGGAAAACGAGCTCTACGGCCTGGTGGACGCCTGCGCGAAGGTGCTGGCCGAGGACGCCCTTTTCATGCTGATCAACAGCTACACCACGGGCCTTCAGCCCGCGGTGCTGAATAACATGCTGACCATGACCGTTGCCCGCACCCGGGGTGGCAACGTCATCGCGGACGAGATCGTCCTCCCCGTCACCGCCGGCGGCGTGCTGCCCTGCGGGGCAAGCGGACGGTGGAGCACCATCTGATATGTCGCCAAGGGCGACATATCAGATGGTGAATGAGAAATGAGGAATGAGAAATGAGGAATGGTGGTAAAAATCCCTTTGGGATTTGTTTTGATTCAAAGGCTGGACAGTCTGAAATGACGTATGTGTATCTGTCCAATCAAAGAAATCCGTAAGGATTTCCTCTTTCATTCCTCATTCCTAATTCCTCATTTCTCATTATTACGAATCACCGAAGGGAATCAATCGTGAATTACGCAACATTGCCAAAAGGCTATCGCTACGCCGGGACGCTGGACTTCATGCACAACCGCAGGCAGATGAAAGCGCTGGTGATCCTTTCGCTGGCGCTGATCGTCCTGCCGGTGATCGCCGGGCTGCTGGCCGTGCCGGTGGGACCCTCCTGGCGGCTGATGGCCTCGAGATGGACTATGTGGCCCTGCCTTGGGCTGGTCCTGGTCCTCTACATACCCCTGCACGAGCTGGTCCACGGCATCACCATGTTCGCCCTGTCCGGGGTAAAGCCCGTCTACGGACTGAAGCTGCCCTACGCCTACGCGGGCAGCACAGCGTGGTTTGACAGAAAGTCCCATATCGTCACCGCCCTCGCGCCGGTGGTGTTCTGGGGCGTCGCGCTGCAAATCGCCATCGCAAGGCTGCCGGGCGAGTGGTTCTGGCCGCTGTGGATCGTGCAGATCTCCAACCTGTCTGGCTCCGCAGGCGATATCTACACCGCCTGGGCCCTGGCCCGCATGCAGGGCGACCTGCTGATCCAGGACACCGGCGTCAGGATGCGGATCATGCGACGCGCTATTGATAAAGAAAGGTCTCCCATATGATACTTCTGACCATCCAAAATGTGAACAAGTCCTTCGCCATGAACGAGGTGCTGAAGGACGTGAACCTGACCCTTCAGGCCGGACAGCGCATGGGACTGGTCGGCGTGAACGGCAGCGGCAAATCCACGCTGTTCAGGCTCATCAACGGCGACATGGCCCCGGATTCCGGCACGATCGCGCTGGTCAAGGGCATGCGGGTGGGCATGCTGACCCAGGACGCCGACATCCAGAGCGAGCTGACCATACAGCAGGAGCTGGAGCGGGTGTTCGAGCCGGTGCGCCAGATGGAGGCGCGCATGCGCCAGATGGAGCACGAGATGGCCGAGAATCACGATGATCCCGAGGCCTTCGACCAGCTCTCCCGGGCCTATTCCCGGCTGGTGAACCGCTTCGAGGACGCCGGGGGCTACGAGTGGCCCAGCCGCATACAGGGCGTGCTGGCCGGCCTGGGCTTCGCCCGTGGCCGGGAGACCCAGCCCGCGAGCCTGCTCTCCGGCGGCGAAAAGACCCGCCTGTGCCTGGCGCGGCTGCTGCTGACCCAGCCGGACCTGTTGATGCTGGACGAGCCCACCAACCACCTGGACCTGGCCTCCACCCAGTGGCTGGAGGAGACGCTGAAGAAATACCGGGGCACGGTGCTGGTCATCAGCCACGACCGCTACTTCCTGAACGCCGTGTGCGACTGCATGGCCGAGCTGTCCATGAAGCGGCTGACCCAATACGCCGGCAACTACGACCGCTTCGCCGTGCAGCGCCAGGCGAACCTGGAACGCCAGCTGAAGGAGTACAAGCTGCAGCAGGCCGAGATCGCCCGGCAGGAGGCCATCATCGCCCGCTACCGCATGTACAACCGGGAAAAGTCCATCAAGGCTGCTGAGAGCCGGGAGAAGCGCCTTGAGAAGCTGGAGCGGATCGAACGGCCCGTCAGCGAGCAAAAGGTGCGCTTCAACTTCACCGCCCGCCGCCGCACCGGCGACGACGTGCTGATGCTGCATGACCTGTCGAAGGGCTTCGAGGGCCGCACGCTGTTCGAGCACTTCAACCTGCACCTGCGCGCCGGGGACCGGGTGGCCATCATCGGGCCCAACGGCGTGGGCAAGTCCACGCTGCTGAACATTATCGCCGGCAAACTGGCCGCAGACCACGGCACGGTGGACTTCGGCAGTAATGTGGACCTGGGCTACTACGACCAGCAGCACGCCGGCCTGCACCCGGAGAAGGACGTGATGAACGAGGTGTGGGACGACTTCCCCCGCCTGGAGCCCGACCGGGTGCGCGGGGTGCTGGCGCTGTTCCTGCTGACCGGCGACGACGTTTTCCAGCCGGTGGGCACCCTCTCCGGCGGCGAGCGCGGGCGGGTGGCGCTGGCGAAGCTGATGCTGAAGCAGGACAACCTGTTGCTGCTGGACGAGCCCACCAACCACCTGGACATGGACAGCCGGGAGGTGCTGGAGGCCGCGCTGGAGGACTTCGAGGGCACGCTGCTCACCGTCAGCCACGACCGCTACTTCATCAACCGCGTCGCCACCAAGGTCATCGAGATGAGCCCCGAGGGCGCGGTGGAATACCTGGGCAACTACGACGACTACCTTGAAAAAAAGCGGGTCCAGGCCGCCGGCGAGGAGGAATGGACCGCCGGTGGGGCCACCCGCACCCAGATCGACAAGGAAAAGCGCCGCCAGCGCCTGGCGAAGGAATCCGCCAAGGCCCTCCAGGCCAAGCTGAAAAAGGCCGAGGAGGACATCGCCGCCGCCGAACAGCTGATTTCTGATCTTGAAAATCAGATGGGCCTGCCCGAGATCTACTCAAACCCCGCCGAATCCGCCAGGGTGGCCCGGGAGCACCGGGAGGCCCAGGCCAGGCTCGACGGGCTCTACGAGGAATGGGATGCGCTGAGCGACGCTGTCGCCGGGGAATAAACCGCCACATTTTACAATCGATGCCATGTCCGACAGAACCTTCGCATCATTCAACATGTCGACCCGAGTGATGCGAAGGTTCTTTTTCTCCCCCCTTGACACTTGTCACATTCCGTTGTAAAATTGAGATGTATCATCTCAAAAATGATCGTTTTCATTCGGAGGAACAGTGCGTGAACGACTACCCTTCGGGCAAGCCCTGGAAGCTGGCAAAGGAGCGACACATACTGGAAACGGCCTTTCGGCTGTTTTCCGAAAGAGGCATAGAGCCCGTAACGATGCCGGAGGTGGCAAAGACCTGCGGCATCAGCAGGGCGACGCTCTACCGCTACTTCGCCTCAAAGCTGGATCTGGTCGTCGCCATCGGCACGTGGAAATGGCATGAATACATCGCGCACCACGACGCCTTTGTCCCAATGGAGATACATGAAACCATGACCGGCGCGGAATATCTGCGCTTCTACCTGGATTCCTTCCTGGACCTGTACAGAAATCACCGGGATATCCTGCGGTTCAACTACAATTTCAACAGCTATTTGCAACATGAATCGGGAACCGCAGCGCAGAGGCAGCCCTATTTACAAATAGTCGAGATTCTGCACGAGCGTTTCTATCGGTTGTGCGAACGGGGCCGGCGGGACGGCACGCTGCGCAACGACATCTCCGAGACATCCATGTTCTCCAGCTGCTTCCACATCATGCTGGCGGCGGTCACCCGTTACGCCGTGGGCCTGGTCTACGTGCCGGAGGGAAACGCGGAGCCTGAGAGTGAGCTGGTCATGCTGGAGGAGCTGCTGCTGTCCCGGTTCACAAAAGGGTAGCGTCAGGGGAAGATGATATGGCGAATATCGAGGAGAAGGATTGTTCAACCCTGTCGGAAGGCGCGGGTCCCCTGGTCAGCGTAATCGTGCCGGTATACAACGTCCGGCCCTATATCGAGGAAGCGCTCGACAGCCTGGTTGCGCAGACCTACGGACACCTTGAGTTCCCTTTGGTGGACGACGGGTCGAACGACGGCTCCGGCGAGGTGTGTGATCGGTACGCCTCCCGCGATGCCCGGTTCCGGGTGATCCACCAGGAAAACATGGGCTCAGCGCGACACGGAACGCCGGACTGGACTGCATGAGCGGCGATTACGTCGCCTTCCTGGACCCAGATGATGCCTTCCACCCAGACATGATCCGCAGGCTGTTGGAACCGATATTTCGGGAGAACGCCCATATTGCCGTGTACAGATACCAAGATGTGCCCAGTACGAAAATCATGAAACACAGCAGCCTCCAAAACCAGGCAGGTGCGAAAACCGACCGGATTCTGGGCCACAGGGAAGCGCTATCGGAGCTGGCTGACGGAACGCTCGGTCGCGCTGTCTGGAACAAGCTCTCTGTCCGAGTATTGTGGCACGATCTTCGCTTTCCGGAGGGGCACGTCTTCGAGTGTACCGACATCATTTATCGCGTGTTTGACCGCGTTCGCACATGCTGTGTGGTGGACGATGTGCTGGTGTTCCATCGCATACGCCCCGGCAGCATCAGCCAAAATCCAACGGTGGCCATGCTCGAGGATTGGCTGCGCGCCAGCGAGCATTACATGGCCTACATGCAGGCCCATTCCCCTTCCATAATCTCCCAGGCCCAGCTGGCACACATAAAGCAGACCGAATTCAGGTCGCTGCTGTGGTATTATGGCGTGCTGCAGCGGTTAGAGGCAGACACTGTCACACAGGCGCACTGGAGACAGCGCGTCCTGAAGTCAGGACATGCCCTGAAGATCCGCGACTGCGATCTGATCACCCGGGTGGCCTACGTGCTGGCGCGTCGCTGTCCCAAACTGTTTGGGCTGATCATTCCCGGCTATCGGGCGGTCAGAATGGCGTTGGACCGCATTCGGACAAAATGAAGTCCCAAATACTGAAGCAGCCCCTGCTTTTCACCGACATCACCCGGTTCAACCGGGCGAACATAAAGGAGGAACGACCCATGAAGAAGATTCTCGCAACCCTCGTCGCCTTGGCTCTGCTGCTGGCGCTGCCCTGCGCGCTGGCTGAACAGGTTCCCGACATCAACTGGGCAGACGCGGAGGCCGCGGCCGCAGAGATCCCCGGCAGCTGGTACACCTTCGAGGATGTCGCGCTGCAGTTCTGGATTCCCGATATCTTCGAGAACCTGGAGCCCACCGAGGACGACCCCGCCGAGATGATCGGCAAGTTCGAAGTGTCCGACGGTTCGGCGGGCATCTACGCCCAGTACCTGGATGGTTACGACGGCCTGACGATCGACGATGCGGTCAGCCAGCTGGAGGCCAACGGCGCGACGGAGATCGAACGCTGCACCCTTAACGGCCTGGACGCCGCGTCCTTCAGCATCCCGGACGTGGACGCCGGCTACGTGATCTTCATCACCCAGTCGGGCAACTACGTGCAGTTCATCTTCACACCCGTCTCCGACGAGGGCTTCGCCAGCGTCGCCCAGCTGGTCACCGCCTCCATCATGCCGGAGGATGCGTAAGGCCCTTCCTTCAAACAGAAGCGCAGGAACTCTTTGGGTCCTGCGCTTCTGTTTTTTTGTATCTATTCAATCAGTATTTACAAACCTGAACAGCTGCGCTATTTCCCCTATTCATACCAGGTCATGTCCTGCTGTACATAGTCGCCCACGTTGAACAGCCAGTCCGTCAAAAACGCCTCCCAGCTCTCGCCGGTGGCCGCGTCCATGGCGGCGACGAATTCCCTTTCCGTCAGGGTGTGCCCGTCCGCGCCCATCTCCAGGAAGGCCTTCAGGCCGGCAATGAGATCCTCCAGCCCCATGGCCAGGCGCAGCTCGTGCAGCACTACCGCGCCACGCTGGCGCACCACCAGCTTGTAGCTGTCGGCGTCAAAGCGCATGGCGTCGCTGGTGATATTCAGGCCGCCGGGCACCGTCTGCTGGAGTGCGCTGACCCAATCCCGGTTGACGTAGGCCAGGAAGCGCTCCCGCCCCGAGGCCGCCTCCAGCAGCAGGCAAGCGACGTATTCGCTCACCGAATCGCTCAACCAGGCGTCCGCCGAGGGCTCCACCCAGGCCGACAGGCCGAAGTACTGCTGGGCGACGGCAAAGCGGATGTGCTGGGCCAGGTCGTCCGCCCGGGCCGGGTCCAGCAGCGCCGAAGGCAGCCAGACGACCCCAGGAAACACCGTCGCGTCCAGGGGCGCGTCGGACTGGGCCAGCTCCAGTTCCTCCTCGGGAAAGGCGCCGAACCAGGCTACGCACTGATCGACGGCCGTCGCGGCCACGTCGAGCATTCGCCCCGCCGCGCCGCGCACGTTGGTCAGCGCCCGCACGCGCACGCCCGAGGCGCTGTCCCGTTCGTAGCTGCGCCAGCGGCGACCGAAGGACAGCGCGAAATCCCGCACGCCATCGGCTTCGATCCGCCATACCGCAGCGCCGTCGGCCCGGGAAGCCAGGCCGGCGCTGCCCGTGGCGCACAGCATCCACCCCTCGGGGAGCGTCAGCGTCGCCCGGTAATCCGCCGCCTCGCAGTCCAGCCAGCGGGTATGCGAAAGGGGCGTCTTCATGTCGAACTGTCCGGTTCCGCCGTCCGGCACCCCGGGCACGAAGCAGAAGGCGCTGAGCCGAACGTCGGTATCCCCCGCGCCCTGGAACGCCCCGCAGCGCATCAGCAACAGGTAGTAATCGAATTCAAAGGTACACTGACCGCCCGGCGCCACGTCGCAGCTGACCCGCAGGTAGTTCTCGTTCTCGCCCTGAAAGCCGAAATCGGTCGGTTCTTCATCGCAGCGCACCGCGCGCAGGTCGATGCCCGCCGGGGTGTAGCCCGCGAAAAACACCCGCGCCAGGTCGTCCGTCTCGTACATCGACGCGCTCTCCCGGCGAAACAGGTTCCCCGCCGCGTAAAACACGACCTCGGTCAACCGGCGGCCCGTCCCGTTACAATAGACAAGGCGCTGCGTGATGTGCAGCGCCTGTCCGTCGGCAAGGTATTCCATCGTAAGCTCGTATTGATGTCGCCCGACATTTCCGACCGCGGTCTGTTCCTCTGCCAGGCTGCTGAACAGCGCGCCGAACACCACGCCGCCCGCCAGCAGCACCGCCAGGACGATGGCGATGATGCGTATCAGCTTCTTGTTATGCATAGGCCCTCCTCCGTCAGTGAACCGCCCGCCAGCTGCCCAGCGGCCAGATGACCTGGCGCACGCGGCCCACGATCATGCTCTTGGAAATCGGACCCACGTCCATATCCGGGTCGTCGTCCCTCCAGTCCCGGGAATCGTGGCTGTTGTAGCGGTTGTCGCCCACCACGAAGTATTCGTCCTCGCCCAGCACATAGGGGTCGTAGTCGTCGGGGCTGCCGTTGGGGAAGTAGTCGCCGTAGCGCTCGTCCAGCATTTCGTCCACAGTCTGGCCATCCTTCTCATAGACGACGTGGGTCACCTCGTTCTTGCGATAGACGGTATCGCCGGGAACGGCCACCACGCGCTTGACGAAGTAGGTCTGCATCGGGATGATGCCCAGGAAGTTGTTGTAGCGGTTGGGATAGTGGCAGATGACCACGCTGTCCCGCTGGACGCTGCCGAACTTCACGTCGGTCACGGTGACGAACAGCCGCTCCCCGTCGGCCAGCGTGGTGTCCATCGAGTGGCCGTCCACCCGGATGATCCTGAACAGGAAGGTCTGGATCACGAATACCACCAGCAGGGCCACAACCAGCGCGACCACCCATTCCTTGACTTCCTTCCAGAAGCCCGATTTCTTCTTGGCTACCTTCTCCTCGATCTCGCTGATCTGGCGCTCGGCTTCCTCGTTCAGCTGTTCCTTCTGCGGCGCGTTGCCGTTGTTGTCTTCCATCTTCAATATCTCCTTGTCAATCGTCTGTTATCGCACCGGCCCGATGCGCTGAAGCGGCCACAGTATGAAACGCACCCGCCCCAGGAAGGCGTCCGCGCCCAGCGGGCCCATGTCCGCCATGCGGCTGTCGTAGCTGTCGGCCCGGTTATCGCCCAGCACCAGGTATTCCCCGGCATCCAGGTGAACCTCGTAATCCCCGGTAAGGGAAGAGATGTAGGGCTCCTCGACCGGCTGGCCGTCCACGGTCAGCATGCCCTCCGAGAAGCGGATCGCCTCTCCGGGCAGGCCGACCACCCGCTTGATGTAGGTGTCGCTTCGCCCGAGAAAGACGCACTGCACCACGTCGCCCCGCCGCGGACCTTTCCTCCGGTAGTCGAACCGGGTGACGAGGGCGACATCGCCCGCCTGCAGCGTGTCCTGCATCGAGGTGCCCGCCACGCGGACCGTGATACAGACCCATTGCCGCAGGCCCAGCGCCAGCGCCGCCGCCAGGGCCAGCGCCAGGATCAGCCTTATCAGGCCGCCCGGGGCTCTCACGCCTCGCTCTCCCCGGCGCTCTCCAGCAGCTTCCTGACCCGCTTTTCAAACACCGGGCGCTCCAGCATCACGATCCGCTGGCACTTCTCGCAGCGCATCTTGATGTCCGCGCCCACGTAGGTGATCCGCCAGACGTCGTTGCCGCAGGGATGCGCCTTGCGCATCTTCACCAGGTCGCCCACATGCAAAAGCATCGTCCAACCTCCCCGGATGATGGCCGAATAGGATTTATCCTCTTCATAACATAGCTTGTATTATAGGTTATGAATATTGCATCAGTATGAACTTTGAGATAACTTATATGCGTTCCAGCGCATAGTAGAAGCTGCGGCCCGTCACGTCCCCCACGCACAGGGCCAGCTCGCCGCCGTACACCGGCACGGCCAGCTCCCGCCGCAGCGCGCCTTCCTTGCGGGTCCTGGCAAATTCCGCCATCACCCGGTAGCCCTCCGGACGCAGATAGCCCACGGACCAGTTGTCCACCGCGTCCATCGGCGCGCACCCCTCAGGCAGGCCTGGAATGCCGGCGTCGAAGCCCTCAAGGGTAACGTGGAAGAAGCCCACGCCCGACCGGATGGAGGCCTCGCAGGCCGGGGCCGCGTCCACCGACCGGGGCAGCTCTATGCCATAATCCGCGCCTGCCAGCCTGCGCCGGGCGATGTTCACCGTCAGCGGACAACGGTCGATGCCGATGAAGCGCCTGCCGCCCCGCCTGGCGGCCTCCAGTGTGGTGCAGCTGCCCGCGAAGGGGTCCAGCACCCACTCCCCCGGCCTGGACGCACACTTCACGATGCGCTCCAGCAGCGCCAGCGGCTTCTGGGCGTCGTAGCCGGTGCGCTCCGGGTCCTTCTGCTGGAGGTGGCTCAGGTCCTGCCACACGTCGGTGGGGGCCACGGGCTCGTCGTCGTAGTAGGTGTACACCCTGCCGTTGGTCTTGATCGAGCGGTAGACCCTGCCGTCCGGGTCCACGTGTCGGCGCATGTGGTTGGGCTTGGGCTGGGCCGGCACCGACTTCACGGCGTCGATGTTGAAGTCATACCTCGCCGTCTTGCGGTAGAACAGTATCACGTCGTGCTTGCGGCTGAAGTGGTTCACGCTGCGCCCGCCGCTCTGGTAGACCCAGATGATCTCGTTGAGCAGGTTCTCCTCGCCGAAGATCTCGTCCAGCAGCAGCCGCACGTGGGGGTGGGCCCGGTAGTCGATGTGCACGAAAATCATGCCCGTGTCGCTGAGCAGCCGGTGGCAGCGCGTCAGCACCTGGCGAAGCAGGCCCAGGTATTCCTCCCGGCTCATCTTATCGGAAAAGGCCTCCAGCGCCATGCCGCCCCGGCCCTTTTTCCACTGGTCCTCGCCCACGCGCACCCGCATGAAGAAGCGGTCTCCGGTCATGAAGGGCGGGTCCATGTACACCAGCTTGACCTTTCCCTCGTATTCCGGCAGCAGCGCATCCAGGTTTTCCACGGCGTCGCCGAGGCAGAACAGCCCTTCCGGGCCGTTTCCCCCGGCGGTATGCCATTCCCGGTTGACTTCGATCGGTTTGAGCGGCATCCGATCACCCCTCACTAAAGAATACATTCATTATACCAGCATCCGGGATAAATGACAAGCGAATCATTGACATGTCATCCGTTTCACGGTACTATATACACGGGAATAGGATTGGGAGGAATGCCCATGAAAAAGCTGCTCGCCATCGTTTTGATACTGGTCCTCTGCGCCGCGGGCCTGGCGGAGGGCGGCGATATGGCCGCGAAGGTTCGCGCCGGCGGCTTCGAACCTGTCGTCTCGGAAAACAAGGGCAGCGTCCTGCGCTGCGACTACACCCTGACCGGCGAAAGGACCGCCGCCATGGCCTGGACCGACACAGCACATCTGTACACGGTCTCCGGCGAATCGGACGCGCTGTCAAAGCTGTACCTGGACGCGCTGGAGCTGGGCGGCTGGGAATCCTGCCGCTACATCGTGGACGAGGAGGCGCGCCTGTCCTTTGGCACGGTCTCCGCCCAGCGCTGTGAAAGCATCGGCGATTACGCCGCGCTGGTCAGGGCCGCGATGGCGATCCAGAGCTTCGCCAGCGCCTTCACCGGCATCACGCGGTCCTACGTGCTCAACAAGCGCTCGAAGAAATTCCACCACCCCGAATGCCCTGGCATAAAAAACATGAGTCCCAAAAACCGGGAGGAATTCACCGGCACACGGAACGCATTGATCGCCCAGGGCTATTCGCCGTGCGGGATTTGCAAGCCGTAGGCAGTCAGAATCAAAGAACAGCCCGCAGTACGTATTTACAGCATGTATTCATTATGCTATACTGGTTCCGCCTGGAGATGAACGGTATATTCACAAGGGAAGAAGATGGGGGGTCTATCACCCGGAACAGCAGGCCAATATAAGGAGGTATACCCATGCCAAATTATGTCACAATAACATCAGATAAGCGAAAATGGGTCGCGTTTTTTCTCTGCCTGTTTGGCGGAGTACTCGGCCTGCATCAATTCTACGTCGGCAGGATCGGCAAGGGATTTCTGTACATACTCACATTAGGCCTGTTTCTGTTCGGCTGGTTCATTGATCTGTTCAAAATACTCAACGGTACATTCCGTGACAACGTAGGCCAGCCGTTACGCCTTTGATCGACCCACCCAGGACGCGACCGCGACCTACCCCACCGACCGAACGACCAATAAGGGAGAAAATCTATGCCCGTCATCAGCCTGTTTTACGGAATACTGATTTCCATGTATTTTGAAAAGGACGGCCAGCATCATACGCCGCATTTTCACGCCAGATACGGGGAATACAAGGCAGAAGTGGACTTTGAAGGCAATCTGCTCGCTGGAAAGATGCCGCCAAAGCAAGCTGCATTCATCAAGGCATGGGCCTATATCCATCAGGAAGAACTACTGTTGAATTGGGAGCTTGCCCAGAACGACGAACAGCCCTTCAGAATCGAACCCTTGAAGTGAGGTGCCGACATGGAAGAAATGATTACCGGTAGCCGGGAGCTCTCCCCGGATGCCACCAGCGTATCCATCCTGCAGGATTACGTCCTGCGCGTGCGCTTTGTCAATGGCGAACTGCGCGACTTTGACATGAAGCCCCTGTTATGCCGAAAGTGCTATCAACCGCTGAACAACGACCTTCTGTTCCAGACCGCCAGCATTGCCTACGGCACCGTTCAGTGGGCCAACGGGCTTGACCTCGATCCTGAATGGCTCTATGAGGACAGCGTTCCCGTGAAGTAAAGCACCACACAACGCATAAAAGAACGCCTCCAACCCGGACGCGAACCCCGGCGGAGGCTGCCTACCCCCGAATGACCAAGCAAGGAGGAGGCACCGGTTTTGTACCGCAGCCCCTCCCGATCATTTCATATCGAACATCAGTTTAAACTTCTCCAATCCTGTTTTCAATCATCCCCACAGGTGGTATAATGGATTCATCAAAACACCACACGTAAAGGATTCCATCATGTCCATGTTCAAGCTCCATTCCGAATATTCGCCCACCGGCGACCAGCCCCAGGCCATCGAGAAGCTGACCGAGGGGCTGGCACAGGGCATGAGGCACCAGGTGCTGCTGGGCGTCACCGGCTCGGGCAAGACGTTTACGATGGCCAACATCATCAAAAACGCCAATCGCCCGGCCCTGGTCATCGCCCACAACAAGACCCTGGCTGCCCAGCTGGCCGCGGAGTTCCGGGAGTTCTTCCCGGAGAACGCCGTGGGCTACTTCGTGTCCTACTACGACTACTACCAGCCGGAGGCCTACATCCCCTCCACGGACACCTTCATCGAGAAGGATTCCTCCATCAACGACGAGATCGACCGCATGCGCCACAGCGCCACGAGCTGGCTGGCGGAGCGGCGGGACGTGGTGATCGTCGCCTCGGTCAGCTGCATCTACGGCCTGGGCGACCCGGAGGAATACGAGGGGCTATCGGTATCCCTGCGGGAGGGCATGGAGATCGACCGGGACGACCTGATCCGCCGCCTCATCGACATCCAGTTCACCCGCAACGACTTTGAGCCCGAGCGCGGCACCTTCCGCGTGCGGGGCGAGGTGATCGAGATCATCCCCGCGGCTTCTGAAAAGAGGGGCGTGCGGGTGGAGTTCTTCGGCGACGAGATCGAGCGCATCAGCGAGATCGACATGGTCACCGGCAAGGTGCTGCGGCTCATGAACCACGTGCTGATCTTCCCCGCGTCCCACTACGCCACCAGCAAGGACAAGCTGGACCGCTGCATCGAGCAGATCGAGGCGGACCTGGCCCTGCGGCTGAAGGACTTCCGGGACAACGACCGGCTGCTGGAGGCCCAGCGGCTGGAGCAGCGGGTGTACTACGACATCGAAATGATGCGGGAGATCGGCTATTGCAGCGGCATCGAGAACTACAGCCGCTACTTCGACGGACGCCAGCCCGGGGAGGCGCCGTTCACGCTGATGGACTACTTCCCCAAGGATTTCCTGATCTTCATCGACGAGGCCCACGTGACCGTGCCCCAGATCCGCGCCATGTACAACGGCGATTTCGCCCGCAAGCGCACGCTGGTGGACTACGGCTTCCGCCTGCCCGCCGCTTACGACAACCGGCCCCTGAAGTTCCACGAGTTCGAGGAACGGGCGGGCCAGACCATCTACGTCTCCGCCACCCCCGGCCCCTACGAGCTGGAGCGGGCCGAGCAGGTGGTGGAGCAGATCATACGCCCCACGGGCCTGATCGACCCGGAGATCATCATGCGCCCCGCCACCGGCCAGGTTGACGACCTGCTGGGCGAGTTGCGCACCGTTACCGAAGCCGGCGGGCGCGTGCTGGTGACCACGCTGACCAAGAAGATGGCCGAGAGCCTGACGCAGTACCTGCGGGAGATGGACATCCGGGTGGAGTACCTGCATTCGGACGTGGAGACGCTGGAGCGCATCAAGCTGATCCATGGCCTGCGCAGCGGCGAGTTTGACGTGTTGGTGGGCATCAACCTGCTGCGCGAGGGTCTGGACATGCCGGAGGTCAGCCTCGTCTGCATACTGGACGCGGACAAGGAGGGCTTTTTGCGCAGCGAGACCAGCCTGATCCAGACCATCGGCCGCGCGGCGCGGAACGTGGACGGGCGGGTGATCATGTACGCCGACAGCATCACCGATTCCATGCAGCGGGCCATTGGCGAGACCAACCGCCGCCGGGAGATCCAGCAGCAGTACAACGAGGAACACGGCATCGAGCCCCAGACCATACGCACCGCCATTCGCGAGCTGATGGAGGTCACCCGCAAGCCCGACGATTCAGATGCCGCCAGCGGCATGGACGAGGAGGAGAAGCGCATGGCCATCGAGCGCCTGGAGGAGATGATGCTCCAGGCCGCCAACAACCTGGACTTCGAGAAGGCCGCCCAGCTGCGCGACCAGATGCTGGCGCTGAAGGGCGAGAAGGTCATGGCCAGCGGCGAGCAGTCGCGGCAGAAGAGACGCCGAAGGGAGAAGATGACCCACCGTAATCCGGGATAATCGGCTGTGCATTTGTGAGGATGGTTGCGAATGGTTACAAGGCATATCGTCGTCATGCCCTATGACGAACGCTGGGCGCAGGACTTTGAGGCTATCGCCTCCGAGATCCGGGATTCGCTTGGCGAACTGGCCCTTGCGATCGAACACGTCGGCAGCACATCCGTGCCCGGGCTGTCCGCAAAGCCGATCATCGACATCGACGTCGTCATCAGGGATTACGCCGCGTTTGGTGCCGTCGTTTCTGCGCTGAAGGCCATCGGGTATCACCATGAAGGGGACCTCGGCATCGCCGGACGAGAGGCCTTCGGGTATGAGGGCAAATCGCACCTGCAAAAGCACCACCTGTATGTCTGTCCACAGGATTCCCCGGGGCTGAAGCGACACATCGCCTTCAGGAATTACCTGCGCGATCATCCCGACGCGGCGCGTGAATACAGCCGCATCAAGGCGGAAGGGGCGGCGCTCCATCCGCATGATATTGACGGATACATCGAACACAAATCCCCCTTCATAGAGAGCGTCTACAGGAAATTGGGATTGTAATAACAAGCGGAGGCAGCATGAAAAAGATCAGGATCACCGTCAAACGCATGGCGCGCTACGACGATCTGATGCAGCAGTATGAGAACCCCATCGAGCACGCCTGCGGCATGTGGGAGGGCCGGACGTTCACCTGCAACGGCTGGGCAAAGCCCGAGGGCATGTGCGACAGCGCCTGGGAGACCCTCTCCCCCTTCGTGATGACGCTGGCCCACGGCGGGGAGAATTTCTACGACGGTTGGATGAAGGACCCGAAGTCCGCCATGATCAGCTGCAACGACGGGTTCAGGCCGGTGAGCTTTTATGTGGAGGCGCTGGAGGAGGAGGCAGAGGCATGAGCGCAATCGAGCGATACGACGTCAACGAGGAATGGGCCCATTCCGGGGTCATCAAGGCCGGGAATCTGGTCTTCCTCAACTACTGCGCCGGCAATGTGGGACAGGGCATCGAGGCCCAGGTCAACGGCGCCATCGACGAGATGGAGAAGCGCCTGGCCATGGTGGGCCTGACGCTGGAAAACGTGGTGCAGATGGACTGCCTGTTCCGGGACGTGTGGAACATCCCCGTGATGGAGAAGGTCATCAAGGAACGCTTCCACGGAAAATACCCGGTTCGCAAATCCATACAGACCGAGTTTGCCCACGTCGGCGGACAGGACGGGCTGCTGTTCCAACTGGACGGCATCGCGTATGCCGGGGAATAAAGGTTACTTTTGAGCGCGTACAAATACTGATTTGTCGGGGAGACGAGGGAACAGGGAACAGGGAACAGGGAACAGGGAACAGGAATGGCGGCTGCCGCGAACCTATCAATACCGTGCGAGTTGTAGCGGCCCTAAAGGACTAACTTCGTGTCGCCCTAAAGGACTAACTTCGTGTCGCGGCAATTTGCCGCCATCGTTCCCCAAACGCTGATGAAATGCCGTGGCGG